>NZ_CP076458.1:310938-621876 GCF_018866245.1 Novisyntrophococcus fermenticellae
GACGAAGTCCCATATGAACATTGGATTTTCACCTCTTTTCTGTAGAAATAAAAAAGGCACACCATAGCAATGCTGCGGTGTGCCTTTGTATCTGCCTGAACGGATTTCAGGCAGGGCGCAATGATTCATAAAACTTCAAAAACGACTTGACAATCTGTTCGTTCAGAGCTTCAATACCACACAACGGTGGCCGCCGAAATAAGGAAAAGGAGGTCAGTTGCGTGGCAGATTACAAAAAAATGTATGATTCGCTGTTTAACGATGTGACAGATGCCATTTCGCTGCTTCAGCGTGCGCAGCAAAAGACGGAGGAGCTTTTCATCTCCGGCGATGACGGTGTTGTGCTGGAACTCAAAAGAGATTCAGAACCCGACGGCAACGATAAATAACAAAGTCCGTTTGCAAAAAGCAAGGAGAGCGGTTCTGCCGCTCTCCTTGTTTTGCTGCTGCAAACGCCTTTTGGGAGAAATAAAAAAGGCGCACCGTGGGTTCATTCACAGTGCGCCTTGGAAAGTATTTGTGATTGTTGTTTTAGCTCGCTCACTCTGACAGGGTTTATATAATGGGTGGCATAGGCTTTTTCAATGTCCTCGCCGCCGCTTTTGGAAAACCGGAGTTTCTTTGCATGGGGGAAGCTTTTCAGTCCCCACTGTTTATAAAAAGTCCACGAAGCCTTGAGTTTGTTTTTGGCGGCATAGCTTCGGATTTCCCGCATGATAAGGGACAGCTCGGAGAGGTTCACCTTGCAGACACGCTCCAAATAATCCACCTTGCCGAAGCGCCACCGCTCATAATCCTCTTTGGAGAGGATGCTCAGATCCATCAGCACCTGCACCGGTGCCGCTATACCGCTCTTTTGGAGCTGCTGATACATGGAGTTATGAATTTTCCCCACAATTTCGCCGTGCTTCATCGCATCGCCTCCTGTGCGTTACAGCATTTTCTGCTGGGTATGCTCACCGGGAGCCTGCGTCCTTTCAAGACCCTCATCCAACTGGAGTAGGGTTTGGTTCAAGACTGCCATGCTTTCAGAGAGCTGTGCCGGAGAAAGAATGTCTCTTTGGGAAAATACATAAATCTCCTGCATTTTTGAAAAGGCTACCGTCAGCTCGGCATCCGTGCCAACAGCATCAAAAAGGGTGAATTGGGAAAAAGGTTTTTCCGACAGGTCACTTCCGATCCGCTCCCTTTCTTCTTTTCGCTTATAGGCGAGCATGGCTGTGAGTTCTTCCGGCGCTGAGAGCAGGGTGCGGATTCTTTCCTGTTCCATCATGATGGCAAGGTCATAAAGGTGCTTGGCGGTATCAAACAGCATACGCCGCTGGTAATAAAATTCCGCAGCCAGTATTTTATCTGCGAAGATACGTTCCAGCTTGATGGTCTGCACAGGAAAGAGTTTTACTCCGTAATTTGATTCGAGAATTTGGCGTTGCTCACCGGTTGCCTCTGAATAAAGAAGTGGTGAGATTTCAAGGATTTCCACCGGCTCGCTGATGGTGAAGGATGTTGCCTCCACCTTTACATAGCCAAAACGCTGCAGGGCATCAGCGGAATCCACCGCAGTTACAGGAACGTATTCATATACGCTGGTGATGCTGCCCTTCTGATTGCTTTCTCTGGCTTTATCGGTTGTCCTTGAAAGAGTATGATAGCCGTTTGCCGATGTTTCCAGCCGCTTTTTTCCCTGACTTTTTGAACAGTCATGAACTGCAACCGTCAGATCAATATCTTCCGAAAAGCGTTTCATTCGGCCGATGGATTTATACAGGGCGGTTCCGCCTTTAAAGTATGCGGGAAGGGACTCCTGCTTTACGGACAGCTCCCATAGTAGCAGCGTCAGATAGTAATCCTTTTCTATAATGTCGCTTCGGATGCCTGTTCTGCGGCTGACGTCCGAGAGCAGGGCTTCAAATGCGTCTTTATCCTGATGTAAGTTCATTGTTCACCTCCATGAGTAAATCGATAAGGGGCAGTATCACCTTTGCCGAGTAATGTTTGCGTGCGGTAAACAGCAGGGCAAGACCATCCAGTTCCTGTCGCTTTGCATAGCCTGTCAGCAGTAGCTCCGGCTTCTCCGCATCTATATGCGCATCGGCAAGCGCCATTGTCAGATCGATGAACTGGAGATATTTCCAGTTGTCGTCCGTTATCGGCACAGCAGGCTTTTTCAGCTTAATATGGCAATCTTTCGGCAGCTTTGCGCCATAACGGTTTGTGGTGATTTCCATGTTGCGGGGAATCAACGTCGTCAGTCCCAGCCTGTTCATCAGGAATGCGCCGGATTCGTACCCGATTTTGGCGCCGTTCTGTTCCGTCAGGGTTTTCTTCATCACCTGCTCAATGCTCGGCGTAACTTTCCCGAATATGGTCTGCTTCACCTGACAATAGACGCCCTTTTGCAGTCTTTCAATTTCGCCCTTGTCCGCCATCCGCTTCAGCTTCACATTGGTCAGTGCCTTGGCCTGCTCATAGGGCAAGGCAAAGGTTTCCGCCAGTTGTGCCGCAATATTTTCTGTTTGAATTGCTGCCTCGTAGGGAATATTTTTAACAGTCTCTGCAATGTGTTCTCCATATCCAATCTGCTCCATGTGCTTCACCTCCCGGTTAAGTGATATTATATGGTTGATTTTCATTTATAATCATTGCCATTATAATATCACTTTATGCGCCGAAAGTCAATTTTCTCCTGATTACATACCAAGTATCGTCCAGTCAATACTTGCATAAGGACGGTGAACGGATTTTAATTTTCAAACAAAGCCCCCCTTTTTCAAGAAATGGGAAATTATCATATTTTAGTTGACAATTACATTACAGCCGCATATAATATTTAGTAACCTCTTTGCACTGCATTACATTCTTTACTTGGAATGCGAGATCAACAGTACAAACTGAGCAGGCGATGAACCTTTTTTATAAGAGGTCATGGGGCCGGGCCACCCAACGAGTGGCAGCAGATTGCATAATGCGCACATCTGTGGGACAGTAGTATGTTCCATAGGTGTGCTATTTTTATACCCAAATGGAACAACGACCACGAAAATGGAGTGCCATAGAGCTATCAAACGACTGCCGAAAGGCTAAAACGGAGGTAACTTTTATGACAAGCAACAAACTGAACATGGCAGGCCTAGCCGCCGCCGAAGCAAAACGATTGCAGGAACAATATGGCAAAAATGAATTGACCTCACAGAAGAAAGAGAGCTTTCTAAGAAAAGTTCTGCACATTATCTGTGAGCCGATGTTTTTGCTGCTGATTGTTGCTGCAATCATCTATTTTATTCTGGGTGAACCCAGAGATGGTGCGATTATGCTCATTTTTGTAGTGGGCATTATCAGCATTGATGTCATCCAAGAATGGAAAACAGATAAAACCTTGAACGCTCTCAAGGATTTGTCTGCCCCACATGTCACAGTCATTCGTGACGGCAAGGAGCAGACAATTGCAAGCTGCGATCTTGTTCCTGGCGACTTAATGATGATTTATGAGGGAGTCAAAATTCCTGCTGATGGTATTGTGCTAAAATGTAATGACCTGTGCGTGGATGAGTCCTCCTTAACAGGCGAAGCAGAAGGTGTGTGGAAAATTCCAACCGAAAGTGCAGAGCCCATTTCTGACTATTGGCGGAAGGATTACTGTTATGCAGGAACTTTGGTCACACAAGGAACAGCAACAGTGCTGGTTGACAAAATCGGCGGAGCTACCGAATACGGTAAAATCGGTGCAAATGTTGCCGCAGCACCCGATGAGGATACTCCGCTTCAAAAGCAGACAGGCAGCCTTGTTAAGCTATGCGCTGGAATAGCGGCCGTTTTGTTTGCCCTTGTGGGTGTGTTCACTTGGTTTAACATACCAGACCATGGCTTTGGAGACCGACTCATTGAGAGTATTCTATCTGGTATTACCCTTGCGATGGCAATGATACCCGAGGAGTTTCCGGTGATTCTTACCGTGTTCCTTTCTATGGGTGCGTGGCGGCTTGCTAAGAAAAACTCACTTGTACGCAAGCTTCCGTCCGTTGAAACGCTGGGTGCTGTATCGGTACTTTGCGTAGACAAAACCGGTACCATCACTATGAACCAGATGACTGTGCAGGACACTTGGGCGGCTGATGGCGACACCCATAACTTGTGTGAAGTGATGGGGCTTGGCTGCGAAACTGACGCCTATGACCCAATGGAAAAAGCAATGCTTAAACATTGTGATGGGCTTGGCATCTCCAAAGAACATCTCTTTGGCGGCGAACTAATTAGCGAATATGCTTTTACCAATGAACTGAAAATGATGGGACATATATGGAGAAGAAACGGCAGCATTGTTATTGCCGCAAAAGGTTCACCAGAGCGTATTTTGACCATCTGTGAGCTGACGGAGAACGACAAAGAAGTAGCGGAGCATAAAATTACCGAAATGTCGAAACAAGGCTTGCGAGTCATTGCGGTTGCCACTGCAAGCCCTCAGAGCGAATCGGAAATTCCAGCACAAATCATCGATTGTCGTTTGACGCTTTGCGGACTCATCGGGCTTGCAGATCCCCCACGTGAAAGCGTAAAAGCAGACATTGCGGTATGCAATAGGGCGGGTATTCGTGTTGTTATGATTACAGGCGACAACGGAATTACCGCATCCTCTATTGCAAAGAAAATTGGTATGCCAAACAGTGACCATATCATCACAGGCGATATGCTAAACGAAATGACTGACGTGCAACTGCGTGAAAGGGTTAAGGATGTCAGCATTTTCTCCCGTGTTATTCCTGAACATAAAATGCGCATTGTGAAAGCGTTTAAGGACAACGGCGAGATTGTTGCTATGACCGGTGACGGTGTTAATGATGCACCTGCTCTAAAATATGCAGACATCGGCATTGCAATGGGCAAGCGTGGCAGTGAGGTATCTCGTGAGGCCGCCGACCTTATTTTAATGGACGACAACTTTACCACCATTGTGGAAACAGTCAAGGATGGCAGGCGAATTTATGATAATATCCGCAAGGCAGTGGGCTATGTGTTCACCATTCACATCCCTATTGCATTTGCCTCCCTGCTTGCACCTATCCTCGGCATTGCGCCGACAGCACTGCTTTTGCTGCCGCTGCACGTTGTGCTTTTGGAGCTGCTGATTGACCCCACCTGCTCCATTGTGCTGGAGCGCCAGCCTGCCGAAACAGATATTATGGAACGAAAACCTCGTGACCCCAAGGAAAAGCTTTTGACTGCGCACATTCTGGCGAAAAGCGTGTTGCAGGGTCTTGTCATCTTTGCCGCATCCTTTGGTGCTTACTATGTGACGCTCTCCGGCAATGCAGACAATGCATCGGTTGCCCGCGCCATAGGGCTTTCCATTATTATGATTTCCAACTTATTCTTGGTGCAGGTGAACAGCTCTGATCATGACTTCGCCCTGCAATCTATCATTCGTCTTGCAAAAGACAAGGTAATGTGGGCCGTGAACTTCGGAACACTTGCGATGCTGGGCATTATCCTTTACTCTCCGCTGAATGCATTCTTGAAGCTGGCACCGCTGTCTGTACCCATGCTTTTGAAAGCCGTTGGGATTGCAGCAGTAGCCGTGTTCTGGTATGAGCTTGTGAAGCTTGTAAAAAAGCTGCTCAGAAGGTAAGCCTATGGGCTGGTATCAAGATATTGCTTTTCCAACGCTGATGCGATGGAATATTGGAAAAAATTCCATTTTGAAAAAGCGTACCGCACTGCTGAAACACGCATACGGCAACATTCTTGAAATAGGAATTGGGGAAGGCACCAACCTTCCCCTTTATCCTACTAATATTACACACATTGCTACTGTGGAGGCTTATCCTAGAAAGCTGAAGGATAGTGCCATCGAGGTTGCGTTATTTTCGGAAAGTGCCGCTGCACTTCATTTTGACGACAACACATTTGATACTGTGGTTTCAACCTTTTCCTTGTGCAGTGTGGATGATTTAGAACAATATAGTCCAGAGTATCCTTGTCAAAGGCAGGTGAGCGAATTTTAGTTATCATATCATTTTTCTCCTTTTTCCTCTGTTCATATGGTGAACATGTTTTCTCTTCAAACCTCACCTTAGATCCTTTAATATCCATTTTCATTGACAGAAAATAAAAGATGTAGTATCATACAGTTTAGTTGATACTACATCTTTTTTATGCTGGAGGTGCTATTATGGATGCCACTAAACGGCAAATCACAAAGATTGCCCGTGAAGTCAATAAGTTTACTGCCCGTATGCTGAAGCTGGACGGTATTGGAACTGCGGAATATGATTTCATCCATGTGGTTCGCAAAAATCCCGGCATCACACAGGCTGCCATTCGGGAGATTCTCGCATTGGATAAAGGGGCCGCTGCCCGCCGTGCGGCCAATCTGGAGGCAAAGGGGTATCTTATCAGAAAGGCAAACCCTGCCGATGGCCGCAGCCAGCTGCTCTATGCCACTGAAAAGGCTGACCAATTAAAAAACTCCAAGGCTTCCGTTGAAGCTCTTTATTATGAATATTTGCAGGAAACATTGTCTCCTGAGGAAAATGCTGAGTTCTGTCGGCTGCTGAACATCCTTTACACGCGCTCCAAGGCAGAGAGCAAGGCAGACTTTCCAAACCTCATTCACCGCTTTTTAGAAGGGAGCGGAGGAAAATGAGCAGCACAAATCAAAATATCAAACAGGTTTCTCAGCCTGACCATATTCTGTCCTACTTCAAGATGGAACGTTGGTCGCTCACGCTGGTTACGATTTCAGGCATCCTTTACAATGTTGGAATGATTGCGGGGCCATATTTTGAAGGCCGTTTGGCACAGTGCCTGTTCGACATTATGGGTGGTCGTGAATCCTTTTCCGCCATGCTGTCACTGGCGGTGGTCTATCTGATTGTCATTTTAGCCGTGCAGGTCATGCGCTGCGTGAAGCGCTTCTATGTGCGCCGTTTTGCAAATAATACCAGCCGCAACATGCGTCATATGCTCTACAACAGCCTCGTGAACATGAGCCGGGATGAACTGGAGCGAGAAAGCATTGGAACGGTGATGACCAAAGCGGTATCGGATGTGGATGCCTGCGCGGAGGGCATGCGAAAGTTCACCACAGAGGTGTTTGATACCGGCGTGGTGCTGATTGCGTACCTTGCCATGCTGTTTTATTACGACTGGCGTCTGACGCTGATTTCCTGTGCCTTTACCCCTGTCGCTTATTTCATCGCAGGACGTTTGAAACACCGGGTAACGCAGTACAACGGGACATACAAAAAAAGCGCCGAACGGCTGAACGGTGCCACCATGGACAGAGTCTCCAATGCGGTTACCTATCGCATTTACAGCTGTGATAAAAACAGGGACCTAGCTTATGAGGGGTACCTGAGAGACTATGAAAAGTGCGCAGTGGCAGCAAATTTTTGGGAGAACACCATGCAGCCGCTCTACCACATCATTTCCATGTGCGGTGTGATATTTGTCTTGTATCTGGGCGGTAAAAATGTTACCGGTACTGGCTGGAGCAACTGGAATATCGCCGCTTTCACCACATTCCTGTCCTGCTTTGCCAAAATGGCGCTCAAGTCATCCAAGACTGCGAAGCTGTTTAATTCTGTTCAAAAGGCACAGGTTTCCTGGGCGAGAATCAAACCGCTTATGAAAGAGTATGTGGAGCAGTCTACTCTGTCCGATATGGATTTTTCTGCCGGGGCATCGATTAAAGTGCGGGATTTGTCTCTGCGCTGGGAAAACGGGCAGCAGGTGCTGCACGGGATTTCTTTTTCCGCACAGCCGGGACAAATCATCGGCGTGACGGGAGCAGTTGCCAGCGGAAAATCCATGCTGGGCAAGGCGCTGTTGGGGGAACTGCCCTACGAGGGTAGCATTGAGGTAGATGAGCGAGAACTGCGCACGCTGAGTTTATACGAGCGCAGCCGGCTGCTGTCCTATCTGGGGCATGAACCGGAGCTGATGACAGAGAGCATTGAAGAAAATATTCGTCTGGGTGAAAAAGGCGAAATAGCCCGCTGCCTGAAAACGGTGTGTCTGGCAGATGAAATTTGTAAAATGCCGCAGGGAGCGGCTACCTCCGTCGGCAGCGGTGGAATCCGTCTGTCGGGCGGTCAGCAGGCACGTCTTGCGCTGGCTCGCACCTGCTATCATGCACGGCAGATTTTGATTTTGGATGACCCCTTTTCCGCAGTGGACCAAAAAACCGAACGGGAGATTTTTGCAAATCTGCGTCTGCTGGCTGCAGACCGCATCGTTATTTTAATTTCCCACCGTTTACAGCTGTTTCCACAGTTGGATCATGTACTCTTTCTGGAGCATGGCACGAGCGTACTTTCCACCCATTCTGCGCTGATGCGGGGAAACAGCACCTATGAGACACTCTATCAGGCGCAGGCAATGGGAGGTGCAGGCCATGAAGAATAAGAACGGACTTGGCGTCGTTTTTCGGAAGACCGTCCGTCAAAACAGTGGGATGACCCTTCTCACCGGTATTCTGATCGCCGCCTGTGTGGCAGCCGCGCTGTTTCCTCCCCTTGTTCTGGAGCAGATGGTAAACCGGCTGACCGGACGGCAGGCCGTTTCTCTTGTGCTGCCCCTTGGTTACTTTGGGCTGCTGGCACTTTCTGATTTGCTGGAGTCAGGTCAGAGCGTGATGATTACGGTGTTCGGGCAAAAGATGACCCATAGTCTGCGCAGCGAGCTTTGCGCCAAACTGAAACGACTGCCGGCGGCTTATTTTACACAGCATGCCCCCGCCAAAATCACCTCTCGCTTTGTCAATGATGTGGATGTGGTGGATTCTCTCTTTACAAACGGCATTATCGGGATGGTTGCCGATGCGTTTAAGGTACTGAGCATTCTTATGGTCATCTTTTATAAAAGCACCGGGCTTGGAATCCTGATGCTTTTGGTGACTCCGGCGCTGTTCGCCATGACGCGTCTGTTTCAAAAGCGAATGCTCAAGGCGCAGCTTGCAAACCGTGTCGCCGTCAGCAAGGTAAACAATCATGTGCCTGAAACCATTCATAACATCCGCACGATTCATACCCTGTTTCGGCAAAAGTACATGGAAGAAAAGTATGATTCCTATATTGAGGAAAGCTTCCGTGCCCTCGATAAGTCCAATCTGTATGATTCCATTTATTCTCCCATCGTCATTTTTGTCAGCTCCTGCGTGATTGCAGTGATGATGGTGTTCGCCGCTTTGGGCGGTGGAATGCAACAGTTTTTTGGAATTACCGTGGGTACGGCAGTTGCCATCATCGCCTATGTGGGCAAGGTGTTTGAGCCGCTTGAAAGCATCGGCATGGAGATCCAGAACATTCAGTCTGCTGTGGCAGGCGTAAAGCGAATCAACGAATTCCTGTCTGAAAGAGAGCGCACCGTTCCGGAGGGCACCTCAAACAGGGCGTTTTCCGACGCAAACGGGGAATCAGCTATTAGCTTTGACAATGTGGAATTTGGATATGACGATAAAACCGTAGTCTTACAGGATATGAGTTTTTCTGTGCAGCAGGGCGAAGCAGTCACATTTATAGGCAGAACCGGTGCCGGAAAAAGCACGCTGTTCAAGTTGATTCTTGGCTTGTATGCTCCGCAAAAAGGGCAAATATTGATCAATGACATTGATGCCGCCCAAATTTCAGATAAACGAAAAAGAAAGCTGTTCGGTTATGTGGAGCAGACCTTTCATTCAGTTGCCGGAACTGTGGCGGAGCAAATTTCTCTGTTTGATGATTCCATCGGTCAGAAACAGATTGAAGAAGCTGCAAAACTGGTAGGCCTGCATGAAAATATTATGGAACTGGACCAGAGGTACAACACGCCGGTGGAAAAGCTCACCTTCTCTCAAGGTCAGTTTCAGCTTCTCTCCATTGCAAGGGCGGTTGCGTCACAGCCTAAAATTTTACTGCTGGACGAAATCACTGCAAATCTGGACAGTGAAACTGAGTTGCGGGTGCTGCAGGGCCTGGAACGGGCGTGTAAGGGGCGGACCGTATTGTCTATCTCCCATCGTCTGAATGAGAGCACGCACAGTTCTCGCTTGATTCAAATTGGTGAATAACAAAATGTGAAGCCCTGAGATTCATCCTGAGAGGATAATAACTATGGATTTGAAAAAAAGAGCACGACAGTTGAAAACCGATATCCCAGCGGTATTTCTGTGTATGAAGGACAAAAACACTCCTGCCATTGCAAAAGTGTTGGCTGGTGTAACCGTCGCCTATGCCTTATCACCGGTTGATCTGATACCGGATTTTATTCCCGTGCTGGGGTATCTTGACGATGTCATTTTGCTTCCCTTTCTGATCGCGCTTACCATTCGTTTTATCCCGCAAGAGCTATTTGAACATTATCGGGAAGAAGCAACGGGCCAATGGGCAAGCGGGAAGCCGAAAAAGTGGTACTATGCTCTCCTGATTGTGGCCATCTGGCTTCTTGTTTTATGGCTGATTATAAGAGCATTTCTGTTTTAACTTTGCAGCTATCACAAGAAACTGGAAATAATAAATTGCAGCGCCTGCATTTTTTCTTAGATGCAGACAAGTTGATAATGTTATATTGCATATAACCTGCAATAGGCTGAAAGTATAGGCAATCTCACCAATTAGGATGAGATTGCCCATCTTCTATTTCACCATCACATTCCGAGAATTGTCCAAATATAGGTCGGCGCCGTCAGTGTGAACACCAAACAGGCGAACAGAATTGCAGGCGCCGCCCACTCAAATTGTCCGTGTTTTCTATAGTCGAAGTATGCAGTCCCCAATTTTGCAAAGAAAAACACCGCCAGAATCAGGTCGATGGCGGGGAATACCACCTTGTTGACCACGGTTTTAATCTGGCTGGAGGCGTCGTTCCACGTTCCTTCGATTGCCCCGGCCACATCGCCGTTTGCCGCAAAAGCGGTTGTGCTAAACAACAGGCTTACCATGAGAACAAGCGAGAGTGCCAGTGCAATTTTTTTGTATCTTTTCATGAAAACCACCTTCCTGAAATAAGGAACAAGGCCGCAGGATCGCTCCCGCCACCTTGTTCTTTTTCTGTGTTATAGCTAAGGTTTTTTAGGGCCAGCGTGCCAATCCTGCCACAAATTTCCCTTGATGGTCAGGCTGTCGGTCAGGTTGGCGGACAGCATTCCATCGGGCGTCCACGCATCTATGAGCCATGTGTTGACGGTATAGGCGCCATCGGGCATCCAGATCGGGCTGAAATGGGTCCGATTCTTGTAGGTGGAATAGGGATTTTTCTGAAACTCAAACCGCCCTGTACCCATTCGCTCCAACAGTCGCCAATAGGTTTCGTAGCCGAATTCGGGAAAATAGCTGACCGCATTCTGCGGCTGGGTTACCGCCGAGCTTTGGTTGGAGCTGATGCTCCCGGTGGCGGTCTGGTTGATGCCGTACCCGGATTTCATAGTTCTTCCGCTGGCAGTAGGATTTTTGCTGTCGCACTGAATGCTCATGGCTGCGGTCAGGCTGGCGCTGTAGCGATCCAGATCAAATTCGTACCACCCATGGTCGCACCAATATCCATCATCGTCCTCATCGCCGCTGTGCCACACCCAATATTCCTGCCACCACGGGCGCCAGACACTCCAGCTTACCGTGCTTTTCACTGCTCTACTTGGAACAGAAACACGGGAGAAACTGTCGTTGCGGTCATCGGCTACGGGATTGGGTGGCGGGTTCTTATCAAGATCAACGATTTTCACGTTGAGGGTCGTTTTCGCTGTGTTGCCGGGGCCGGACACTGTCACCTTAATGGTCATGTTTTGCTCGGTATCCGGGGTTCTCCATTTCACCCACGCAAGCTGGCTGTCGCCGTCGGGGTAATAAACATTGCCCACGCTGTAGGTCTGGCCTCCGATGTTGAAGCTGACGCGGGTGGGGCTGTCGGGATCAGACTGACCGCCGCTGATTCTCACTGCCGTGATGACATCGGTGTTGACACGGTACTCGTAGTCGTAGGCTTCAATCTGCGGTTTCTCCGGCTTTTCTTCAAATCGGACGATGCCAAGCCCAAGGCTGGATTTAATATCCGCGTTGGTGGCGGCGCTGGTCTTGCTGCCGCCCCATGCGGGATAGCCGAGATCGCTTACCTCCAGAAACATAGCAAGAGGCAGATTCTTGTGGGTGAGGGATACCATCCGCCGCCTTAACAGACCGCTGGTCTGCTCATCATAGAGCGCCGCCTCGGTGGCGGTGGTGGCAAACATATTGCCCTCGAACTTGTAGTAAGCCAGTGGCTCCAAAAGAATTTTATACTCGCCGCCGATGAGAACGTCATAATTCATGCCTGTAATTTCCGCAATACGCTTAACCACGTATTCGGAACAGAAGTATTTCTTTATGGCCTCAATGTTGTTGCTGCCGTTAGTGCTGATGATGCGTGGCATAGTCTGTCCGGGATTTTTATAGGTATAGCCACCTTTTACCGGGCTTAGTGAAGCACCGTTATTATATTGCAGTTTGCTAACCTTTCCAAAATGGTATATTCCCGCCGAGGGAGCCTTATTGGTAAAGTCAAAAGGTGTGGTGACCACCGCATGGTCGCTTGCGCGAACAACTGTTACACGCACACCTTCGTTGCCGGGACTCCATGAATTGGTGCTGGTTCCCTGACCCATCCCGCCGCCACCGCCGTCAATGTTCCCGCTGCCGCCGGTGTCGGCAAAAGCAGTCATCGGGCAGAGCATACACAAAATGAGGAACAGCGGCAGGGCTCTTAAAAGTAAATTTTTCATCCTAACCTCCTGTTTCTGCAAATAAAAAAGCACGGTATCTTTCAACCGTGCCATGGGGTATATTCTTATTTAGTCCATGATACCAACCTGTTTGTTGATATCGCCGTCTCCATCAACAACTTCTCCATGATTAGCACCGCCATCCGGCACATTATCAAAGCCGGGGATGCTGTTTCCACCGCTGCTGGGTTTAGAGGAGGGTTCCTGCTTCGGTGTTTCCTTCGGCTGTTCCACCTTGTCATGGTCGACAGCCGTGGGAGGCTCGGTGACCTTTTCGCCATTGGGCTTTTGCGTAGGGTCTTTGAGCTGTTCCTCGGTATATTCGGGCTTGCTCACATCGCCCTGAATGGTCTGCTCGGTGCCGCTGGAAACCGCGCCGTTGTCGGCACTTACCGGCTGAGTGGTATCGGGCGGGGTTACGGTGACCTCTTTTTCATTCTCTGTAATTTCCGGTTCGGATGGGTCTACCGTCACATTGCTTACCTCGGAGCTTTGGGACGGAAGGGGCGCATCTGCCGGTTCCGGCGTCTGGAGCCGCTGCCCGATCAGCACTACCAGCACCGCACAGAGGGCGAGTCCACCGGCGACGGCCAGCCACTTCTTCATTTTGGGATTCATATTTTTCATAAGAGTATCCTCCTATTGTTAAATTTTGAGATTCTTCTTGTTAAGTCACACCCTACCACGAAATTTTCAAAAAGTCTATCCATATTATAGAAAAAATTGAAACCAGTCAAAACCTCGGCGTATACCCGGCGCTGGTTTTGACCTTGATGGTCATGGGCGGCAGCAGCTTCCCGCCAAAGGATACGGGAACCTCCAGCAGGATGGTGCTGTCCGCTTCAAAGCGGTCGGAGGCATGATCCCCTGACGCAAAAGGTGCATTGCGAATATCCACATTTAGGTTCCAGGCCTTAAATTCCAGCTTGCCGTCCGGGGTGCGCTTTTCGTGATAGCCACTATTGTAGGAAAGCCCAAGGATGCCGTCCAGCCGGTCATAAATATCGCCGTAATCGAGGCTTTCCTCGAAATCTCCGGCATAGGGCTGGTAAGCGCCCGAATAGCCCTCCCGCACACCGTGGTACACATCATCGTAATTCTCCACCACGGTGGAGATGACAGCGGCCTGCACCGCATCCCGAACACCCTGCGCTATGATCATCAGCCGAAAATATTCAGAAATGCCGGTGAAGATGATGACCAGCGACAGGGTGATCGCAATAATCAGCGGAAAGCCCGCGCCACCTTTTCCCCGTAGGATTTGCTTGATTTTATCCATCATTTCCAATAAACCTCGCTCTTTCCCGCCGCGTCTGCTCTCAGCGTAATGGGGAACGATCCGAAGCCGCCGAACAGCCCGATGTTGGTCTGGTAGGTGACCGTTACCGTGACTTCCTCATTGAGCTGGATTCTGCCGGTTTCAGACCATTCCACGCTGGGGGAAAGCCCGGTCTTTTCCCGCAGAAGCTGCTCACGGAGGCTGGTTTCACCGCCCACCTGTCCGGCAATTTCGGCCTCCCGGATGAGCTCAGTGGCGAAGGTGTCCAGCTGCTGCTTTTGGATGTAGACGGGAAACACCTTCACAGCAAGGGCAATGACCAGCATGGCACACAGCACCAGCACGGCCACGTCAATGTAGCCCTCTCCGCGCTTGTTTCTCAGAATTTTCAGCACATGGTCACCCCCTGCTCAAAGGGTCCCTGTTCCTGCCACGGTTCCGGGTTGTGGTCACTTAACACACGCCATGCGCTCTTGCTGAAATCGGCGGTGCAGATTTCCTGCTCCAGCAGTTCCTCCGCAGGGACATCTCTGGCAAATTCAGAGCTACCGGGATTGCCTTTCACACTCTGGCCGGAGAGCAGAAGCTGTGCGGTTTCCGGCGTCAGGTACACATACCCGCCGGGCGTCATCATGTCAAATGACGCGTCCGGGTGCGCTTCAATAAATTCCCGCACGGTGATTCTCACTTCCTCCGCGGAAACAGGCGCATATTCCGGGTCAAGGGCATACTCTGGTTCCGATTCGCCCTTATCCCACAGCGTCCAAAGGGCATGGGTGAGTTCCTCGCTGAAATCAACATTCTGTTCGGATATCCACTGATCCGCTACCACCTCCAGCGGGTTTTCAAAGCGGAGCAGATACTCCATATATTCAGCGGAATAGCTGCCGCCGGATAATTCTCCGTACACAAACTTCACAGCGGAAATTTCACTTGCCAGCTCCCCCAGCTCGGAGGCCGGTTTCTGCCGCCATTCCTTTTGATACTGCGCCATACCGCAGTCCAGCTTTTTGCGCAGAAGCGTCATCATTTCCTGTTCTGTCATCTGGCTTACACCTCCCTTAGAACATCCCTCCGAGGGATGTGATGATTTCATAGATAATAATTGCCATGTAGGTCATAAGAAAGCACATGAGCATGGCAAAGGAAAACACCCGGATTTTGGGCGGTATTTTCATAGCCTGCGCTTTCAGCCGCTGAAGCTCCAGCTGCTTCATGTCGTGGGAAAGCATTTGGAAATAGACCGCATTGTCATCTCCCCGCAGTACGCCGATCAGCCCTCTGGTAATATCCGAGAGCATGGGCGAATTGAACCTTGCCTCAAAGCGAGTTAGCGCCGCCTCATAGCTGGAGGAGCGCATATCCGCCGTGAGGATGTCAAGCTCCGCCGCAAAGTCCTCGCCTGCGTTTTTCTTGAAATTTTCCAGCATAGACAGCACATCCCGGCTGGCTTTCAGCTCCTGGGTGACGGTTGCAACGAAACGGGGCAGCTCCTGTTCGATTTTCCCGCGCTTGGCCGCCAGTGCCTCATCCGCCTTGCGGATTTCCTTGAAATAGACCAGGATAGAGGCAAACAGCACAATGGGCGCCAGTAGCGGCAGGACAATCAGGCAGGGAATGATGCACAGCCCGATGGCCGCCGCCTTGACGATTGCCGTTGCCGTGAACAGCTCCGGCGAGTCGGAAAGCCCCGCCGCAGACAGCACATTTACCATCCGGCTTTTCTTGTATTCGTCCATACGGATATACCGGGAAAGCCGGACGGCGGCATTTCTGAGCAGGGCATCGGTGGTTTTGGGTTTGGCCTTTGCCTGCTTTCCTGCCGACAGCATCGCCTTTTGCGTGGCGAGGGTAGGCAGATGTAAGAGATCGGCGGCAATGAAAAAGAGTCCCGCCGATAGGAGGACTCCGAATAAAAACAGATAGATTGTCATGGGTTCCTCCTTATCTTCGATATTCGATGGGCTGGGTGAGCTTAATCACAAATGCCGTGGAAACGAAAATCACGGCGGCGCAGATCGCCAGCACCACCTGTCCCAGCGGGGTGTGCATCAGCGTATGGTACCAGTCCTGATTCAAAAAATACAGCAGCGGAATATTCCCGATGACGAGAATCACCATAACGATGAATTCTTTTCTCGGCTCAAATACCATGTTTTCCAGCTCGCCGTTGACTACCCGCATATCACTGAGCTTGCTGACAATGGGCGTCAGGGTGGTTTTCAGGCTGCGGTCGTGCTGGCAGGCAATGAGGGCGTCGCACCACTCATGGAACACTGCGTTGTCGATGCTCTCTTTCACGTCATGGAGCGCCGCCGTCACATCGGGGTCGACCAGCCGCACACGGGACACAAAGCCCTGAAATACCGACAGCACGGGCGGGTTCAGGTACGGGAGATTTTCCTCCACCGCTGTCAGAATGTCCTCATTTCGAAGATAGGCCGTGGTGATGATGGACAGAGCCGTTTCCAGCTCCGCCGCAATGTCCTTTTTGAAGTGGCTGGCTGTGAGCTTTACCCACCAGAACGGCAGGAGCATACAGCCCGCCGCCATGACAGGAACCAGAAAAAAGTTCGAGAGCATCACGGCGACCGACGCGCCCACGGCAAAGAACAGCAGGGACAAGGCACAGAGCATGGGAAAGCGCGCCGATCTGCCGCTGAGCTTTAGAATGGACTGCACCTCGGCGATTTCCCGGCGCAGATAGGATTTCTTTTTCCTGTGGGTGGTTTCATTGACCTCATCGCGAAGTGCTTTGGGCTGATCGGTCAGCCTGCCGAAGATGGCGGTTGTAAACGCCATGGGGGTCAGCCCCAGCAAAAGAAAAGAGCCTGCGATCATGCCGATGCAGGCGATTAACAGTACCGTTGTCATGCGGTTTGTTCCTCCTTTCGCAGAGCTTCAATGACCGCCTGGGGCATACCGTTTTCCAGAAGCCGCTTGGCGAGGCTGTCCGAGATGGTATTGACCTGCTCATGGTGCCCCTCAATGATGAATTTTCCGTCCTCCATGCGGTTTTCGGTGATGACATATTGAAACAGCGGGCGAAAACGCCTTGTGCCGTCCGGCAGAATCTCGCATTCCTGAATCTCCATCATGCGGCGCTGCTTGTTTTCCAGCTGCTTGCAGAACACCACAATGGGATAGGCTTCGGTGACATAGTCCATCAGGGTCGCATCGGACATATCCACGGCGCGCTTGCACAGGGACACCATGCGGCGGTAGGTGGCCTCACAGGAATTGGAGTGGATGGTGGTCAGCACCGCCACGCCGGTTCGGGCGGCCTCCTGCGCCGCGTTCGCCTCGGGCCCTCGCATCTCGCCCACCACGATGATGTCCGGGTTAAAGCGGAGCGCATAGTCTAAAAGGTTCGTCTGGTCGATGCGCTGGCGGTCATTGTCACTGTCACGGGTCAGGGTATGGATGACCGAATTGACCACTTTACCGTCCTTTTCTCTGACGAGAGCCAGCTCACGGGAGCCGTTTTCAATCGTATAGATACGCTTGTTGTCCGGTACAGTGGTCAGCACCCAGCCCGCCACGGTGGTTTTGCCGGAGCTGGTGGCTCCTGCTACACAGACCGAAATGCCGTAACGAATGCAGAGGGACAAAAAATCCAGCATGGAGTCTGTCGCCGTGCCGCTTTTAACAAAATCCTCTTTTTTCATGCTCTGCGGGTTGACGATACGGATGGAAGCCGCCACGCCCACATCCTCGTCCACAATGGGGCTTTTCAGTACGGCGATACGGATATTTTCACTGAGATGCCCCAGCACGATGGGACTGGCGTTATCCAGCACCATGCCGCTGATGTGGAGCATCCTGCGAATGACGTTGACGGCGTGCTGGGGACTTTCAAAGCGTTCCTCCAGCTTGACGGTGCGGCCATCCGAATACTGAACCTCAATGTCCCGCCACGAATTGATGTCGATTTCCTCAATCCCGGTGCCGAAGATGTATTTGGTCAGAAACCCGAACTCCGCCATTTCGGTGTAGAGGGCGTCCGTCAGTCTGTCGCCGCTCATGCCGCCCACAGAAATGCGGTTATCCTGCAGGAATTTCTGGATATACCGCTTCATCTGTACCTTGGCGTCCCCGCCGCCTTCGGTGAGGAGGGTGCTGTAATGCTCAGAGATGTACGCCTGCACCTCGGCAAGCACCATGGAGAAGTCCTTTCCCTCCGTTTCCGGGGTAAAGAACAGTCCATGCGCACGCAGCGTGCGGTTGTCACGCAACGGGGCGGCGTCCTGCTCATCCGGCGGATTCAAAATATCCACATCGGGACCGAACTGCAAGTTTGCAAATCTCTCGGCCGTGGATTCGGAGGCATTTTCAACTTCGGTGATAAGCTCCGGTTCTGTGGACAACGGATGATTTCCGCTTTCCACCGCAGATACCGGCGCGGTCTGAAACACCGACGCGTTTCTTTTTTTGCCTAATTTCATACGCCGAACACCTCCCTGCATATTTTTTCGATTTCCTTGCGGAACTGGCGGCTGTCCTTCAGGGACAAATCCGCTAGCAGATTCCCGGCAAGATACTGTTCCTCCAGCTCCGGCGAATGGGTCAGGGTAAAGGCCACCGAGCCCAGCGCCTGTCCGATCTGCTCCCCGGCTTGCCGGGGCTTGACGTTGCCGGCAACCTTGTACTGCTTCTCCGCATCCCATTTGGAATCCCGGAGCAGCGGGAGCTGGCTGGAGAGATAGCTCACGGACTTCAGATCGGCGTTTGCGAGCCGCAGAACGCTGTCGGCCTCCATGAGCGCCACGGCGGAGAGAATGTCATTGGCAATATAGCTGCCGCAGTCCGCCACCACGAAAGGGGCGATTTTCCGCAGATTGTCCAGAAGCTCCTGCGCCTGTACCTGCTCATAGGGCGGGTAGGTGTACTCGTTTTCACCCTTTTTCATGCCCAGGATGGTGAGATATTTGTGCTTTTTCAGCGTCACCAGATTGTGCTTGATGAGCGGCTCCGTCACATGGGCGGCGGCAAGAATACTGCCCAACGAATGCTCTCCCTCCAGTTCGGAGAGCGGACAAATGCAGGGCAGCATGGGCGCGGTCATATCGCAGAGCAGCAGCACCACGTTTTTCTTCCGGTCAGCAAGGTGCTTGGCAATCTTTACGGCAGTGACGGTTTTTCCGCTGCCGGGAGAGCCCCAAACGGCAAGGATGCCATCCTGCGGTTCCTGCTCCGGCGGGGCATCCTTTTCCGCAGATGGGTGGGTAAAGATGCCCTTTTTCTTAAAGTTCAGCATCACTGCGCCTCACTTTCTACAGGCACTTCGGATGTAGTGCTTTCCTCCGGTTCCTGAGATTCAGAAGCGCTGTCCTGCACCGGCTCCGCAGGGTACAGTGCGGCGATGACCTCGTCCTGCGCTTCGATAAACTTGGCGCTGTTGGCGGACGTGCCGCGATAAACGAGGGACAGATGGAGCTTGCCGTCTGATTCCAGTTCCGCCAATGTCTTGCTCTGTTCCGGGGATACCAGCAGGGTCACGGTTGCAGGAAGTTCTCGTTCATCAGATGCCGAAGGCGAATTGGGTCCAGCGTCACGCTGGTTGGCGTCATAGCCGCTGCCTGCGGTGACGGCGATGACCTCCACATATTTCAGCTCGACGGGGATCACGGTGGAGCCCTGCTTTTTGTAATCCGGGGCAATCACCGATACGATATCGCCGCTCTGGAGCTTGCCAGAAAGACCGTTGGCAAAGCTCTTAATGGTCACCGACATGGCCTGCTTGGTGCCGTTCAGATTGTAAAGATAGGTATTTTCCGCAGCGGGGGTATCGGACAGCTTAGTGTTTAGGATATAGTCGCCAACGGAAAGGTCGGCTGTGGCATATTTGCCCACGACGGATTCGCTCTGGCGAAGAACATTGTCCGGCAGTCCGAAGCCGCCCACCTCCACGGTCTGCACCATCTCTTTGGTGATTTCCTCGCCTGCCTTGATTTCCTTGGCGACGCGGACGATTTCGGTTTTCTGGCTGACGGACTGGTTGAACAACGGCGTCATGCCAAAGCAGATCAGCAGGGACAAAAGGATACAGATTATGCCGACCACCATGCGGTTTTTAAATAGACTCATAGGATTTCCCTCCTTGATTTCATGGTAATTTAGAAGCTAGCGGAGCTGTATTTACGGGATTTCACCGCTTTCACAGCCTTGGGAATGAGAGCCGCCGCAAGCGAAACAGCGGCGATACCGGCAACGATGAGGGTCTTTTTTCTGCTGATATGAATTCTTTTCATAGGATGTTTCCTCCAATTTTTAGAATGGTTACGGCAAGAAAGCCGAGGGACAAAAAGGGTGCCATGGGCAGGGATGCCTGTGACGCCTTCTGCGGCTCCAGTTTGCGGAGCCGTCTGACAATCTGTTCGATGAGATAAAAAAAGAGGGATGCCGTCAGGCCGAGCAGCAGCCCGGACGTGCATCCCCAAAAGCCCAGTACCATGCCTGCGGCAGCGGTGAGCTTGATATCCCCGCCGCCGATGCCTTCCGGTTTGCACAGGGCGGCAATGAGCAGGGGCAGTGCGGCAAGAACGCCCCAAAGCCTGACAGGGCTGAAATCCATCAGCCCAGTCAGTGCAATCAGGAGGCAAATGCTGTCCGGGATGATCCGTTTGCGGAGATCCCACACAGAAGCCGCCAGCAGCAGACAGAAAAAAAGCACCGCTTGAAGGGTGCTATCAGCCACCATAGTTGAACATTTCCTTGATACGCTCGGTCAGGGTTGGCAGCACCGTTTCCCCAAACAGGGCATACAGTCCTGCAAGGAGCAGAGCGCCCAGCACCACGGCAATCAGGATTTTAATCGCCGTGTCAATGTAGCCTTCCCCGTGGCTCCCGGAAAGGACGCGGCGGGTTTTGGCGGCAGCCATGGCCGCCTTGGTTTTCAGCTTGCAAATAAGATGTTTCATGGTTGTTCCCCCTTATTCAAAATGGTAGGTCACCGAGTAGGTGATGTTGGATTTGTTGTAGGGTAGGCAACCAACGCCACACCATATTTCTATGGTAGGTTTTTGTCTGCCCCCCTCCGAACCGTACGTACACCTTTCAATGTATACGGCTCTCCAATTGTTTCTAAATCATTTTCCACCATGGATATCCCAGTGACAGTCTTTGCATACAATTAATGTCTTTCTGTTCATTTTTGACATTGTTAAGACCCAATTCGGTATATGCCTGCCACGTTTTTTATACTTATCTTTGATATCCTTAAGTTTTCTTACATGATGAACTTCAATATTTTCAGTACTTCCGCACAATTCACATTTGTTTGCATTTAACCTTGTAATTAGCTGTGAGTTAAAAGAAATATCATATCCAAAGCTGTCATAAACATTAGCCTCTGGAAAGTCTTTTTTCACAATCCGGTCATTAAAGTACGTCATTGTTTTCTCACCTTTTTTTGTATGGTATTTTACTCCAACAATCCGGCGTGTTCCTGTGCCATCTTTAACCGGCACATCAATTCCATATTTTTTAATGACTTTTTTTACAGATATATTTTCTTTTCTTGCAATGGTGTGCACCATACTGAAATAGTGATAATACTTAAATTTGTACAGCCTTTGACTTACATTGGTTGCCAGACAATAATAATTGTATAGCCCTCTGATTTCTGCATTGTACTCGTTAATGATATCAAGTACAGGCAATTTTAGTCTTGGCTTAAAGACACACGATTCGCCATATTGAGTGAATTCTCTGATTTTTTGACTAATTACTTTATGTGGCACTAATAATTGAATCTGACCATTTACAGAACGTTTTCTGTTCCCCTGTTTATCCTTGCCCATTTTGGTATTGCAGTGCGCTTTCGTAAATTCATAGCCTAGAAAGTTTGCTTTTTCATTTCCGAGATTCGTAATTAACGTTTTCTCTTGATTTAATTCAAGATTTAATTTTTCTTTCAGAAACGCAGCTACATCTTCCTTAATAGATTCCGCCATTTCTTTACTTCCAATTACCTCAATTACAAAGTCATCGGCGTAACGCACATACTTTACCCTCGTAAAATTACTGTCCATGGGGTCTAATGACGGTATGCTTTGTATCACCTTTGTCAATCTTTTGATTTCTTCAAGCTTCCCATTTTTTATTGCTGTATATCTTTTGCCACGCAGTCTTTGATATTCAGGATTACTTTTTCTTTTCTTGCCCTTGGTATTTTTATTGATGATTTCGTCCATGTATTTATCAAATTCATTTAGATAGATATTTGATAAAATGGGACTAATAATTCCACCCTGGGGACAGCCTGATAAAGACCTGTGCATTTGCTTAAATTCAAGGTATCCTGCTTTTAAAAATCGTCTGATTAACTCAATAAATCGGCCATCTTCTATCTTCTGAGATAAAATATTCAATAAGATAGTGTGGTCAATGTTATCAAAGCACCCTGTAATGTCTCCCTCTATGACCCAGTTTGCACCTCTCATTGTGTTTTTTATTTGACACAAGGCGGTATGACAGCTTCTGTCCGGTCTGAACCCGTGTGAATTGTCACTAAAAATCGGTTCATAGATTGATTCCAGGAGTTGCCTAATGACTTCCTGCAACAGTTTGTCCTCAAAGCACGGTATACCAAGTGGCCTTGTCTTACCATTCTTTTTCGGAATATAGGTTCTTCTAACGGGTTTGGGGTAATACTGTTCAGTTTTTAGTTTTTCAATCAGAGTATCAATCATTTCATATTTAAAACCGTCAATTGTCCGGTTATCAACACCCTCTGTCATATTTCCTTCTTTGGATTGGATTCTGGCATAGGCATTGACATAAAATTCCCGGTTGTACAAATTCCTATATATTCTTTGGAATACATAGTGTTCATCATTCTGCGATTTCTGATTTAGCATTGATAAAATCGTGTTAGCGTTCTGCATTTCGCATACCTCCATTCTTTATCAATAAAACAATCTGCTTTCCTTCGCCATGTACAAGGCTTTCCCTTGCTCAGACTACTATGAAAGCTCCGTTGCCATATTAGATATTCAATGTCATCTCTCTTGGTTTTATCCTTGAGATTTATCACCTTAAAGGCATTACATATAGCCATTTTGACGGCATTCTAACTTAGGCAATCTCCGTTTAAACTCCATAATACTTTTTGGCGCAACTTAGGCTTCCTTTTCGTTTCTTTTGCGTACTTATCGTACACCGAGATAAATCAAAGAGTATGAAGACAATGTACAGATATCTTCATAGATTTATCCTCAAACACATAAGTCAGAGTGTGTTTGCCCAACGTGTTAAAGCGAAGAAACTGGGATTGAAGCAGTATAGCTTTAGCCATATTGCGCTGTGGTCTTGCATATCTTGCTTCTTTCTGACTTCAAAACAAATATGCTTTTCCGACGTGCTTTGTTCCCATTGACCTTTCGGCTACTGGTAAGTCGGCTGACCAATTAGATTTCTCTTTAATCTAATGCTCACACACGAGCGATACTATAGAGTCCTTGCGGACGCACGTACATGCAATCGTGGTTGGTGTAGTAATAAAACTCCAGCCGGGTATACACGCCTGCACCGAGGGTGCGGGTGAAGGTAATGCCGTTAGAGGTGGTGCCATAATCCAGCTGATCCCACTGCCCGGTCAGCTTGTTGTAGCCGCGCACTCTGCCGTGGTCACCGCCGCTGTGACCGCTGACGGGCGGCACCGTAAAGGTGTATTCCGTGATGGTGGCGCCTTCAATGCCGTTTTCCATGATGACGGAATCGGGGCCGGTGAGGGTCATGCCACCGCCGCCGTTGGAGTCCGCCACAAAGAACACGATGGCCGCCCATGGGGATTCAGCCCCTGCGGAATCCACGGCTTTGACACGAACAACGTTCTTTCCACGGGGATAGGTCTGCGTTTCGGCGTTTCTGCCCTCCCAAATGAGGGTGACGGGGTCGCCGTCCGGGTCGGAGCTAGTGGCCTTGATGGTGACCGGCGTTCCCGGCGCTACGCTGTTGCCGTTTGGGGTTCGGGCAATCACCGGCGCTGTCGGGGCGGCGTTTGCAATGGTAAAGGTCTTAGATACCCAATCGGAATACAGCCCGGTTGCGTCCTTGGCGCGAACACGGACGGCGTGCGTGCCAACGGCATAGTAACCATCCGCTGCCTTGTTGTCCCACTCCAGCGTGGTGGCGTCACCATCCGCGTCAACCGCCTTGGCGCTGATATTGACAAGGAACTTACCGTTTTTCGCTGTGCGGGTGGGGGTTGCGGTCAGGGTTACCGTTGGTGTGGAGCTGGTAATGGTGAAGGTCTTTTCTGTCCAAGGAGAATACGCTCCGGCAATATCTTTTGCACGGACTTTTATGGTATGGGTGCCGGGTGCATAGTAACCGTCTGATGCCTTGTTATCCCACTCCAGCGTGGTGGCGTCGCCGTCCGCATCAGCGGCTGTCGCGCTGATATTGACGAGGAATTTGCCGTCCTTTACTGTGCGGGTCGGCTCGGCAGTCAGGGTAACAGTGGGCGCGGCATTGGTCACGGTGAAGGTCTTTTCCGTCCAAGGGGAATACGCCCCGGCGATATCCTTTGCCCGGACACGGACGGTGTGGGTGCCGGGCGCATAGTAGCTGTCGGCTGCGGTATCCGCATACTCCAAGGTCACCGCATCCCCATCTGGGTCTGTGGCACTGGCGGTGATGTTCACAAGAAACTTGCCGTCCTTGGCGGTTCGGGTGGGAACGGCCTCTACCATAGGAGCGTTCGGTGCAGTGTTGGTAACTGTGATGCGCTCCGAATAGGTGGTGACACGGCCTGCGCTGTCGGTAACAGAGGCGGTCAGGGTAAATGCGCCGGTATCGCGGATAGCGATTTTCCCGCCGTCATTGCCGAGGGTGCCCTGATACTGTGCGGGATTTCCGTCTTTTTGCAGTGTCCATACAACGCTGTAGCCGCCGAGGTGCCGAATATCCTTTGCGGCAACTTCAAACTCTGTACCGTAGTGAACGATCTGCGGCATGTTGAACGCGTACTGCACTACAGGGAGGATGCGAATTCTCTCGCTGTGGGAATAGCTGCGTTTCAGGTAATCGGTCATGGTGGCGGTGAGAACATACTCGCCGTCATTCTTAAAGGTGATTTTGCCGCCCTGTGCGTTGAGCCCGCCGCTGAACGCCTCCGAGAGCGGAAGGCGATTGCCGCCCTTTGTCACAGACCACTCCACCGGCAGAACCTGATTGTTGCCGTGGGTTCTGAGGTCGAGGGCGGTGTCGGTATAGGCAAAGGCAGGAAGATCAAAGCCGATGGTGAGCACAGGCAGAACCTCGCACTTTTCCTTACTTTCGTACAGAAATACACGGCCGGTTTCATCCGTAACTCTGGCTGTCAGCTCATAGACACCGGCTCGTTTAAAGCGAATCGTACCGCCGTCGTTTGTGAGTGTTCCATCCACATAGGTCGGCCAGTCCTGAAACCCGTAGGTGTTGTCCACCAGCCATTCGACGGTGAGTCCGTCCAGATCGGCTGTTTCGGTTTCGACCGCAATATCCGTATCGGTGTGGACATATTTTGGCAGGCTGTAGTGGACGGCAGGCACAGGATACACCTTGAAGCCCTGCTCATAGCGGTAGGTTCTGCCGCCGTCATCGGTGAATTCCGCTTTCAGAACATAGCTGCCCTTGGCATGAAACTTCAGCTCACCGCCGCTGTTGCCCAGCGTGCCCTCAGCGGCATCGGTGAGGGATACTTCTTTTCCGTCACGGAGCAGAGACCACTTGGCGGTATGGCTGCCGATTTCCCCGAACACCGCCTCCACGGTGACGGTGCTGTCGGTGTGGAAAATTTCCGGCAGATAAAAGCCCGCGGAGCCTACCGGGTAGACGGTAATATTGGCGGTATCGGCATACACTCTGCCGGTATCGTCGGTGACAGAGGCGGTCAGCGCATACACGCCTTTTTCCTTGAACCGAATGCTGCTGCCAGCAGGATTTCCTTCGATCCATGTACCGATTTCGGCAGGCTTGCCGTTTCGGGTCAGAGTATAGGAAAGCGCAAGTCCGTCCGCTTTTTTTGTTTCTGTTTCGAGTGCAACGGTTTTGTCGGTGTGGGAAACGACTGGCAAAGTGAGCGTTACCTCCGCCACCGGGTAGACGGTAATGCCGCTCTGTGCGGTGATAACCTTACCCAGCTCATCTGTAATAGAGGCTGTCAGCGTATAACTGCCCTTTTCCTTGAACAGCACCGTGCCGCCGGTAGCGGTTAACTCACCGGAGAGGGCTTTTTCGATATCCACAGCAGCGCCGTCCTTTTCAAGGGACCATACCACCGCATTGGAACCGAGATTTTCAGTGGAAAGCTCCACCACCACGGATTTGTCGGTATGGGTGCTTTCCGGCAGCGTGAAAGTAGCTGTCACCACCGGATAGATGCTGATGGTCTGCTCATGGGTCGCCGTGACGCCCCGGCTGTTTTTTGCCGTGGCAATCAGGGTGACGCTGCCGGTCTGTGTAAATTTCACCTTGCCGCCGGTTTTGTCGAGGGTGCCGTCTGTCAGCTCGGAAAGCGCGGCGGGCAGTCCGCTTTTCAGGGCGGACCATGTCACATCGCTGACATATCGGCTTTCCGGTTTGATCTCAATTTCATCGGCGGTGTAGGAGATTTTGGGCAAGGTGAAGCTGAACTGCGGGGCGGGAACATGAGAGCTGCCACCACTGGAACCGCTGTCGGAGTTACTCCCGCCAGAATTTCCGCCGGAGGGCTTATCCGTGGGCTTGGCGGGAACAGTCGGCTTGGGCGGTTCTTCCTTTTCAATCTGCTCCTTTGCCTTTTCCGTATCCACCAGCATTTCAAAGGCTTCGGCGCGGGTGGCATCGCCGTCCGGCTTGACCGTGCCGTCCGGGTAGCCGTCCACAATGCCATATTCCTTGCCGGTGCAGATGCTGGATTTGTCCGCTTCAGAAAGCGTGCCGTCATCGGAAAAACCAGTGATGCAGGGGCAGGAAGCATCATGGTCCCCCTTGCCGATGGCCCGCACCAGCATACGGATCATTTCCATACGGGTGATGGGCTGGTCCGGCTGAAATTCTGTGCCGAAATCGTCCTTCTGGATGATTCCTGCAATGATGAGCGCCTCAATGTGCTGCTCCGACCAGTGTCCGGCAATGTCGGTGAAGCGAAGGGTAACCTCGCTTTCCTCCGGCTCCGGCAGCTCCATGGTTCTGGCAACGAGAGCGGCAAATTCCCCTCTGGTGATGATTTCGTCCGGATGCGCCAGCCCGTCGGGATAGCCGTTGATGACGCCTTTTTCTGTAAGGATTTGAATGGCTTCCTCCGCCCAATGGCCCTTGGCATCCTCAAAATACCGGTTTACCGCGTAGGCGCTGCCCGCCAGCAGGGCAACAACCATGCAAACCACAAGGAGGATACCAAGCGGTCTTTTCATTTTCTTGTTCATGAGCTACCTCCTACATTCCACCCATGACAGGCTGGCCTTGCTCCTGCTGCTGGGCGGGGGATTCCTGTTTCTGTACAGCGGTCTGTCCCTGGGTCAGTGCCTGCTGGTAAGCGCCGAGGACCGCCTTGTCGAACTCCGCCTTGGCCTCCTTGGTGCAGGGAAAGCAGATATCCTTGTATTCGCCGTTTCCGGCCCTGTAGCTGGGCATGGAGATAAACAGCCCCTTGGAGCCCTCCATGATTTTGATGCCCCGCACGGCGAAATCGCCGTAGACATTGACCGAGGCGGTGGCCTTGCAGCTGCCCTCCGGGCGAATGGAATGAATTTTCACATCGTATTTGGGGGCAGCCGGTGCTGTGTTCTTAGGCATGGTTTGTTCCTCCTTCTCAAAATATCCGGCAAAATTAACCGGCGTAGTTGAACATTTCCTTAATACGCTGGATCAGGGTCGGCAGTACTGTTTCCCCGAACAGGGTGTACAGCCCCGCAAGGAGCAGAGCTCCCAACACCACGGCAATGAGGATTTTGATGGCGGTGTCAATGTAGCCTTCCCCGGCATTCCCCGTGAGGATGGAGCGGCTTTTGGCAGCCGCCTCTGCGGTTTTGTTCTTTAGCTTGCAAAATAAATTCTTCATTTTGACCTCCTGTACTGGTGAAGGCATGAGAAAAGACAGCCGACGGCTGCCTACATACTCATGCCCATGGTTTGGGTTTGCTCCGGGTCCCCGAAGCTGATTTTTTGGAATCCAAAGCGGTCACAGTAATGGAACTCGCTGCCGCCCTCGTCGTACAGCTCCACCACATCGGACATGGACAGGGAGTGCCCGTCATAACCGGGCGGGTGATTCACATTGCACCTTGTGTAGATGGCTTCGAGGTCGTTGGTATCCAACTGCCCGTCATAGGCGACGCGGTAATGCTCCGGGGATGGCTCCCCGAACTGCCGCACTGTGTCCTCATAGGAGATAAACTTCATATACACGTCCGTATCCGGCTTCAACTGCCAGATGCGGACACTTTTGAGCGGTGCGGCGGCTCCAGCCATGACGCCCATCTGTTCGCCTGCGGCAAGGCGCTCCATCACGCCGTCCGTCCACTGAGGGGTCAGGCTTCGGCTTTTCATCCATGCAGTCAGCTCGTCATTTTGGAAGATGCTGTCCACCACGGCTTTTTCTTTTTCTGTATATCCGGCCGGGTTTCCGTAGTAGGAAATGAGGCCGTTTTTCAGGGTGATTCCCGGCATATACTCACCTCCCGGATTGTGTGTTGGGAATCCAAAACGGGTTATTTGCCGTAGACGATGCTGTCCAGCATAATCAGCTCATCCAGCTCCGCAAGACACACGCCGCTTTGGGCCAGCACCATAAGGATACCGGACGGCACATCGGAAATATCCTGCTGGACATCCGCCTCCACCACCGTAATTTCGCCGCTGTCCTCATCCGTATAGGCTTCCAGCTTGGCGTCCGCGGGGATGCCCGATTCCTCCAGCAGATAGCCGGGGATGCGGATGCTCTGGCTTTCATCCAGCAGATCATGGCAGAGAGCGCACCCGGCCACCCATTCGGCAGGGCAGCCGTCCCTGCACTCGTCGCCGCAGTTGCTGCAAAGACCGCAGGCCGAGGCGAGGACGACGGTCAAATCTGCGGCAAGGGTGCTAAGGCTTTGGATGGCGTTCGCCACCTCCAAGGCCGTCATTTTATCCTTCAGAAATACGAGGGCGTTCTGTCCGGCGTGAAGCTCCAGCGTATCCTTGTCGGTGAAGCCGGATTGCTCGCAGGCGTCGGCAGGGAGACCGATTTGGGGCAGTTGATTCTTTTTCATGAATGGTTTCCTCCTAACAAATATTGATTTTGCGATTTACGCAATGCTGTGCCAAGGGCGTCTTTGCTACTCCATGAAGCCTCCTTCCCCAAACAGGTTCAGTTGTGCCGGAGCATTTTTATCACGCTCATGCAGATCATAGTTGGCAATGAGGATTTCGGGGAACTGCGCTCCGTTGTCGTACCGCTGCTTGATGTTGTTGATACGGGTAAAGGCTTCCGTTTGAATGCCCGGTGCTTCATAGAGACTGCGGATAAATTCACAGTCGTTGTAGGACAGCAGGAATTTGCCGTCGATCCGAAGCAGCGCATCCCGCAGACGGATGTGGTCTTTTTCTGTAAAGCCGTCCTCGCCCACATTTTTGTAATAGCTTTCGGTTTCAAAATATGGTGGATCGCAGTAGAAGAAGCTCACAGGGCGGTCGTACTGCCCGATGAGCTTCTCGAAATCCTTGTTTTCGATAACCACCTTGGCAAGCCGCCGGTGTGCCTGCTCTATGAGGGGAAAGTTGCTGCGGATGTCGTGGGGCTGGCTGCCGTAGCTGGTAAGCCCCGATGCGTAGCTGTAGCGGATGAGCTGGTAAAACCATGCCGCCCTTTGCACATCCGATGCGGGACTGTCACGGGCAAGGGTATTTTTCACAAGTTCAAAATCTGCGCGGGAGTTGAGACAATAGGCAAGCACCGCCATCAGCTCCTGCGGTTTATCTCGCACACAGCGGTAGAGGTTCACCAGCAGGCCGTTGAAGTCGTTATAGACCTCAAAATCGTTGCCGGGCTGCTTATGGAACAGCACCCATCCGCCCCCGCCGAACACTTCAATGTACCGCTCATAATAGAGAGGAAACAGGGTGACGATCAGCTCCCGCAGGGATTTCTTGCCTCCGATCCAGGACATGAAGCTGTTCAGGAGTCATCACCGCCTTTCTCCAGCGGCAGGCGCAGCTGCGTATCGTCAAAGGCCGCAAGGGAGTGCCGGAGACCGGTAATGGCGGCGCTGATTCCGCTGATGCGGTTTCTCATGTGCCGGATGGTCATGCGCACCTCGGCTTCGGTTTTCGCATAAAAATACCCGTTCTGATCACTGGCAATGGGAACACCCTCTCGGCGCAGGGCGTTGACCTGATCCCGCAGCTCCTTGCCCGAAACGCGGAAGGTGTGTTCCAGCTCCTGGCTGGTGACGGCGTGTTCCGCTCCGTGGTGATACCGGCGCAGATGCTCTGCAAGCTGTTCTTTCTGCATGGGTTCTCCTTTCCGACCGTTCCCCCGGAAAGAAAGGCAAAAAGAGCGCAAAAAAACAGGGCCGCCTCCTGTTTGGGGAAACGGCCCTGTTTTGGTTTTGGGGTCTAAAAAAGCACAGGCTTTTCTGCCTGCGCTACTGGATTACGCCAAGCTCTCTTAACACTGCTACGCAGTCCTTGGCGCCTTGGATGTACAGGTGCTTTTGAAATTTCACCTCCATATCTGAATTTTCGGTCAGGTAATCATCGATCCTGTCCTTTGTGTGCTGAGTAATCTCAGTGCTGTTCTGAATGCTCGCGCTGAGTTCAAGCAGTTCCCGTGCCAGTTCTTCCGACCGGGGGTCTGATTCCCTCATGGCGGAATACGCAAGCTGAAAGCGCTCCGCCAGAGCCATATCCAGCAAGTCCATGAGCTTCTCGTCCATCTTCTTCGCCTCCCTTCAGCACAACACAATGCCACAGCTTCATTGGAATAGCTATACCAAATGCCAACAAAGATTTGCTATTTCATTTCCATGCCGAGGCTCTGAACGGGACGGTTCAGGCATTGTACTACCGTCCGGTCGTTCCTCTGTTTGAGAAGCTTATTCTTTCATTGCTTATCCAAGCTGCATTCTTCCCATTTGCTGGCTTATAGCCTCTAATTCATCCTTTGTCGTTATACTCCAGTCCCTTGAGGCCGTCCAAAGACTGACATATAGTTCATCGCTGCCAATCTTAATTGGATGCTGCTCGAAGCCCTCACCGAAACCGTCTGATGCCTGACCAGAAACATAATCCTTGAGTTGCGCCAGCTCCGCCTCACTAAAATCCCCTTGTACTTGGCATTCAGCCACACCCATCAGTTTGTTCCCAACCTGTTCCACTGTGAAAAAGAGGGACTTCACCTTCTGACTTACGCTGTCATCCCCGTGATAATATTCCATGAGTCCTCGTTCCGTTTCTTCCGGCCTCCGCTCCTTGAGGATGGCGACAAGAATTTGATCGTGATAGGAAAGTACCGTGCCCTGATCAAGTTCCGAGGGATATTCCTCTAAAGAGCCCCACTCATCACGTTCATACTGCATCACAGCCAGAGGCATATACAGCTTTAGCGTTTGGAGGGGCTGCGGGATAACCGAAAACCTATCCACACCAGGAATGAGGGCGAGGGACCGACCATTGTCCCATTTCATGTGGAACTGACCTGCATCGTCAATAAAGTTAATTGTTCCCTCCGTGCCTGACGGCACAGGCGCATAGGGGTCATGCATTTCTGTCAACCGAATGCGGGTACCGGGCGGATACTGTTCTTTTATAAATTTCAGCAATTCTTGCTGATATCTCATGTGAGTTCCTCCTTTTTTTGCTTATTTTTATTGTGAATCCTCTGCATATCTGTTCTTAGGCAGTTACCCTCGGAGTTGTAGCAGATAAATCCATGCGAGGGATATGGACAGTTGCCGCAGCTTTTGAACGGACCGTGGGGCCGCTCGTCTGGCGGTATTATCCCTGATGTTATGAGGTCATCCGAATCATAACAAGCTGGTTTTTTATTTCTCTTGTAGTGTACTAACATGATTTCCTCCCTTCTGAAAAACAAAAAAACCGGAGAATTGAAGCGCACTCTGCGCTCCGGTTCTCCGGTTCGTTAACTGAATTTTGGTTTAGGATGTTAAAATTTGTCGAAATATAATTTTTGTAAGTTATATCTTATAAACATCAAAATAAAGACTTGATTTTAAGATGTGTCTGTGATAATATATATCAAATATGGCAAAGGAGGTCTTTCGTCCATGATTAGTCGCGAGTTATATATGAGCCGCATCCGTCCCTTTATCGGAAATGAGCTTATTAAAGTTTTAACCGGCATCCGCCGAAGCGGAAAGTCCGTCATGTTGGATTTGATCCAGCGAGAGCTGGTCGCCTCCGGCGTGAATGAGGATCAGTTTATTTCTATCAACTTTGAAAATATGAGCAACGCACACCTTTGTTTTGCCGAGGCACTGCATGAGGAGGTCACTCAGAGGGTAAGCGGTATCTCTGAGAAGGCATATCTTTTTTTTGATGAGATTCAGGAAGTCGTAGGCTGGGAAAAGTGCATCAATTCCTTTCGGGTTGAATTTGACTGTGATATCTATATCACCGGCTCAAACGCCAAGCTGCTTTCGGGGGAGCTGGCCACATACCTTGCCGGTAGATATGTGGAATTTGTGATTTATCCCTTTTCCTTTGGAGAGTTCTCGGAGCTGTATCATACCATTTTCCCTGATGCCGATTCGAGAACGATGTTTACCCGATACCTTACCGACGGCGGGATGCCGTACTTGAGCAACCTCCGCTATGCTGAACAGCCGAGCCGTCAGTATCTGCAAGACCTCTATAACTCCGTTGTCCTGAAAGACATCGTCAAGCGCAACAGCATTCGTGATGTGGACCTGCTGGAGCGTATCATCGCATACATTACGGCAAACGTCGGGACGACTTTCTCCGCTACGGCGATTTCAAAATATCTTAAAAGCGAGGGTCGCACGGTTGCGCCGGAAACCATCTTAAACTACATTAAGGCTTGCGAAGATGCCTTTCTGTTTTACCGTGTCCGCAGGCAGGATTTGCAGGGGAAGAAGATTCTCACCGTCAACGAAAAATACTACATTGCCGACCACGGAATCAGAGAGGCTGTTTTCGGCGGGAATATGAAGGATATTAACCTCATTTTCGAGAACATCGTGTATATGGAACTCCTGCGGCGGGGGTACAAGGTCACCGTTGGAAAAGCAGGAGAAAAAGAGATTGATTTTATTGCTGAAAAGCAAACACAAAAGCTCTACGTTCAGGTAGCTTATCTGCTGGCATCCGAGGAAACGATCCAGCGTGAATTCGGAGCATATGATACGATCCGGGACAACTTCCCAAAGTATGTTGTATCCTATGATGAATTCGATATGAGCAGGGACGGATTAAAGCATATGAATATCCGTGATTTCCTGTTATCTAAGCAATGGGACTGAGCTTTCGGCTATTTCCTTTTAAAAAGAACTGCCAATAAGCAAATGCCCGTCATGGTTCACTGCCAAGACGGGTATTTGTTTTTCTACTTTCAAGCCTGTAGCTGTTGCTCTTGAAATTTTCGTATCAGACTCATATGTTTCTTTGATTTCTGAGTGATGCGGTGAGCTTTGGTTGCCATGTATTCTATCAGGCAGTCCTTTGGTATCAAGTATTTGTTGCGGTACCACACTCCGAATAATTTCTCTTTCGATATCCATTCTGATATTGTGGTTTGGCAGTAGCCCGTCATTTTTATAACATCGCTCACGGTAAGGGCATCCGGAAAGCTGCTCCACCTTTTCTTCAACATCTTCATAAATTTATCTGAATCTATTGGCTCCACAACTTTGTTCTTTGGTCTATATTTTATTCCGCTTGAAAAAATTCCGGGAGGTGTCAGCAGGGACTCCGGAGAATCTTCTAAGCGGGTAAGGTATTCTATCACATCCGTTATTCGGATTTTGAACCTACGGGTCTTTTTTCCTGTATCCTCGCAGGGGATATACCCATTCTCTAAAAGCCATGTGGCTTTTCGTTTGCTTATGTGGCAAATTCTGTAAAACTGGTCTTGGCATATCTTTTCCGGGTATTCATCCAGAAGATGAGAGTAATCAGTTGCCATATCCATCCCTCCAATGCATTGATGGTGCAGACAGATATCAGCTCTGTCTGTTTTGCGTTATTCACTTTTAATCAATGTCAATGGTAGGGTACGCTGTGGTTTATGTTCTTGAAAATGCCAGGGAACTAAAGTATCTTAAGGTTATTTCGCTGGTCGTTTTTCTACGTTTTTTCTACACTTTGCTCTGAAAACCGTTAAATTCGGGATTTGGACCGAGGCGTGGTAAATTCATGGTTTATGCCCGAAAACCCTTGATTTATGCGGGTTTGCTCAATACTATGGTGACTCAAAGTTACCTTAATAATCTCATCGAAACTTGCCCTCAAATAACTCGAAATGCGGTTGTCCTCCGGGGCACGTGGGTTCGAATCCCACCTTCTCCGTCAAGGTTATCAGGCTAAAATAGATGCGATTATGCATTTGTTTTAGCCTGATTGTTTATGTTAAAATACTTATAAATTAAAGTGAAAGAGAGCTTTAATCAAATGGATGTAATAATAGAGAAAGCTATCAACAATTTAAGTAAAAATAATATGGCGGGGTTTTATGTGGAAAGTAAAGAAGAATTACTTTCTCTCATTTCTATGCAACTGAAAGTCGGCGAAAAAATTGGATGTGGAGATTCTGTTACATTAGAGCAGACCGGAGTATTTGAATATCTTAGAAAAGGATCTTATACTTTTTATGACAAGCATAAGCCAAATTTAACGTCAGAAGAAAAAAGAGAAATATATTTAAAAAATTTTAGCGCAGATTCATTCATTACAGGTACAAATGCCATTACCATTGATGGTAAACTTTTTAATATAGACGGAAATGGCAGCCGTGTCGCCCCTATGCTTTACGGTCCCCAACAGGTTATTGTTGTAGTTGGGACAAACAAATTAGTAGATACTGTAGAAAATGCTGTACATCGAGTAAGGCAGATTGCAGCACCAATGGATGCAAAAAGATTAAATAGAAATACGCCATGTGTAAAGCCTGGGAAATGTATCGACTGTAAACATGAACAGCGTATTTGTAATGACTTCGTTTTAATTACAAGACAATTTTTAAAAGACAGAATCAAAGTAATTTTTATAGAGGGTAATTATGGTTATTGACAAATAAAAAATAGATAACACATGAGAGGATTAGTTGCATCTATTTTGACCCAATGGCACAGAAAATCCAGTCATTAGCAGTTAATCCTCCTGCTCCTGAGAATAAATCCACTATATTCATATAATCACCCTTTCCATTTCTCTGACTTGCTATCCCACATCTTTTGCCATTCCGACTCACCCACTATCGCCTCAAATACTGGTTCAAGAAAAATCCGTATCTCTTCTATCACAACTGAAAAATCAAGCGAGCCATCTTTTATATTCTTCAAGAAATATCGCCACTTGACTTGCATATCAGTATCCTCAGCGAGACATACTATCCGCTGAAAGCTATTTTTTTCATATGGAGTTCCTCGATTTTGTAATGTCTCAAATATTGCTGTCTGCAATTTCAATCCATCAAAATCAAATGTTTTGGCTAAATAGTAAATATCGTAAAAATCTTTCATACGACCTGTCAGTTCATATCGTTGAAGAATTGCATCAAACTTTTCAGCTATTGTACTTTCAAGGGAGTAAGTGTGAATCTCAGGAATTTCAAAATCAGGCAATTGCGTATTTATTTTTCTGATTTCGGCTCTTGGAATGATAACGTCACCTACACCAATATCAATATTAAATGGTACTCGCACATTCTTGATTTTGCCTATAATCTGGGTACTGATACCTTTGTATTTTCGCTGTGGAGAGATTTCTTCAAACCCGTTGGTAGTCATTTTTATATAATCATTACCTGTTGGTTCGGCAATGATTTCTTCAATCATCTTACGGATATCTTCTATCGAATTACCCTGTTGCCTGAGCAAGAAATCCACATCAATGGTCGCACGACTTTCAAAATTCGTCAGAGTATAAATAAACAAGCCACCCTTAAGAATGAGATTCGATGTATATGGTGATTTTGAAAGCTTGCGGAGAAATTCTTCCTGCATAAAAAGCTGTAGGCATTGCTGATAACTAATACCGGAGGCTTTTGCTTTGTTTTTAAGTTTAGCAAGAACAGATGTCGCTATATCAGCCATCACAGCCACACTCCAATCAAATCTTTTACTTTTTTCTGAACTCGTAGATCTTTTGCATACTGCATAAGGTTTGGAATATTCTTTTTTGGGTCTTTCACATAACTCTGGATTGCCTTATTAAATACTTCTTTATCCATGCGATTCATATTTTTCAGACAATCACAAATTGTGCGGTCTTTATCGTAAATACGAACAGGAGTCTCGTCAATAGTTCCCGTAGTTTCCCCAAGGGGCAACAGGTAAGGTTCTGTGCGGTAAGCCTTAATAAATGGATAATCAATCTTTACACGCTGCTTAGACACATTTTTATCTATGGCTAAATGCCATTCCGCAGGGTTTCTGTCGCTATATCCATAATAAAAAAGGGCTGTATCCATACAGAGGATTGCATCAGGAAATAGGCTGTTAATAATAACAACCTCGCTGCTGTTGGATTCATTAATCCAATGATAGTATCCACGCTTTATTTTCTCAATCAAACCTTCATTCAATAACTTTTGAATGTCGGCATAATATATTTTATTAGAAGTCAATTCAGCGGTGCTCAAGATATTGTTATGTTTTTTAAACAATTCTCTGATTTGTTCCGTCTTAGTCATACGCTCACCTCTACTAAACTAAGCACTTTCAATTCAATCAATGGGTAGTTTGGTATAGCATACCCAATTTCCTGACAAAAGTCAATCTATTAAGCAGAACTTATTGTGATAATCAATATTGCCGTTGCCAGTTCGTTACCTGTAGTGTAAATTATTCTTCACACCCTAATGTCCTCTTGCCGCTCTTGCAAACATCTGCATTTTCTGCTATACCAATAATACCGTAACTGGCAGTAGCAACGTGGCCGCCTCCTTAATATCTTGACTATCTAAATACATACGTCGGCGCAAAATGACACAAGCCGCTTTTGAACAGCAAGCCACCGATAAAAAGATTTTGGATATTGCACTGGAATATGGCTACACTTCGCCAACTTCATTTAATCGGGCATTTCAAAAGGTGCATGGAATATCACCGTTTAATTCAGAAACACAGGGGAATGTATTAAATGCCTATCCCCCTATCCATTTCACCGTAACGATTACAGGAGGTAGTGCTATGTCTTATCTTATGGAAATGAAACAAGCGATGCGAATGGTCGGTATTCGTATTCCGCTGATAGAAAATATGGACGAAAATCAACAGATCGTTCCCGAATTTTGGAACGATGCCTTCAAGAGCTCGAAATTCCTGCTGCTACATGGGTGGTGTTTGAAAATAATGGACAATTCAAAGAGTCTGTACAAAGCATTTTCAAATGCTTTCTTACCGAGTGTCTTTCAGTCTATCCGGGGAAAAGCAAATGGCGCACCGTTCTTTTGCTATCACTCCATGAATTCCAAAACAAAATTAGGTAGAGGAGACTTGAAACGGATTCTTACTGACGAAGGGAGTCAGCTACGGACAGAAGCATTTAGGCTGAAGGTTCTTTTGCAGATGTGAAAGTGGATATGAATTTCTACAGATATATATCGAGGAAAGAGAATGTACTATCGGAGAGCATACTGCTCGCAATGGCACATTATATCAACAAACCACATCATAAGATTCGAAGGAATTGTACAGGAACGCATCTTTTTGATTTAAAGGAAAGTGCATAAATTTTTACACCGTTTTTAAACCAAATATTTTAACTCTAATAATTGACAGAATTAAAATGATACATTATCATAATAGTATGAAAACAATGGAGGAAATGTAAAAATTAACAAATTATTTTGGGGAGTTTAAATAAGAGATAAAAAGCCTATAAAAAGTATATATAAACCGTATGGATGAGAAGAAATTAAATTGCATTTCTGAAGAAGATCTTTTGGTACGACATCATAAAGTTATCTGCACATCTATACCATAAGGAGAAGTATATCTTATCGGAGGAATTTAGATGAAAAAAAACATTTGGTTAGTGGGCATTCTATCAATTTTTATTTTTTCGGGTTGCAGTGATGCGTCCAGGGAGAGTCAGAATCAATTAATTAAGATACCAGAGCAGGAGAGTATTGATACAATACAACTGAATACAATAAGGGTGAAGCCGAAGGATTATGGGGCAGATAAACTTTCCTTACTGATTGATAACCTTGAATCAGCAACCCCTTTAAGTGCGGATGAATCTGCTGCTTTATATTATAAAGAGGAGTATAATCCTACAATCACATTTATTTACAAAGATGGGACAAAGGATATTTTTTACTTTTTTGAAAATTACGACATATGGTACCTGAAGACAGATGAAAAGCATTATTATAAGGATGCTGATTTTATAGATGATTATATTCACGGTGAAAAAGTTGATGCCCAATTTATGCCTATAATGTCTCTTGAATATTTTGAATTGAGCTTAAAACTTGCTCAGGAACAGGAAACTCCGGATATACCTTTTGCATTTATATATCTCGTACGGGGGAATATAGAATATAATAAATACACAGAAAAGGATGCTATTACCCGGGTAAGGGAATCGATGATTCATAATATGAAGGTGTATCAATATGCATTACAGTCTGGTTATGATATTTCTGATGATGAACTGTCTTCTGTTATAAATAAGTACGTATCCGATACGCTGGACTCTGAAGAATATATAGGATACGAAAAAGATTTAAAAGATGCAGGAATAACAATTCAGCAGTTGACAGAGAAATATAAGGAGTCTATCCGTTATATTATAATTACAAATAAACTATATCTGAGTAAACAAATTGAATTTAAGAATGGAAAAGACAAAGTGGGGGATAAGGTCTGTAAAAGTGTCAATGAATATTATAAAATGTTTATTGAGAATGTTGTCTACACTGAAATGAAGGATTATAACCTGGACAAATTTTCGTCTGAGTTGGATATGGCAGAAAAAATATACTTGGAGAATTACAGGGGTCAATAAAATGGAAAGAATATAAATAATTAATGCTTCATTGAACTACAGCAAAGAGATTATGTACTGCCTATTAAAGCGTTAAATTAGTAAGTTTAGATACGCAACATGAACATAACCGAAGAAACCAGTGGATATAATGCTTCCTTACTCAGTTTTCATGTTAATTTGCAGTCACTTAAAATCTTATCAACGATTTCCCAGATGGAAAGTGATGGATTTTCATCTCCGAGCTGTTCAAGAGACAGTTTGTTAAGAACACGTTTGAAATTGTCCTCGTGTTTATACTGAGCAAGATTCTCGAAATTTTCGTCATAAGCTTTATTTAGCGGCGCAAGGTATTGACTACGATGGGTCAACGAACCATTGCAGTCAGCTTTGTGCAGAATCATGAATAAGGTTGGAGAAATTGCAGGGTGCAATATCTATCAGTTTCAGAAAGTATTTGCGTACATGGCTGTTTCCTGTAAGCAATTTCTTGAGCCTATGGCTTGCAATCCTCGATGCCCGATGGGATTTGATTTCATTTTAGATGGAGAACGCCATCAGAAATGCCGAAACAATGCATTTATGTTTTATCTGGAAGATCGCACAAAACCATATCTCAAGGAAATAAGGTTTTTTTACACCGGCAAGCCCTAGTTCATGAGTCTGTAAAATCATTTACTCATTTTACTCCTTTCTCTGTTTTGTAGCCTATAATACTAAAAAACGGCGGTTGCTTCCACCAACTATCACGCAATTATCGGTTGCCAACGGTGTAAAAACTAAGAGTTATAAAACCTTTCATTCAATGTAAGTGTCTTTTAACATCATGTCCGTTATAATAATATGAAAAGCAAAGGAGGCGTTTCCTATGAAAAATGCAATTCTGGAGATTGAATCTCTGCGAAAATATTATGGTAAACAGGAGAATCAAACAAAGGCACTAAATGGTATCTCTTTCAGGGCGCTGCCCGGTGAATTCCTTGGCATTATGGGAGCCAGCGGATCGGGAAAAACGACATTGCTCAACTGTATCGCCACGGTCATTCGCCCCACAGAGGGACACATTTTGATGGGTGGTGTGGAAATTGATGCATTGAAAGGCAGCCAGCTGGCAGATTACCGGGGGAAAGAAATCGGATATCTGTTTCAAAACTTTGAATTGCTGGACAACTTAACAGGGCAGGAGAACATTCTTTTACCCCTTAGCATTCATGGAGTTGCTGAAAAGGAGGGAAATAAGCGTCTGAGGGAGTTAGCGGAATATTTTGAAATTACCGACGTGATGAGTAAATTCCCCTCTCAAATGTCTGGCGGTCAAAAACAGCGTGTGGCAACAGCCCGGGCACTTATTCTTAATCCTCAAATGATTCTTGCAGACGAGCCTACCGGTGCACTGGATTCTAAAAATGCTCGTATATTAATGGAAAAGCTGGCGGGCCTTAACCACATGCAGCAGTCCACTATTTTAATGGTTACCCATGATTCCAATGCCGCCAGTTTCTGCAGCAGGATTCTCTTTATACAGGACGGAGTCATTTTCCATGAGCTGCGCCGAAAAGAACCAAACGAGACACAGCAGCAGTTTTATGAACGTATTCTTGCTGTCATGGCACAATTGGGAGGAGGAAGCGCAAATGTTCTTTGATCTTGTGCGCCGCAATAGTAAGCGGAACCGGAGGGAAAATGGACTTTTTTTCTCATCACTTCTGGCGGCTGTTGTGGCTTTTTACATGATTCTCTCACTGCCGAATCAGGGGGTTATGGGATTTCTTAAAGAGATGGAGAGCGATGCTGTGGATAGACTTTTAAGCCTGATACCAGCCTTTTATGTGCTAACATTGTTTATGCTCTTTTTTCTTATTTACTTTGCAAGCAAATACCAGCTGGAGCGGCGAAGCCATGAGTTGGGTATGTATTTGATGATGGGAATGCGCCGTTCCAAATTGTTTTTCATGCTTCTGGCAGAAGATCTGTGGAGCAGTCTTGTTTCAATTGGTGTCGGTATTCCCGTGGCAGTGCTGCTTTCGGAGATTATCAGCCTCGTTACAGCGCGGGTGGTTGGCATTGGTATTTTGGGACAGCAGTACACATTTTCCCTCACAGCAGTTCTTTGGACGGTAACAGGATTTCTGCTTATTAAATTAGCTGCATTTCTTCTGCTCAGCGGAAAATTTGCTTCTAAAGAGGTTGGTACTTTGCTTTCACCTGTCCCGGAAGGCGCAAAGAAGCGGAGGCCAACGGTACTGTACCAGATATCATTTATCATCGGTGTTTTGCTGTTGGCAGCAGCATATATACTGGCAATCAGCGGTGAAGCGTGGTATTCACTGGCAATTATGGGAATGGCTTTGAGTATGGGCATTTCAGGAACAATGCTGCTGTTCTTTGGTTTACGCATGCTGCTGGATGTGTTGGCGAAGCGTCAGATAGGCAGATCCGGTTTGGGGATATTCACGTTCCGACAGCTGCAGGAGCATGTAATTGGGCAACCGATTTCGCTGGCTGTCAGCTCCCTTTTAATTCTTGGTGCGCTTTGCTGCTTTGGGTTTGGTGTTTCTATGACACTCTATTACGGAAATAATGATACACATACGCTGGATTATACCTTTGAAGATTCAGAGAACCCTTTGAAGATTCCTGAAAAACTGAAAGATGCGGGATTGGAAAATTACTTTGAATCCCTTTTTGATATGCGCATCGGTCATATTCGAAGTGAAGAAGACAATATAGGAGCAACGCTCGATATGGATGAGGTGCTGGCGCTGATAGAACAGGAACCGGATTCCCCTGCAAAGTCCGATCTTTTGGATGAATACAGCAATCTTTACATCCCTCATGCCATTTCTCTTTCAGGCTATAATCAGCTTCTGGCCGCGGCAGGCGAGCCACCAATCACGCTCAACAGCAATCAGGCGCTTATTTATGGCTATGAGTCCTTTACCAACAAAGAAAAAGCGAAAATCATAAACCGTATACTCTCGCAAAAGCCGGAAATAGCAATCGATAACGAACGTTTACAGCTAACAGGAACCATACAGACCAAAAATCCCGTAACAGACCGGTCTATTACACTTTATTTTGCATTAATCGTTCCGGATGAGGCCTTTAACCGATTGACAGAAGAGACTTACACGAATTATTGGGATGCAACATTGTCGCCTCAGTTCGTGCAGGAAAACGGGCTAATGCAGGCAATTCAACAGATGAATCAAAAGTTGGACGCAACGGATATTACCTACGAAAGCTATCTGCAAAATATGGGACGGCAGCTTTTTTATCAGGTTGCTTCCAGCTATCTCACGTTGTATCTCGCAATTATTTTTCTTATCATAGCCAATACAGTTATTGGAATGCAATTCTTAACACAGCAGCGTAAGACCGGCCGACGGTACCAAACACTGGTGCGGCTGGGCAGCAATTATGAAGCACTCTGCCTTTCTGCAAAACACCAAATTCGATGGTTCTTTGCTTTACCGGCGGTCGTCGCAGCAGTGGGTAGCCTGTTCGGAGTCCGGGCCTTATTCTCCGGGTTTTTGCCGCCGGATATGGCGGAAAGTATTCCAGGGCTCTATTGCATCGCTTTTGTAATACTTTTTCTCCTTTGTGTGGTAGAATATGGGTATATGCATGTCGTGATAAGAGCCAGTTCAAAATATATTCTGACACAGATGGAAGCAAAAAGAGAAGAATGAAGAAAGGAGGGAGCTGACATGAAGAAAATTGTGATTGTGGAAGATGATCCGTTTATGCGGGAGGAACTGCGTGAAATCTTTGAGAAGGAGGGGTATCCGGTTGTTTGCATTGCAGAATTTGATCATGTAACAGACAATATTATACAGGCGGCTCCCGGCCTTGTCCTACTTGACATCAATCTACCCGGAATCAGTGGTTTTGATATTTGCCGGGAGCTGAAGCGTAAGGCGATGTTGCCTGTCCTGGTGCTAACCTCTCGTGATCAGATGAAAGATGAACTCCATGCGCTGAATTTGGGGGCGGATGAGTATCTGACAAAACCTTGTCGGAAAGAACGATTGCTTGCCCGTGCAGCTAATCTGCTTCGACGATATGAGGGGCGCAGCCAGCTGCGCCCTGGTATGGACTTTTTATTGGATAGCCAGACCTATACGCTGTATATTCACGATCGATCTGTGGTGCTTCCACCAAATCAGGGCAGATTGCTGGAAGCCTTTTTAGCTCATCCTGGTGAGCTTATGAAAAAAGAAACACTTTGCATGGTACTATGGGGAACAACAGAGTTTATTGATGAAAATGCTCTGCAGGTAAATTTGACCCGCTTGAAAAAGACGATGAGAGAGCTTACAATGATGCAGCAAATTGAGACAGTGCGCGGACTCGGCTACAGACTGATTGCAAAGGAGGAGAAGGATGAAGAATGATTTTCTGCGTGCCATAAAAAAACATGCGCTCTGGTTTCTACTCTTTATGGGGCTCAGTCTTCTGTACGCGCTGGCACTGTGGCTTTCAGAAAGTGAAGCCTTTCTACGGCTTTGGCTTGTAATTGCAATCGGTTCTCTGTTGATATTTTTAACGGCACTATTTTTTGTGTGCCGTGTGGAAAAACAAAGAGAAACAGCTTTTCTGGAGTTTCTCAATCATCCGGATGAAATGACCGAAACAAAAATCCTGCACCTTTTCAGCCGGCAGGATGGTGTGTTCATCCGGCACGTTGGGGCTTTGATCCGGGAAAAGGAACAAGCGAATCGGGTTTTGATGACACAGGTAAATGATTATGAGGAATATGTGGAATCCTGGGCACACGAGATCAAAACTCCGCTTTCTCTTTTGACATTTTTTCTGGATAATCGCAGGGATGACTTACAACCTGTTGTTTATCAACGACTCGATTATGTACGTTCACAGATGCAGGGATTGGTAGAGCAGATGCTCTACTATGCAAGACTCAAGAGCAGACAAAAGGATTACCTGTTTGAATGGTTGTCCCTTACAGAATGCTGTGAGGAATCGTTGGGGAATTTTCAACCATTGCTCAATGAAAAAGGATTTCAAGTCATAAAAGTATTGCCGCCGCTTTCTGTTCTTTCTGACTATCGGGGTTTACTATTTATCATTAACCAAGTACTCAGTAATGCTATTAAATATACGAAAAGCACAGGAATACCAGAGCTGCGTCTAACGGCGGAACAAAAGGAACAAGGAATTATCCTTTGTATCAAGGACAATGGGATTGGTATACAGCCGTGGGATTTACCATGCTTGTTTCAAAAGGGATTTACCGGCGATACCGGTAAATACAGAAAAAAGGCAACCGGCATGGGACTTTATCTTGCAAATGAAATGGCAAAGGATTTGAAAATCGAACTGGATATTCGTTCAACGCCACAGAGTGGCACTGAAATGATTTTTCGTTTCCCGATTATAAATCCCGAATTTAAACCTTCTGTAAAGCAGCAATATGTCCGCAACTGAAACAAACATAATATGTATGTGATGGTTGGTTGTGCTTTAGGAATTTTGGGAGTAGAATTTCATTAGTGAGGTATGAAAAATATGAATAATCTTAATAATAATATTGCTGCGAATCTACGTTATCTTCGAAATCACAGCCGCTTGTCACAAGAGGAAGTTGCCCAGAAGACCGGTGTTACGCGGCAGGCTGTGGCAAAGTGGGAAAATGGTGATTCCCTACCGGATATCTGCAACTGTGAAGCGCTGGCAGACTTATTTGAGGTATCTCTGAATGATCTGGTACGCTATAACTCGAAACAGAATGGGGTTCCTATTGGTCCTAAAGATAAATATATCTTTGGCACGGTAACTATAGGTGAACGAGGACAGATTGTATTGCCAAAAAAGGCGCGGGATACGCTGCATCTTAAATCTGGTGATACTCTGGTTGTTTTGGGGGATGGCAATCCGGCAACTGCCGGAATTGCATTGATAAGCAGTAATACTTTTCTGCGGATGACCGGGAATACGATTAGTGCTATCTTTTCCAGTGAGGAGGATAAAATTTGAATCTATTATCCGTACAAGGGATAACAAAACATTATCCGGGCTTTATACTACATGATATTACATTTTCTCTGCCACAAGGCAGGATTATGGGGTTAATTGGAAAAAATGGCGCAGGAAAGACCACAACCTTAAAATCCATGTTGAATCTGGTTCGCCCGGAGAATGGGAGAATTGAAATGTTTGGGCGTAACTTTATGGAAAATGAAGAACGTTGTAAGCAAAGCATTGGGGTGGTCTTAGGTGAAATCGATTTCTACAAACATAAAAAGCTGGCGTATATTACAGAGGTTACAAAGCGTTTTTACCGAAATTGGAACGAGGAAGCCTATCAAAAATATATGGGGGCTTTTGGGCTTGACCCACAAAAATGTGTAAAAGAGCTTTCGTCTGGTATGAAAGTGAAATACATGTTGACCCTTGCGTTATCCCATAATGCCAGGCTGCTGCTTTTGGATGAACCTACAAGCGGACTGGATCCGGTATCACGTAACGATTTGTTGGAACTGTTTCGACAGATTGTGAAGGATGGTGAAAGAAGCATCCTTTTTTCTACGCACATTACATCTGATTTGGAAAAATGTGCCGATGATATCACCTATATCAAGGATGGGAAGCTTCTGAAAAGTGCTGAAAAATCCGTTTTTATCAAGTCTTTTCAAAGCCTGAAAGAACCGGATGAAATCGGGGAATTGTCTCTGGAAGATATTATGATTCGTACGGAAAGGAGACGCTATGATATTTAATCTTCTATACAAGGAATTGCGTCTGGCTGCTCATCCGAACTTCTATGTCTTTACATTGCTCGGTGTACTGGTTATTGTTCCGGCGTATCCTTATGGAATGGTATTCCTGTTCGGGTGTCTTGCCCCATATCTTACCTTTATGTATGGACGTGAAACAAATGATATTTACTATAGCGCTCTGCTTCCCGTCCCCAAAAGGGACACCGTGAAAGCCAAGTGTCTGTTAATAGTTTTAGCCCAGATGACACAGCTGCTTATTTCTTTGCCCTTTGCCATACTGCGCGTTCATATTTTGCCAAATGGAAATCCGGCAGGTATTGAAGCAAATGTAGCCTATTATGGTTTTGGACTGATGGTATATGCTATCTTTGATGTGATTTTTCTGACCCAGTTTTTCAAAACAGCTTATAAAGTTGATAGGGCGTTTCTGCTGGCAATCATACCGGCTTCTATTGCGGTGATCGTCATGGAGGTCGTAGTTCATTTCCCCGGGTTCGAGTGGCTTGACAGCGTTGCCCCGGGCATGATGCTGTGGCAGCTGCCTATACTGGCCCTTGGCATAATCGTATATACAATCGGGATACTGACTGCATACCGTGTTTCTGCAAACCGCTTTGAGCAGGTTGATTTATGAGATTTTGCCGTACGACGGCTTTTTTCATCTGCCGCCGTGCGGCAGATGGGTTTTTATCTCTATAGAAATATCTATATGAAAAAATGCTACAATAAATTGACATTGCAGGGAAATAAACCCACTTAATTTTGATCCTTTGACACGATAGCTGTCACCAGTCCTCCGCTCCCTATTCATACACAAAATTCACTTCACTAACATCAAATGTTTGCGGTGTCGTCATTGTATTTTATCCAATCGCATTCTACAATTGAAGTGTTTCAATCGCTTTATCTAAAAAAATTTCACCATCTATTTCATGACAAAAACATTTCGCCATTTCATCTTCACCGAACAGCAAAAGCTCTTCGCCGTTTTCGTTCCATGCCTGAACGGTTACTTTTTGAGGACGTATCGTTTTGACAAAACAGTTGGGGAAACTCAAACAGCCCTCGATGCATTCCTGTTCACCGCTATATCCTACGATTCGCGGAATAATATTGATGTAATGTCAACCTTACGGAGGAGGGACTGTAACGGAAAAGCAAAGGTGCTTACAAAGGTAAAGTTTTTTGAAAGCAGTTTTTTTAAAATCTTGATATAGGCTTGCGCTTTTCGACAATATCCTTTATAATAATCCGCAAAGATCTGTAACGCAGAGAGGAGGAATTATATACCATGGACAACGTCGACGGCGATGCTGCTCGAAGTACATACTGCAAAAATCAAATCATTATGATACTACGCACGCTTTGCGCCCTTTTGCGCCCAAGGTGTGCTTTTTACATTACAAAGAGATTTCCACGCAGTTTGCCTATGGAAAACTTATGAACCGCATATTTCAATTTTTAAAGAAACAGTCTCCGGGCCGTCTGATTACACTGGGCTTTGCTTTTGTAATCCTACTCGGAACATTCCTGCTATTACTACCTATATCCGTAAGACCCGGCATGGAGGTGGGCTTCATAGATGCGCTATTTACCTCTACAAGCGCAGTATGCGTCACAGGCCTAATTGCTATAGATACCGCCGACCATTTTACAGCGTTCGGACGGGCTGTGGTTGCCTTACTGATTCAAGTGGGCGGTTTGGGCGTAACCTCAGTGGGTGTCGGCTTTGCTCTGGCCGCTGGTAAGCGGATTGGTATGAAAGGCCGCCTGTTGGTAAAAGAGTCGCTGAATGTAGAAAGTTCCAAGGGTATGATCCGGCTGGTAAAGGCGGTCTTACTCATGACCGTATGTTTTGAGCTCGTGGGAGCAATTCTCAGCTTCCTTGTATTTATGCAGGATTATCCTCCGCTTAAAGCGGTAGAGATCAGCATTTTTCATTCAATAGCCGCTTTCAATAATTCCGGCTTTGATATTTTAGGGGGTCTGCAAAACCTGATCCCTTACCGGTCAGATGCGCTGCTGAACCTGACGACCTCCGGTCTTATCATTTTTGGCGGTATTGGTTTTCTGGTAATCATTGATGTACTCAAAAACCGGTCATTTAAAAAGCTCTGCCTCCACTCAAAGGTTGTCCTTACGACAACAGCGGCGCTGCTTCTAATCGGTACACTGCTGTTGAAGGCCACCGAAGATATATCGTGGCTGGGTGCTTTTTTTCAAAGTGTTTCTGCGCGGACGGCAGGCTTTTCCACTTATCCCATCGGGGAGTTTTCCAACGCCGGGCTCTTTACCTTGACAATGTTGATGTTTATTGGTGCTTCGCCGGGCTCAACGGGCGGCGGTATCAAAACAAGCACTTTTTTTGTCCTGATACAATCTGTGAGAAGCCTCATGACAAAAAGGCACCAAGGGGCGTTTCACCGGAGTATTCCAGCGGAAGGAACCTCAAAGGCTTATATCATTGTCTTTCTTTCCCTGCTGGTAGTATGCAGCGGAACATTTTTCCTCTGCATATTGGAACCGGGATTTTCATTTATGCAGCTTATGTTTGAAGTAACATCGGCTTTCGGTACGGTGGGGCTTTCCACGGGTATTACACCAGAGCTTGGAAATTTAAGTAAGCTGGTGATTGTACTCATCATGTTTATCGGAAGGCTCGGCGCGTTTACGCTCGCCTCGATGTGGGTGTACCGCCCAACACCAAGCGCCCGCTATACGGAAGAATCTATCATAATCGGATAAAGGAGAAGACATGAAAAATATGAAACCCGCCTCTTTTGGCGTTATCGGCCTGGGCCGTTTCGGCACAGCATTGGCGAAGAGCCTTGCAGAATCGGGTAAGGAAGTTATTGTTATTGACTGTAATGAGGATAAAGTGCGAGAATTGCGGCACTTTACGGAGTACGCCTATGTGGCGGAAAATCTGACAAAGGAAACCTTGGAGGAAGTAGGCATACAGAACTGTGATGCCGTTATTGTCTGTATCGGAGAAAAAATTGATACCAGTATTCTAACCACGCTCAACGTGGTAAGCCTTAATGTTCCCCATGTAATCGCAAAGGCCATAAGCCGGGATCAGGGGGCCGTGCTGGAGAAAATCGGCGCGGAGGTCGTATACCCGGAGCGCGATATGGCTCTCCGCCTTGGAAAGCGGCTGGTATCCCACAATTTTCTCGACTATATTTCGCTGGACAATGAGGTGGAAATCCAACAGATCCCGGTCACGGCAGCTATGATCGGGAGAAGCGTTCAGGAAATGAATATCCGGCAAAAGTATGGCCTGAACATCATTGCCATTGAACGGGAGTGCGTGACCAATATTGAGGTATCTCCGCAGTTTCGTTTTAGTGCAGGCGACATTATTGTGGTGATTGGCAAGGTGGAGAATATCAAGCGGTTTGAGGAAACGACGACGTAACTTTAATGAAAGATATAATAAAGTGTCTCAGGAAATGGTGGAAAAAGTACAGAAGGCAATTAAGGATCTGGGATATGTCCCCAGCCTGAGTGCAAAGTCTCTTGCAGGAAGAGGATCTAATTTGATTGGTATGAGCAGACTTTTACAGGAACGGGCAGCCGGTTATCGAAGAGCGTTGGAAGAAGCGGGATGAAGTATCATAGGGTCAAAAGATCTTTTGACCCTTACATCATAATATGAAGAAAGGGGACATTCATATGCGAGTACTGCTTGCTGAGGATGAACGGGATTTAAATTAGGTCATCACGCAAAAGCTTGTTTCCGACGGATACAGCGTAGACAGCTGCTTTGACGGTCAAGAAGCAATAGACGCACTTGCAGTGGCTGAGTACGATGCGATTATTCTGGATATAATGATGCCGAAGGCAGATGGGTTTGAAGTTTTACGCACACTTCGAAAGGAGGGTAAAACGACACACGTGTTGTTTTTGCCTGCCCGGTGTTGTTTCCACTCAGCCGGAAGCCGCACAGCGCTCATCTATCGTCCGTCTTTCCCTGATTTTGATGCCGCTGTTGCTGCTGGTTGCCATTTTGGGCGGGTATGTCATCGCCGGCAGGAAGCGGAACGGGGCTGGGTCTTTCCATGGTACAGGAGATTGCCCTTGCCAATGCGGATCTGTCTGCGTCGACGTGACTTTTATCAAGGGAAGACTTGATATGGGCGATGGGCTATCTATGTATGATATAGAGTTCTACACCGCTGATACGGAGTATGACTATGAAATCAATGCGGCAACCGGTACTGTCCACAGCAGAAGCCATGAGTCCATTCCCCAAATATCCGGAACGAATGCAACAGACAGTATTGGCACCTATATTGGTGTGGATCAGGCCAAAGAAAGCGCAGCGGAGCACGCAGGGGTGCCTGCATCGGAGGTGCCCTTTACGAAAGCAATGACTGAATAAAGCAATAAAATATAAACAATAAGCCGCCGGCCTTAGCATTTAAAATGCAATTATGCACTTTAAATGGTAAGGCCGGCTTTTGTATTTTTACTTTATTGATTTTCCCACATTCGAAAAAATTCATGACATCAAAACGCCCATTTAGTACGAGCAAGAAGATTTACGTATGCGTACATGTTAGTCTGGCATAAACTATACACTTTTTTTAAAGTAAAAAAACAAGGATAATGTGAGCATGATACATAGAAGAAAAAAACACACAGAAAATAGAAATAGTTTCCGCTGTTTGTCTGCCGTTCTCGTTTTCTTTTTACTGATTTCTCTCGTGCCGGCTTCCGGACTTACGGCCGATGCGGCAGCTCCGCTGGACGATCCCATTGTCCTCGATGAAAGCGGAACAGCAACCGTTCGGCTGAGGCATGGGCAGAAGATGACTCTGGCGATTCCGCTGGGCTACAGACTTGAGATTCAGGAAATTCTGCCCCAGGGCAGCAGGTATACACCGTCTGTTCAGACGGACATAGGGGGTGTGGAGACGAATACATCGGGTACTCCGACAACCGGTTCGCAGGAAATCGACGATAACGCAGTTATCGCTTACGTCAATACCTTTGAAGCGATTGTTCCGACAGGCATAACACCGGAGGCGGATCCGATATGGGTTCTGCTTCTTTCCGCAGTGCTTCTGGCTTCGGCAGCCATCGTGCCGGCAGTGATCTGCAGACACAGACGGGGACCTGGTGTTCTGCTATCGCCTGGATAAGAACTATGCCGCGCAGGATGCGCTTGTTTTGAAGATGAAAGGGCAGCTGCAGGTGCGCCGTGTGGTGGCTGCAGCAGGTGATACGGTGGATATCACAGAAGATGCTCTGATCATCAACGGTGCAGTCCAGCAGCGTATCAATTATTTGACCTTGGAGTACTGCAAATGTTTTATGGACTGCACATGTCTGCGTGGCACCTTTGCTGCAAAAGCCATCGTCCTCCAGGCAGCGGTTAATGCGGAGTTTTGTAATCTGTAATTTCATTTTACCTCACCTGCTCATCTTCATAATAATCAAACTGCACCTTCAAGGAACAGTATAGTTTGAAATTGGATGAGCGGCCTTGCCATGTACTCAATTGGACCTTTCATGTACTCGATTTTTATTTTGCGTGGAATAGAAATAAAAATTGAGTACATTGAATCCACAGGCAAAAGGGAGTATAATAGAAACAGGCGGTATCGCCAGGAACAGGTTAGGGGGGTATAATTAATGAGTAAGAATACATTGTGGGTTACACAGACAGCGGTCCTCGCTGCACTTTTGATTGTCATGCAGGCGGCAACGGCGGCTCTTGGAAATACGATTGTTACCGGCTCTATTGTCAATCTGATTTTAATAATCTCGGTGATGATTGCCGGCCTTTCATCCGGCCTGACAGTGGCTGTGATTTCTCCCATCTTTGCAAAACTTTTGGGGATTGGACCCTTGTGGCCCCTGATTCCCTTTATCATTGCCGGAAATATAGTTCTCGTTTTAATTTGGCATTTTCTTGGTAAACGCACCTTTGGAAAGCCAATTGTTGTATACATCATTACCCTTATCGCGGCGGCAGCCGGAAAATTTTTGATGCTATACATTGGAATTGTCCGGGTGGCTGTTCCGTATCTGCTTAATCTGCCGGAGCCACAAGCAGCAACAATATCCGGCATGTTCTCAGTTCCTCAGCTGTTTACAGCTTTAATCGGCGGGACCATTGCTGCGGTAATACTTCCCTTGTTAAAGAAAGCTGTTAAAAATTAAAGCAATTTGGTTTGTTTTGCCTGGAATTTATCTTTGCTCAAACGAGAATTTTTATGAGCAGATGACAGGCTTTTTTCAGGTTGGATATATCCATTGAAAGGGGGCTGACGTAATGAAATTTCTCCATATTGCAGACCTGCATATTGGCAAGCGGGTCAACGAATTTCGTATGATTGAGGATCAGAAGTGGATATTAAATCAGATTTTGGATATAACGGATAAAGAAAAACCGGACGGTATCCTTATCGCCGGTGATGTTTATGATAAAAGCCAGCCTTCTGCGGAAGCGGTTGAACTTCTGGATGATTTTCTGACAAAACTGACGGTTTATAAAAAGCCGGTTTTTATAGTCAGCGGAAACCATGATTCTCCGGAACGTCTGGGATTCGGGAGCCGTATTATGCAGAAACATGGACTTTATATTGCGGGGGTATTTGATGGAACATTGCAAAAGATTACATTGGAGGATGATTACGGGCCTGTAAATATCTGCTTACTTCCATTTTTAAAACCGGCGATGGTAAAGCCTTTCTTCGAACAGCCCATTGAGACCTATGATGGAGCAGTGCGTACCGTTCTTTCTGATGCGGAAATTGACAGGCAGCAGCGGAATATTCTTGTGGCTCATCAGTTTGTGAGCTATGCTGCACAGGAGCCGGAGCGTTCCGATTCAGAGACGCTCTCCATTGGAGGACTTGATAACGTGGATGCTTCTGCTTTCGATGCTTTTGACTATGTGGCATTGGGACATCTGCACGGGCCTCAGCGAATAGGACGGGAGACTGTGCGTTATGCAGGTTCCCCTCTTAAATATTCTTTTTCTGAGGCACATCATCATAAATCGGCAGTTTTGGTGGAACTTCAGGAAAAGGGAAGTGTGAAGTTCAACCTTCTGCCCTTTCTGCCGCTGCATAATTTAAGGGAGATCAGGGGTCCGATGAAAGAACTGATTCGTGCAGGAAGGGAAGATTCCTCAGGCTCTGATGACTATATACATGCAACGCTTACGGATGAAGAGGAAATCTATGATGCGATTGGCCAGATGAGGCAGGTTTATCCCAATTTGATGGTGCTGGATTTGGACAACAGCCGCAGCAGGAAGGCGCTCATATCACAGACTGCCGCTTCCCGCGATGATGCAGGAAAAAGACCGCTCGCGCTCTTCGGGGATTTTTACAGATTGCAGAATAACAAGGAGCTGGATCCGGAACAATTGCGTGTTATGGAACAGATCTTTGAACAGGCAGGAGGGGAAAGCATTTGAAGCCTTTATGTATAACCATGAGCGCTTTTGGACCTTATGCTGATAAAACAGAGGTGGATTTGGAAGCATTTGGCGGACAAGGTTTGTTTCTCATTACCGGAGATACCGGGGCAGGCAAGACAACAATCTTTGATGCTGTTGCATTTGCGTTGTTTGGCGAGGCAAGCGGTTCCACCAGAACCGTGGATACACTGCGAAGTGATTTTGCCGATGTATCTGTTAAAACTTATGTGGAACTTAAGTTTCTGCATCGGAATAAGATATATTTGATTAGAAGAAATCCCAGGTATGAACGTCCCAAAAAGAATGGGGACGGATTCACTACAGAGAGTGCGGACGCTGTTCTGACACTGCCTGATGGAGCGGTAATCACTGGATTTCGCGAAGTTTCCGCCAGGATTGTTGAGCTTCTGGGGATTACATGCCGTCAGTTTAAGCAGATTGTTATGATTGCACAAGGAGAATTTCTTCAGCTTCTGCTTGCAGACAGCAAGGAGAGAGGGGATATTTTTCGGCGTGTGTTTGACACAGAGCTTTACCAGACTGCCGGACACCTGTTAAAGGATAGAGAACGGGAAGCCAGAAGAAAATGTGATGATGCGGAAAAAAGTATTTTACAATATTTTTCCGGAATTTTCTGCCCGGATGATGCGAAAGGGCAGCAGCTATTCCATAAACTCGAAGAAGCAACCATCCATGCAGCAGCTGAAATCCATACCGATTTACAGACGGTTGTCTCTGCAGACCGTAATTGTCTGGAGAAGCGAAAGCAGGAGGCGGAACATCTGGACGAAAAACTGGCTGCCGGGATAACCGCTTTAGAACAGGCCCATGCGGTTAACCGGCTGTTCCGTGATTTGGAAACAGCGGGGAGCAGAAAAACGAAACTTTTGGAAAGGCAGACCGGGCAGATTGAGGTGCAGAAGGAACTGCAGCAGGCCGAGCAGGCACTTTATCTTATTCTTCCGTTAGAGAAGGATTTTCTGCGCGAACAGGAGAACGGAAAAAAACTGATACAGAGGATTTCCGGCCTGGAGGAAGAGATACATATGCAGACGGAAAAGTTAAAAATCGCTGAGGAAGCCTATCTGTATGAGCTTGCGAAGAATCCGGAACGTGAACGCCTGGCTTCCGAGGTGTCGCACCTTACAAAATCCCTGCCTCGGTATGCCCATGCGGAACAACTGAAAAAGGAAGTGACACGTCTGTCAGACAGCCAGAAGAAAATACAGGAAGAACTTGATGTGCTCCATCAGCAAAAGGAGGATTCTCTTGAAAAAAGAAAGAAACTCGAAGGGGAACTGGAAAAGCTGGAAGGGCTGGAACTGAAGCTGGCTGCGTGCGGGCAGGAAGCAAAGCAGATGGATGCCTTACAGACAGCACTGGAAGGTCTGAAGGAGGATTTTGACGGGGTTTTCTCCATGAAGAAGGAAAGCGAAGAACTGCAGAAAAGTTTTTTACAGCTGCAGGCAGCCTTTGAGTCGGATAACCGAAGCTATATGGAACATGAAATTGCATTTTTCCGTGAGCAGGCAGGACTTATGGCGGAAGGTCTAAAAGAAGGGGAACCATGCCCGGTATGCGGTTCAACCGTGCACCCCGATAAAGCGAAAACTTCTGCAGGAGCGCCCAGTGAGGCAAAGCTAAATACGCTTAAGCAAACCGCAGAACGTTCCCGCCAGAAAATGCAGCGAATCAGCGAACAGGTTAAAGCAAAGCTGGCAGAAATACAGTTTGCAGAGAAACATCTGGAGCAAAGAGCCAGTATGCATTTTTCTGATATATCCAAAGACGTCCTTCTCTTGCAGCTGCCAAAACTTACTGCGGCCGCACTTGCCGGGTGTCTGGAGCGCAGGGAAGCGAATAAGGCAGAAATAGAAGGGCTGGAGAAAAAAGTATCCTTTAAAATACGTTGCGGGGAGCAGATAGATGCACTGGAATCGGCTATTCTGGGGGTACAGGAGAGAACCGGATTCCTGGAACAAGAAAAGATCCTTCTTCTTTCAGAGCTGTCTTCGAAAACCGGGGAACTAAAAAGTCTTCAGGATTCACTCACCTATGAAGACCGGGAGAAGGCAATGGCAGCCATCCAAGCATGGACCCGCGAGCTGGAAGGGTTAAAGGAATCCCTTAGCCGGTCGGAATCTGAATTTTATACGGTTCAAAACGGACGGAACAGAAATCAGGCACTTCTGCTTGAGCACCAGGAAAGACAGGTGCAAAGCAGTGAGATGGAGCGTCAGGCAAGACAGGCATTTCTGGATAAGATTGTTTTTTGCGGATTTACAGATGAAGGAGCTTATCATCATGCAATGAAAACACAGGATGAAATCGATGAATTAAAATCTATGATTCATGAATATCAGGATGCTGTAAAGGCTAATGAACAAGATCTTGGGCGGCTTATGCATGAGACAGAAGGGAAGAAAAAACAGAATATCGAACAGCTTGAGGCGGAGCGCGACTGTCTAAGCCGGGAAAAAAAGAATATAGAAGAAATCATTTCGAAGATCACCTTGCGTTTGGGTACAAATGAACCGATTGAAAAGGCATTGGGCAGGATCCTTGCAGATTTTTCAAATAATCAGCAGGAATATCTTCTTGTAAGTAATCTGTCTAAGACAGCAAATGGCGAACTACCCGGAAAGCAAAAATTAGCTTTTGAACAGTATGTACAGGCAGCCTATTTTCAGCAGATTCTGGCGGAGGCAAACAAACGATTAAGAGGTATGACAAACAGCCGCTACGAATTGCGGCGCCGGGAGAATGCTGCGGATATGCGCTCTCAGACGGGACTGGAAATCGAAGTCCTGGATCAGTATACGGGACGGATACGTTCTGTAAAATCCCTCTCCGGCGGGGAATCATTTAAAGCGTCACTTTGCCTGGCTCTGGGACTTTCAGATGTAATCCAAAGCTATGCCGGAGGCGTGGAGATTGATACGCTGTTTATTGATGAAGGTTTTGGAGCATTGGATGCCGAATCTCTGGAACAGGCAATCCAAACGCTGGCAGGACTTGCTTCCGGTAACCGGCTGGTAGGCATCATCTCACATGTCAGCGAATTAAAGGAGCGGATCGACCGGCAGATTCAGATTACCAAAAGTAATCATGGAAGCAGCATTCACAGAACCGTTTAACCAAAATAAGGGGCCCGCAGTCTGAAACCCTGTGAGCCCCTTTTCTTTAAGCCAGATTACTGTCTTTTACACGTTCATAATTATCCGCTACAGCCTTCCAGTCGATAACATTATAAAATGCTTTCACATAGTCGGCACGGACATTTTTATATTTCAGATAATAAGCATGTTCCCAGACATCAATTCCCAGAATCGGAACATATCCCCAGTCCTCCATCAGAGGATTATCCTGGTTGGGACTGGAGGAGAGCCTGAGTCTCCCATCGGAGTTGGCAGACAGCCAGGCCCATCCGGAGCCAAACTGGCCGACAGCCAGGCTGCTCAGCTTTTCCTGGAAAGCTGAAAAACTTCCAAACTCATCATGGATCAGATTTGCAAAGGCACCTGCGGGTTCTCCGCCGCCATTCGGGCTGATGGTGGAGAAATAAAGATTGTGGTTAAAGAATCCACCGCCGTTGTTCCGGAGGGTCTGGCGTAATGAATTGTCCTTAATATCCCACAGTGAGGATAATAAGTTTTCAATATTTTTATCCATACCCGCCTTTGCCACTGCGTCGTTCAGATTTTTGGTGTAAGTGGCGTGGTGTTTGGAGTAGTGGGTTTCCATCGTCAGCGCATCGATATGCGGATCCAGTGCATCATAGGAATAGGGTAGTTTATATTGTGTATACATAAAGATACCTCCTTAATTTCAGGTATTTCCATTAATGGTTAGTTAAGACTAACGTCTATAAGAGAATTATACCCATATATACTAAATATGTCAAGTATCTTTTTTCCTAATCAGAATTGAGCTGCTGGCTGAACTGTTACATTTCAGATATATACTGGCATAATTCGCTATATTTTCCTGAGAATAATGGTTGAGATGCTATTTAGCTTTTGATATAATGAGCTTTGGAGTCTATTAAGAAGATTATCAGGAGGAGAAAATGAACATTAAACAGGAAATCAGCCCGAAAAAAGTACAGGCGGATGCTGAAAAAAACTTTAGAGACGGATATTTTTGCTGCGAGGCACTTGTAGCGGCAATCCGGGATAATTTCGAACTGGATGTACCGGAGGAGGTAATTGCGATGGCCTCAGGTATGGCAGTAGGCGCAGGACGTTCCGGCTGTATGTGCGGAGCACTGAATGGAGGGATTCTTGCTTTGGGGTTATTTTTTGGCAGAACCGAAAAGAAGGGACCTGGAGACCCAAAGGTTCAAAAGTGTATGAAACTCACGAATGAACTGCATGACTGGTTCAAAAAGGAAAATGGAAAAAATGCTGTCTGTTGCCGTATATTGACAAAGGAATTTGATATGGGAAAAGGTGAGCATAAGGAGCAGTGCATTCATTTCACAGGATTATGTGCATGGAAGGTTGCGGATATTATCATTCGCGAACTGGGCCTTCTTAATCTGGATGTCCAAGGTGCATGAATTACAGAAGAACGGGGAGAAAGACGAGATGAAAGATACAATTAAGAAAGTGCCGATACCGCTTTGCGGTGTTATGCTGGGTATGGCTGCCCTTGGAAATCTATTACAAAGCTATTCAGAAGGGGCGCGCTATGTATGCGGAGGCGTGGCAGGCATTTTACTGGTGCTGATTCTTCTAAAGGTGATTATGTTTCCTGAAATGATAAGGGATGATTTGAAAAATCCAATTATGGCAAGCATAGCGGGGACATTTCCCATGGCACTTATGTTGCTTAGTGTTTATGCAAAACCGCTGATTGGGCAAGCGGCATATTACATATGGATACTTGCGATTTTACTTCATATTGCTCTGATGATTTATTTTACGGTGAAATTTGTCTTCCGGCTGCAGATGCCAAAGGTATTTGCGAGTTATTACATTATATATATAGGAATAGTGGTCGGATCTATTACGGCACCGGCGTATGAAAAACAGGGAATCGGTACCGCATTGTTCTGGTTTGGGTTTGCTGCGTTACTTGTGCTTTTCGTCCTGGTCACGATCCGCTATATAAAATATAAGGAAGTCCAGGAACCTGCCAAACCCCTTATCTGTATCTATGCGGCACCGGTAAGTCTTTGCGTTGCGGGATATGTTCAGTCGGTGACACCTAAGTCATATGCCCTTTTGGTGGGGATGTATGTTGCAGCCTGTATTCTGTATATATTCGCTTTCGTAAAGGCAGTCGGGTATCTAAAACTGCCGTTTTATCCAAGTTACTCTGCGTTCACTTTTCCATTTGTAATCAGTGCAATTGCCTCAAAGCAGACGATGGCATGCCTGGCAAATATGGGACGCCCGCTTTTTGCATTACAGTATATCGTGCTGTTTGAGACGATTGCAGCAGCCGTGATGGTGATCTACACACTGATTAGGTTTGGAAAGTTTATTTTAGGGAAAGCTTAGATAAAAGCCGCGTTGAAAAATGGCTTGACTTTTCTGTTTTGTGAGGCTATAATGTGTAAGCGTGCATTTATGGATATTTTTTTGTGCGCAATTTTATATGAGATAAAGCAACCGAGACCCCGCGGGAAGCGGAGATTCTATCAGGAGGTGAATTGGAATGCCAACATTTAATCAGTTAGTAAGAAAAGGACGTCAGACTTCCGTAAAAAAATCTGATGCACCGGCTCTTCAGAAAAACTTTAACTCTCTTCAGAAAAAGACATCAGATATGTCTTCACCACAGAAGCGTGGCGTATGTACAGCAGTTAAGACAGCAACCCCTAAGAAGCCGAACTCAGCCCTTAGAAAAATTGCCAGAGTTCGTCTCTCCAATGGTATTGAAGTGACAAGCTATATTCCGGGTGAAGGACATAATCTTCAGGAGCATAGTGTTGTTCTGATCCGTGGAGGAAGAGTTAAGGACCTGCCAGGTACAAGATATCACATTATCCGTGGTACACTGGATACAGCAGGTGTCGCTAACAGAAAACAGGCCCGTTCCAAATACGGCGCAAAGAGACCTAAAAGCAAATAAGTTGTAAACAAAAGACTTAAGGTCTTGTGAGGTTTGCTGAAGAAGCAATACTGATTAAAAGATTCGAAGTTATCTAGTATCACAGATATCTATGGTTGTACGGTATTCCTTAACCTTTCACGGTTGCAGGTTAATAGAGATTTACCAGTGCGAACATACATTATATGTGTGAGTACCTGAGATCTAATCGGATTATGATTAAGGAGGGAAGTAACGTGCCACGTAAAGGACATACTCAAAAAAGAGATGTTTTAGCAGATCCGTTGTACAATAACAAAGTGGTAACCAAGCTTATCAACAACATCATGTTAGATGGTAAGAGGGGTGTTGCACAGAAGATTGTCTACGGTGCATTTGCTAAAGTTGAAAAAAAGGCTGAGAAGCCAGCGCTTGAAGTATTCGAAGAAGCTATGAATAATATTATGCCGGTTCTTGAAGTAAAAGCAAGACGTATCGGTGGAGCTACCTACCAGGTACCAATTGAGGTAAGACCGGAAAGACGTCAGGCATTAGCTCTTCGTTGGCTTACGACGTATTCTCGTAAGAGAGGCGAAAAGACAATGGAGGACAGACTGGCCAATGAGCTTATGGATGCTATGAACAGTACAGGCGCATCTGTTAAGAAGAAAGAAGACATGCATAAGATGGCAGAGGCCAACAAAGCTTTTGCACATTACAGATTTTAATCTGCTGCAGGTCTTAGGTGAGAAGGATTTGAGCTGTTGTCAAATTCTGATCGCAGTTTAGACTAAAACAGGAGGAAAATATTTTGGCTGGAAGAGAATATCCATTAGAGAGAACCAGAAATATCGGTATTATGGCTCATATTGATGCTGGAAAGACTACACTTACAGAGCGTATTCTTTATTATACCGGTGTTAACTATAAGATTGGCGATACTCACGAAGGAACTGCTACCATGGACTGGATGGAACAGGAGCAGGAACGTGGTATTACCATTACTTCAGCCGCTACCACCTGTCATTGGACACATCAGGAGAAAACCGAAACACAGCCGGGTGCCTTAGAGCACCGTATCAATATTATTGATACTCCCGGACACGTTGATTTTACCGTTGAAGTTGAGCGGTCCTTACGTGTACTGGACGGAGCTATCGGTGTATTCTGTGCAAAGGGTGGCGTTGAGCCGCAGTCTGAAAATGTATGGCGTCAGGCAGATACCTACAATGTACCCCGTATGGCATTCATCAATAAGATGGATATCCTGGGTGCGGATTTCTACAATGCTGTAGATCAGATTAAGACTCGTCTGGGTAAAAATACAATCATTCTCCAGCTGCCGATTGGTAAGGAGGATGAGTTTAAGGGAGTTATTGACCTTATGGAGATGCAGGCCTACATCTATAACGATGATAAGGGCGAGGACATCACCGTATGTGATATTCCTGAAGACATGCAGGATGATGCAGAACTGTATCATACGGAAATGGTTGAAAAGATTTGCGAGCTGGATGACGAATTGATGATGCGTTATCTGGAGGATGATATTCCGTCCGTTGACGAATTGAAAGCAGTCTTGCGTAAAGGAACCTGTGAATGTACGGCTATTCCGGTATGCTGTGGAACCGCTTACAGAAATAAAGGTGTTCAGAAGCTGCTGGATGCAGTTATTGATTATATGCCATCTCCCATTGATATCCCCCGATTGACGGTGTGGATCTGGAGGGGAATGAAGTCGTGAGACATTCTTCTGACGAAGAACCTTTCTCCGCTCTGGCATTTAAAATCATGACAGACCCGTTTGTCGGGAAACTGGCATACTTCAGAGTATATTCCGGTACCATGAACGCCGGTTCTTATGTATACAACTCTACAAAGGGTAAGAAAGAGCGTGTCGGACGTATTCTTCAGATGCATGCGAACAAGAGAGCAGAGCTGGACAAGGTATATTCCGGAGATATTGCAGCGGCAATCGGATTTAAATTCACCACAACAGGTGATACGATCTGTGATGAGCAGCATCAGGTAATTCTGGAATCCATGGAATTCCCGGAACCGGTTATCGAGCTGGCTATTGAACCTAAGACAAAAGCCGGACAGGGTAAGCTGGGTGAGGCTCTTGCGAAGCTCGCAGAAGAAGATCCTACATTCCGTGCGCATACGAATAAAGAGACAGGACAGACAATTATTGCAGGTATGGGTGAGCTCCATCTGGAAATCATCGTAGACCGTCTGCTCCGTGAGTTCCATGTTGAGGCCAATGTAGGTGCTCCGCAGGTTGCATATAAGGAGACCATCACAAAAGAGGCAGACGTGGACAGCAAATATGCAAAACAGTCCGGTGGACGTGGACAGTATGGACACTGTAAAGTTAAGTTTGCACCTATGGATGCAAATGCCGAAGAGATTTATAAGTTTGAATCTTCTGTTGTCGGCGGAGCGATTCCGAAGGAATATATCCCGGCAGTAGGCGAAGGTATCGAAGAGGCTATGAAGGCCGGTATTCTCGGTGGATTCCCTGTTGTGGGCATCTCTGCAAATGTATACGATGGTTCCTACCATGAGGTCGATTCATCTGAGATGGCATTTCACATTGCCGGTTCTCTGGCATTTAAAGAAGCTATGCAGAAGGCGGCTCCGGTTTTGCTTGAGCCTATTATGAAGGTTGAAGTATCCACTCCGGAAGACTATATGGGTGATGTTATCGGTGATATCAATTCCCGCCGTGGCCGTATTGAAGGTATGGATGATATCGGCGGTGGTAAGATGATCCGCGGATTTGTGCCGCTGGCTGAGATGTTCGGATATGCAACAGATTTGCGTTCCAGGACACAGGGCCGTGGTAACTACTCCATGTTCTTTGACAGATACGAGCCGGTTCCCAAGTCTGTACAGGAGAAAGTTCTGTCTGCAAAGGCAAAATAAAGCAAAACATGCTTGCAAAACCCTTGATTTTGCAATATAATCAAGGGTAGCAGGCTACGAAATAGTGGAGAGTTTATCTCCTGATGCGGATATCCGCAAAACTAAAAGAGGCCCCATGAGGCACAGATTTATAAGGAGGATTTTTTAAAATGGCTAAGGCTAAATTTGAAAGAACAAAACCCCATTGTAACATTGGTACCATTGGACACGTTGACCATGGTAAGACAACTTTAACAGCAGCAATCACAAAAACTTTATCCGAAAGAGTTGCCGGAAACGCAGCTGTAGCTTTTGATAATATCGATAAAGCTCCGGAAGAAAGAGAGCGTGGTATCACTATCTCTACTTCTCACGTTGAATATGAGACAGATAAAAGACATTACGCACATGTTGACTGCCCAGGCCATGCCGATTATGTAAAGAACATGATCACAGGTGCTGCTCAGATGGACGGCGCTATCCTTGTTGTTGCTGCAACTGACGGTGTTATGGCTCAGACAAAGGAGCATATCCTTCTGTCTCGTCAGGTAGGTGTTCCTTATATCGTAGTATTTATGAACAAATGCGATATGGTAGATGACGAAGAACTGCTTGAACTGGTAGACATGGAGATCCGTGAGCTGCTGAACGAGTATGAGTTCCCGGGAGATGACACACCGATCATTCAGGGTTCCGCTCTGAAAGCTCTGGAAGATCCTTCAGGAGAGTGGGGCGACAAGATCATGGAACTTATGGATGCTGTTGACAGCTGGATTCCGGATCCTCAGCGTGCTACAGATCAGCCGTTCCTGATGCCTGTAGAAGACGTTTTCACAATCACAGGCCGTGGTACAGTTGCTACCGGACGTGTTGAGCGTGGTATTCTGCATCTGAATGACGAAGTTGAAATTGTTGGTATCAAAGAAGAGACACGTAAAACTGTTGTAACCGGTATCGAGATGTTCCGTAAACTTCTGGATGAGGCTCAGGCTGGTGATAATATCGGTGCTCTGCTTCGTGGTGTTCAGAGAACTGACATCGAAAGAGGACAGGTACTTTCCAAACCGGGTTCTGTTACCTGCCATACAAAATTTACAGCTCAGGTTTACGTTTTGACAAAAGACGAGGGTGGTCGTCATACACCTTTCTTCAATAACTATCGTCCTCAGTTCTATTTCAGAACAACCGACGTTACCGGCGTTATCAATCTTCCGGAAGGCACAGAGATGTGTATGCCTGGCGATAACGTAGAGATGACAATCGAACTGATTCATCCAATCGCTATGGAGCAGGGTCTTACTTTCGCTATCCGTGAAGGTGGACGTACAGTTGGATCAGGCCGTGTTGCTACAGTTATTGAGTAATTAAATCTGAATATAGATTCGTACCGTAAGGTACATTGTGTCCAAGTGTAAGATGCCCGTAGAACTTAGGTTCTACGGGTTTTTCTGTTTTTTAAAACATTTTGAAAATTAACCCAGTCGGATAATCATCAATGAGGCACCCAGGCTGTTACCCAGGAGTGTTGCAGCTCCTGTAATCACGGGAGCATACATTTGTAATCGAATGGTAGTGCCTGCTGACAGACTCATCTCAATTTCATTATAGAACTGCGATAAGGTGAGAGCGGGAGGAACAATGGATTGTGTTACAATTCCTCCATTGATTACGAGGCGCGTTCCAAGCAAAACAGCCGCAGTAGTATTGACATGGTATGAAATACGGTACAATCCGGCAGTATTAACTGTAACCGTAGTATTGCCTCCGGTTAAAGTAATATCCGGTGAAAATAGCTGTACATTGGGAAAGGTGATATCTGTACCTCCGAGTAATACTGCAATAAGCCCACCGCTGGTATTTGCTGCAAAGCCGGCTGTAGCAGTAGGCGGAGGTGTAGATGCTGCGGAGCCGGCAGATCCCATGGGGCCTGTTTCTCCGTCCGGTCCGGTGGGTCCGCCCGCTCCGGAAGGCCCGTCAGGCCCGGCGTGTCCTGTAGGTCCTGCCATTTCAGATGCAGATAATGCCTGCTGCATTTTGGATTTTAGCAAAAGCTGATTATAGGAGGCGTTTTGTAAAAGATTTTGGATACTCTCATTGGTTTTGAGCAAATCATCAATTGTTGCTGCAGGCCCGGTGGCTCCCGGTAGTGTTCCTAAAACATATTGAAGCTTTTCCCCTTCAGCATTAATGATATGACTAAGGGACAACTCTTCAAGTGCTATGGATGATAAGATCATCGTCAAAGCCTGTTCCTGTGAAAAATCAGGATTCGGCTCCGGAAATTCAGGCATAGACACTAAATCACCTCCTTTTAATAAAATATATGACGAAAGTCTACAAAAAGTGACAAATTTACCCTTTTTTCATTTTGCAAAATTGATGGATGAGAAAAGCGTGAAGCGATTGACAGTTTAAAATATAAACTTTATACTTGAAATAGTTAAGTCTTATTTTGAAAGAGGTACCATTATAAATGCATACAGGAAAAAACAATGAACGAGAATAAACAAAGCCACAAGCGGAGGGTTCGCTACAAAGGAACCCATCCGAAGAGCTATCAGGAAAAGTACAAAGAGCTGAACCCGGAAAAGTACCCGGAAACAATTGAGCGGGTAATTCAAAAGGGCGGTACACCGGTTGGGACGCATATTCCAATCTGTGTAAAAGAGATTCTGGAATTTCTACAGATTAAACCGGGACAGAAAGGTCTTGATGCGACACTTGGCTATGGTGGGCACAGCAGGGAAATGATGAAGTGCCTTCAGTTTCAGGGACATCTCTACGCGCTGGATGTTGATGCGGCTGAGATGGAGAAGACCAGAAAACGTTTAGAACAAGCCGGTTTTGGAGCAGAGATATTTACCGCTCTTAACGTAAATTTCGCTGATATTGATCAAGTGACGGAAACCACAGGTAAGTTTGATTTTGTATTAGCTGATCTTGGCGTATCATCGATGCAGATTGACAATCCCGAAAGGGGATTTACCTATAAAAGAGAGGGCCCCCTGGATTTGCGCCTTAATCAGGCAAAAGGAATTTCCGCGGCCGAACGTCTTAAGCATATTACGAAAGCAGAGCTTGTGGGGATGCTGACAGAGAATGCGGATGAACCATATGCAGAAGAGATTGCAGCAGCGGTGGCAGCAAGAAACAGAAAAGAGCAGTCCATTCTGACGACTTATGATCTGCGGAATCTTATCGATCAAACACTGAGATTCGTCCCGGCGGATAAGCGCAAAGATGCTGTCAACAAATCCTGCCAGCGGACCTTCCAGGCACTTCGGATTGATGTCAACCAGGAGTTTGAAGTGTTGTATGAATTTCTGCAGAAACTTCCGGGTATACTTAATCCCGGCGGACGGGCAGCAATCCTTACCTTTCATTCGGGGGAAGACCGGATTGTTAAGAAATTATTCAAAGAGGGCCAAAAAGTGGGTGACTATTCAGCGGTTGCTGCTGATGTGATTCGTCCGTCTGCGGAGGAATGCCATAGAAATAGCCGGGCTCGTTCCACGAAGATGCGCTGGGCAATAAAAGCATAAAAGATAGGAGAACATTATGAATCAGGTATATGAAAAATTAATGAAATGCCATGAGAGCCTAAGGGGGCATACGCAATTTGAGCCGGAAATTGCAATGGTACTGGGATCGGGCTTAGGGAGCTTTGCCGATAAGATAAAGGTTGAGGATGTATTGGATTACAAGGACATCGAAGGCTTTCCTGTTTCTACCGTGGCGGGGCATAAGGGCCGGTTTGTATTCGGATATATAGGGGATATCAAGGTAGTTATTATGCAGGGAAGGGTTCATTATTATGAAGGATATGAGATGTCTGACGTCGTTCTTCCAACCAGACTGATGAAGCTGATGGGGGCCGGAACCCTTTTTCTGACAAATGCCGCAGGAAGCATTAACTATGGATTTAAAGCGGGGGATTTTATGCTGATCCGGGATCATATTATGAATTTTGTACCGTCACCGCTGATCGGTCCGAATATTGATGAGCTGGGATGCAGATTCCCGGATATGGCACACATCTATGATGAGTCCTGCCGGCAGGTGATTAAAGACACCGCTCTTGCGGAAGGAATTCCACTGAAGGAGGGGATCTATATCCAGCTTTCAGGGCCTAATTTTGAAACTCCCTCAGAAGTAAGAATGTGCCGCATGCTGGGAGCAGATGCCGCCGGTATGAGTACCGCCTGTGAGGCAGTAGCCGCTCACCATATGGGCATGAAAGTATGTGGAATATCCTGTATGTCCAATGTGGCGGCAGATGCGGCGTTACAGCCCCTTACCCATGAAGAGGTACAGGAAACCATGGACAAAAAAGAGAAGCAGTTCACCCGGTTAATCACCGCCTGTGTGAGGAACCTTGCGAAAGAGAGGTGACCATCGATGAAAGCATTAGTTTTTAATGGAAAAGATATAAGCTATACGGAAGACTGCCCGAGGCCGGTGCCCCAGAAAACAGAAAGTCTGGTTAAAATCCATTTAGCTGCCATATGCAATACAGATAAAGAAATTCTAAAGGGATACCGCCCTGATTTTAAAGGGGTTATGGGACACGAATTTGTGGGAGAAGTAGTGGAATCACCGGACAGGAGTCTGATTGGAAAAAGAGTGGTCGGAGAGTTAAACGCCGGGTGCGGACATTGCATTTATTGCACAACAGGAAGAGAAAAACACTGTAACGACCGCAGAGTCATTGGCATGGAGAAAAAAGACGGATGCTTTGGCGAATATATGTCAATTGAAACGCATCTTCTTCATGAAGTACCGGATACACTAAAAGACGAAGAGGCGATTTTTACGGAGCCATTGGCGGCAGCTGTGGAAATCTTAAGCCAGATTCATATAAAGCCGGAGCAAAATGTAGCGGTTTTAGGTGACGGACGATTGGCCTATATGATTGCTCAGGTTATCTCTTTGACAGGTGTTGATCTGATAATTGTGGGTAAACACAGCGAAAAGCTGAAGAAGTTTGAAAAACTGGGAACAACATGCAAGGATACCGGGGAGACTTTTGAAGTTGTAATTGATGCAACCGGTTCACCTACAGGAATCACAAGTGCGCAAAAGCTGGTCCGGAACCAGGGAACGATTATACAAAAGAGCACATATGCGGGAAAAACGGAAGTTGATCTGAGTTTGTTTGCGGTACATGAGGTGACGCTTAAGGGAAGCCGCTGCGGTCCGTTTAGACCAGCACTGAATCTGCTGACCAGAGGCTATGTCAGTTTTCCGGAAATTGAATTACATTCTCTGGAGGATTATAAAGCAGCATTTGAATCCAAGGCTTTTAAAGTTGGATTTGCTGTCAACAGATGAAAAGGTCTTTCATAACAGACAAGGAGAAGAAGAGTGGAAACTGTAGGAATTAATGGAGCTGATAACGTAAGCTTGTCAAAAGACGGAAAAAAAGTACGGATTATTGACCAGACGTTACTTCCCGGTAAGGAAGAATATCTGGAGCTGGAAACGCTGGAAGAGCTGTACGATGCGATCTTTGAATTAAAGGTAAGAGGAGCACCTGCCATTGGAATCTGCGCCGGTTTTGGCATCTATATCCTGGCAAATAAAAGCGAGGCAAAAGATTTTGAACCCTTTTATGCTGAATTTGTAAAAAATAAAGAACATCTGAATTCCTCCAGGCCTACTGCCGTTAATCTGAGCTGGGCCTTAAACCGGATGGAGCGTGTAGTGACAGAAAACAAAGATCTTCCAGTGGATACAATCAAGGCCTTGCTTCGTCAGGAATGCATCAGAATTCAGGAAGAAGATATTGAGATGTGCAAAAGAATTTCAGAATATGGCCTTTCCGTATTAAAAGACGGATGGGGAATCCTGACACACTGTAATGCAGGTCCGCTTGCCACATCAAAATATGGTACGGCCTTAGGTCCTCTTTTTCTGGGGAAAGAACGGGGAATGAATTTTAAAGTATTTGCAGATGAAACCAGACCACTTCTGCAGGGGGCAAGACTAACGGCGTACGAACTGGATAAAGCAGGAATAGATGTATCACTTATCTGTGACAATATGGCAAGCCTTGTTATGAAAAATGGATGGATTAATGCCTGCTTTGTAGGCTGCGACCGTATTGCGGCAAATGGAGATACGGCGAATAAAATCGGAACAAGCGGGGTTGCTGTTCTGGCAAAGTACTATGGAATTCCTTTCTATGTACTGGGACCAAGCTCCACGATTGACCTGGAATGCAAAACAGGGGAGGATATAGAGATTGAGCTGCGGGATGCTGAGGAGATCAGGAGTAAATTCTATAAAGAACCGATGACCCCCGATGGAGTAAGATGCTATAACCCGGCGTTCGATGTGACAGACCATACGCTGATTACCGGAATTGTTACAGAGGGAGGGATTTGCTATCCTCCATTTACAGAGAGCCTGGAAAAGGTTGGCGGGGAAGCCGGAAGAAAAAAATAATGCAAATATTTACCTAATCGGTTATAATAAGCGAAAAGCGAACGAACAAGGAGGTTCAGAAATGAAGAAGAAAAGAATATCGGTCTTAGTTGTTGCAGTATTGGTATTGTCCATGGCTTTAGGTGCCTGCGGGAAGAAGCAGGAGAACAGTAATGATGCCGGCGGAGGAGACAGCGGAAAAGCCGGATTGAAAATCGCTATTGTATCCAGCCCCTCCGGTGTGGATGATGGTTCTTTCAACCAGAACAATTACGAAGGAATCCAGGATTTTATAGCTGAACACACAGACGAGAACAATACCGTAACTCCGGTAAAAGAAGAGACAGGTGACACGGCGGCAGCAATCCAGGCAGTTTCCGATATCGTAGCGGATTATGATGTGATTGCCTGCTGTGGTTTCCAGTTTGCCGGAATAGGAACCCTGGCGCAGGATAATCCGGATACGAAATTCCTGTTAATTGATGCCTATCCGACAGATGCGGATGGAAATGAGATAGAGCTTGACAATGTTTATGCCATGCAGTTTAAAGAACAGGAAAGCGGATTCTTCGCAGGTATTGCGGCAGCGCTCGAGACAAAGACGGGAAAAGTAGCGGTTGTCAACGGTATTGCCTATCCCTCCAATGTAAATTATCAGTATGGATTCGAGGCAGGAGTTGCTTATGCTGTAAAAAACCTTGGTGCAGCAGCAGAATGTGTTGAAATCCCTGCATATGCAGGAACGGATGTGACAGGCCAGAATGTCGGAGGCAATTATATCGGAGACTTTGCCGATCAGGCAGCCGGAAAGAATGTTGGGCAGGCTCTTCTGACGGAAGGTGTGGATATCATGCTGGTTGCTGCCGGTGGTGCAGGTAATGGTGTATTTACAGCGGTGAAAGAAGCCGGTGGGGATGCGAAAGTAATCGGATGTGATGTGGATCAGTATGATGATGGGGTTAATGGAAATGAGAACATCATTCTGACTTCCGTGTTAAAAGTGATGGGAATGAATGATCAGAAACAGCTGAATGCAATCAGAGAGGATAGCTTTAAAGGAGAAAATGCTCTTTTAGGTGCAGACTCTGATTCGACCGGCTATGTAAAAGAAGAAGGCAGGCAGCAGCTTTCAAAGGAAACAATCACAAAATTAGACGAGGCATATAAACTTGTTAAAGACGGAACAATTGTTCCACCTGCGAACTTCAGTGAAGGTATTACAGTGGAGGACTTTCCCGGCCTTTAATTAATGGAGAGAAACTGCCACCGGCAGTTTCTCTCTATTTAAAGTAATAAGAGGAGAAAATATGGCGGAATATATTGTAGAAATGAAGCATATTACAAAGCGCTTTCCGGGAGTTGTTGCCAACGATGATGTAACGATTCAGGTGAAAGAGGGAGAGATTTATGCCCTTTTGGGGGAAAATGGGGCAGGCAAATCCACGTTGATGAGCATGCTTTTTGGAATGTATGAGCCGGATGAAGGGGAGATTTTCATACGGGGCGAAAAGGTGAAAATCTCCTCCCCCAATCATGCGGCTAAATTAAATATAGGGATGGTACATCAGCATTTTAAACTGGTACAGAATTATACGATAGCGGAGAATATCGTTATGGGGATGGAACCGGTAAAAAAACTGTTTGGAGTGATTCCGTATGTGGATAATAAAACTGCAGAAAGTCAGATTGCCGAACTCTCCAGGCGGTATAAGCTGGATGTGAATCCGGGAAATATGGTAGAAGATGTAGGTGTTTCCGTACAGCAAAGGGCGGAAATCTTGAAGATGCTTTACCGGGAATCTGAGATTTTGATTTTCGACGAGCCAACCGCTGTTCTGACGCCACAGGAAATAGAATCGCTGCTGGAAATCATTCGCTCTTTGAGAGAGGATGGAAAAACGATTCTTCTCATTTCACATAAGCTGGAGGAAATAAAACAAGTGGCAGACCGCTGTGCGATTCTAAACCAGGGAAAGCTGATTGCGGTCAGAGATGTTGCCGATACATCTACAAAAGAGATGGCCAATCTTATGGTGGGAAGAGAGGTTATCTTAAACCTGGAAAAGAAAGCACCGGATTATAAAGATGTGGTGCTGGAAGTAAAAAATCTGACTGTTCATAATGCGGATAAATTCCCGCTTGTCAAAAACGTCAGCTTTTCCATAAGAGGAGGAGAGATCTTTGCAATTGCGGGAGTGTCCGGAAACGGACAGACAGAAATTGCAGATGCCATAGCCGGCATGCTGCCGGTAAAGAAGGGGACAATCACCTTAAACGGAAAAGATATTACGGAATACAACATTCGAAGAAGAATGATAGATGGTATTTCCTATATACCGGAAGACCGGCATAACTGCGGACTGGTATTGGATTTTACACTTGCAGAGAATATTGCCCTGCGCAGTTATTTTAAAGAGCCATTGTCAAAACAGGGAATTCTGCAGAATAAAAAGATAGATGAATATGGGAAAGAGATCATTGAATCCTACGATATCAGAAGCGGAAGGGGAACGAAAACGAAAGTTCGATCCATGAGCGGAGGAAACCAGCAGAAAGCAATTATCGGAAGAGAAATAGAACTGCAAAATCCATTGATGATTTTTGTCCAGCCAACCAGAGGTTTGGATATTGGTGCGATCGAAAATATCCAGAAACAGATTTTACAGGAACGTGATCTGGGGAAAGCGGTATTACTGGTGTCTTTGGAGCTTGATGAGATTATGGAGCTTGCCGATACCATTGGAGTTGTCTATGGTGGAGAAATGCTGAAAATAGCAGATGCCAGAGCTTTAAGCGCCAACGAAGTCGGAGAATTTATGATGGGGGTAAAAACTCATGAAAAAAGTGAAATATGAAATAAAAAAGGGACTTGTTAAGCTGTTGGGCAATGAAAAGACCCAATTTATTGCAATCCCTGTTTTTTCCATCATAATCAGCCTGATTGCGGGCTCTGTTGTCATCGCCTTAACTGGAGGATCCCCGTTTCATGCTTTTAAAAATCTGCTGCAGGGCTGCGGAATTCTGTCAAAACCTTCTTATGCAGGGTTTAAAAGTCCGCTTACAGACTTTACCAGTTTTTTAAATGCCATGACTCCAATGCTCTTTGCAGCTCTGGCAGTCTCTCTTGCATTGAAGGCCGGATTATTTAATATCGGGGTTTCGGGGCAAATGCTGACTGCCGGATTTATAGCCTCAATTACTGTAGGGTACGCAGCCTCTCTGCCTGCACCGCTTGCGAAACTGCTGGTTCTTCTCATCGGCCTTGCAGTCGGTATGCTGGTGGGCGGATTGATTGGATTTTTAAAGCATAAATTTAATATAAATGAAGTGGTATCCTCCATCATGCTCAATTATATTGCGCAGTATATCATTGCATTTTTTATTAACACGAAATATGTGGATCCGGTATCAAGACAGTCTAAGGAGGTGACAGATGCTTCCAGACTTACGCTGATGGGAACAGAAGTGGGAGATTTGAAGATTGATATTCCTCTTGGAATCGCACTTGCGGTAATTGCTGCTTTTCTACTGCGCTTTCTGATTCAAAGAACGACTGCAGGATTTGAAATTAAGGCAGTGGGAGCCAGTCCGAAGGCGGCAAAGTATGCCGGGATGAATGTTGGGAAAAACATAGTACTGACCATGATGATTTCAGGGGGATTGGCTGGACTGGCTGGGGTGACGTATTTCCTTGGATATTTTGCATCCATACAGCCCAAGGTATTGCCGTCTACCGGATTCGATGCGATTGCAGTCGCAATTTTAGGAAATGCGAATCCGATTGGAAATATCTTTTCCTCCTTCCTGATTACAATTTTGAGTAAGGGAAGTACTTACATGAGTTCTGCCGGAGGAGTACAGGCTGAAATTGCGTCCGTTATCACTGGAATTATCCTACTGTGCAGCGCTTGCGGAGTGTTTATAAGGGATTGGGTTTCTAAAATGAAAGAGGAAATTTCAGAAGAGGCAAAAGACGCTCAGAAGCAGGAGGTGCACTGATATGAACACGATTATTATTGATGGCCTCTCATTTGCACTGCCTTTGTTTATTATGGCAATTGGGGGAATTTACTGCGAAAAAAGTGGGATTACGAACCTGGCGCTGGAGGGTTTGCAGGGCTTTGGTGCTTTTATCGGTTCCTTATTTGTTGTATTAACTGCTGATATATTTCAAGCGGGCTCAATGTCTCAGGTTTTACTCGCACTGCTTTTTGCGATGCTGGGAGGTGCGGCATATTCTCTGCTCCATGCAGCGCTGTGTATTAAGTTTAAGGCTGACCAGACGATCAGTGGTGTGGTGCTGAATATTCTGGCGGCAGCGCTTACTACTTTTTTGGTTAAACAGCTGAATCCGATTTTATTCGGGGCACCGTCTGATAAATTTCAGTTGGGGGTTTCCACTCGGATTACAGTTCCGGGACTGGCGAAAATTCCGCTTCTGGGTGCTATATTCACCCGGCTTTATCCCTTTGAGATTGTAATTGTAATTGTGGCTTTTCTTGCATGGTTTGTACTTTATAAAACCAGATACGGGCTTCATTTAAGAGCCTGTGGAGATAATCCCCATGCAGTGGATGCGGCGGGCATCCGCGTGGGACGGGTCAGACTGGCGGCCGTTTTAGTATCGGGGGCTCTTTCGGGAATAGCCGGTATGTGCTTTGCTTATTCAATATCCGCAAACTTTTCATCTGCAATTTATGTGGGATACGGCTATCTGGCCATAGCGGCCCTGATATTCGGGAACTGGAAGATACTTCCCACATTAGCGGCATGTCTGATCTTTGGTTTTGCAAAGTCAGGAGGAAACCAGCTGGTATTGATCTTAAAGATGCCCAGCGCCTACTCGGATCTTGTAATGACACTTCCATATATCCTGACGCTTGTTTTGCTGATATTCTTCTCAAAACACAACCATGCGCCACGTGCACTTGGAGAGATCTATGATAAAGGAAAGCGATAAAGGAGGGAAAAGTTATGAGCGTGAGATTCTATAACTGTAAACTGCTGACAATGGCGGATGGTATTAAAACAGAGGACGGTGAACTCTGGGTGGAGGGAAACCGCATTACCCATGTGGGAGCGGTGAAGGCACAAAGGAACGAAAAGCAGTGGGACAGGGAGCTGGATTGTAAGGGAAATCTGCTGATGCCGGGATTCAAAGATGCTCACACGCATTCACCGATGACTTTTTTAAGATCATATGCAGATGACCTGCCGCTGCTCTCCTGGCTGAATGATCAGGTTTTTCCTATGGAAGCCAAATTGACGAAAGAAGATGTCTACTGTTTTTCTAAACTGGCAATCATGGAATACCTGACAAGTGGAATCACCTCTAACTTTGATATGTATTACTTTACCGAGCAAAATGTGCAGGCGTCTGTGGATACAGGGTTTCGAACTGTACTTACTTCAGGGCTCAATGATTTCCAAAGTTCCATAGAGGAGGTAGAAGCGGAGTATCAGATCTATAACAATTATCATGAAAGAATCAGCTATAAACTCGGATTCCACGCCGAATACACCACCTCCCGGGCATTGCTGGAAAAATTATCGGATCTGGCACATAAGTATAAGGCGCCGGTCTACACGCATAATTCGGAAAGCCTTTCGGAGGTAGAGCAATGTATCGGGCGCAATGGCATGACGCCTACGGTGTATCTGAACAAGCTGGGTTTATTTGAATTTGGCGGAGGTGGATTTCACTGTGTTCATATGTCGGAGGAAGATCTGGAGATTTTCAGGGAGAAAGGGTTATATGTGGTTACCAATCCCGGCTCCAATGTAAAATTAGCCAGCGGAATTGCACCGCTTGAGCAGATGCTGGATATGGGAATCGAACTGGGAATCGGAACGGATGGTCCGGCCAGCAATAATTGTCTGGATATGTTTCGGGAAATGTTCCTGGCAACGGGCCTTCAGAAGCTGAAATATCAGGATGCGTCTGCATTAAAAGCAGAGTCGGTTTTATATATGGCAGCAAGTGGAGGTGCAAAGGCGATGGGGCTGACAGAGTGTGACGCCCTGGCAGAGGGAAAGCTGGCCGATCTGATTCTGATTGACCTGAACCAGCCGAATATGCAGCCTGTAAATAATATAGCAAGAAACATTGTTTACAGCGGCAGCAAGAGCAATATAAAATTGACCATGGTCAACGGAAGAATTCTTTATGAAGATGGAAGATTTAATATAGGAACAGATCCCGGGGATTTATATAGAGAAGCAAATGACCGGGTGAGCAGAATTAAGGGGTAATAAAGATACGTAATACGATTTGTCTTCGCTTTTCGGTGTTCTACTGTTGTGCGAACACCAAATTTGAGGTATAATAATATAGTCTATAAAAATCCGGTCGGCCAAACTTGCCCGGATTTTTATAGTAAAAGACAACTGAAGGGAGGCACTATGCACAGAAATGTGTAAACTATGATCTTATGAAGACAATTCGTACATTAAAAGAAACCTTTGTATCCTCATTACCCCTCGCTGCCGTTATGATTGTGATGTGTGTGTTTGTTGCACCCATGGAAGATGCATTTAACTATGTGAAATTATTCATCGGATATGTATCTGTTGTAGTAGGGCAATCATTATTTTTGGTGGGGCTGGATGAAAGTATTCTGCCGATTGGTAAACTGGTGGGAAACTCTCTGGTAAAACTTAAGAAGACTGTTTTTATTATCACCTTCGGATTACTGTTTGGTCTGCTCTCAACAGTGGCTGAGCCGGCTCTGGCGGTTCTGGCAAGGCAAACCCATATGTTGATGGATATTGTTGACGTTACTACGTTTATCTGGATTATGAGCGTAGGAATCGGTGTATTCGTCGGATTTGCATTGTTCCGCATTTTAAAGAATATCAATATTAAAATCGTATTTGCTGTATTGTATATTGTAATATTCCTGACTGCAATTTTTGTACCGGAAGAGTTTATAGCTCTGGCGTTTGATGGCAGCGGAGCCACCACGGGCGATATTTCGGTTCCCTTTATACTGGTTCTGGGCATGGGAGCATCCACGACAATGTCAAAGAGTAAAACAACCGATGATACATTTGGCATTATCGGAATGGCATCAGTCGGACCGATTTTGGCAGTATTTATTTATGGGATTGTGTTAAAAATCAGGAACGGCGGAGTAGTTCCCCCGGCAAATGCCTATATGCCGGAAACGACGGAAACGCTGAGAAGCATTCTTCTCGGAAACATATGGGATGTGGCTTTTGCGATTCTTCCGATTGTCCTGGTCTTTCTGGTGTTCCAGTTTATCCTGATTAAGCTTCCGGCAAAAGAACTTATCCGGATATTGATGGGGACGATTCCTGTTTATTTCGGGCTTTTAATCTTTCTATCGGGAATTGACTATGGGTTTGCTTATGCAGCTAAGTATATCGGTGAAATTTTCTTCGATCCGTCCCGTCCGGGCTGGTATAAGTGGCTGCTGTTAGTGGTTGGATTTATTCTTGGCGTCGCTATTACGCTGTCAGAGCCGGCGGTTACGGTGCTGGGAGATCAGGTGGATGAAATTACCAAAGGGCACATCAAGAAATCCACCATACGGACAACGCTGGCTATCGGAATTGGATTTGCTGCCTTGCTGAGTATGCTTAAAATCCTTACACAAATCAACATCCTTTATTTTCTGATACCTCTTTATGCAGTGGCAATTATCCTGATGAAATTTGCACCGAAGCTCTTTGTAGGGCTTGCATTTGATTCGGGAGGTGTTACCGGCGGGGCACTTACATCCGCGTTTCTCACACCCCTGACCCTTGGTGTTGCACAGGCAGTTGCAGCCACGGCAGGTTCCAGGGCACAGTCTGTTTTAACCAATGGATTTGGTATAATTGCTTTTATTTCAGTTACGCCCTTGATTGCTGTGCAGATTTTAGGTATTATATATGAAGTACGACTGAAAAAGATTAGAAGGGAAACAGTGGAAGAAGAAGTTATGGATCTGGAAAATTTATTGGCTGATGATGCGGAGGATGTAGAGTATGAACGGTGATAAACGAAAGAATATTGTCTATCTTATTCTGATTGCGGGGAGGAAGCTGCAAGGTTCTCTGCTGGATTTTCTTTCGGATGAAGATGCAAAAGTAGTTCATATCCTATATGGAAAGGGTGCGGCATCGGCCAAACCTTCTCTGGTGGAGGCATTCGGGTTTACGCCCGAAGAAAATAAGGTGATTATCACCTGTGTTCTTACAAGGGAAAAGGCCGATTATGTGCTGGGACTGCTTGTGAGAAAGTATAAATTTGATAAGCCAAATACTGGAATCGCGTTTACTATAAGTGTAGACGGGTTATCATTTTAATGGTGGAGGAAAAAAGTAATGAAGAATAAAAAAGCCCTCTTTATTGTAGTGAACAGCGGCTTTGCTGAGGAGATTACCGATATTATCCATGAACAGGGTGCGTGCGGGGCCACGATACTGAATGCCCGTGGTGTAGGACTCAATGTGGAAAAGATTATGGGTATTACTGTAGGTTATGAAAGAGAGATGGTTCTCAGTATCGTTGACGAAGAGGTAGCTGAGAGAATTATGGCGGCTGTTAAAGAAAAGTCGGGGATTAAGTCTCCGGCTCATGGAATATGTATGATACTTCCCGTGGACAAGATGATAGAGACTGTTTAGACGGAAAGAAATTATGGATATATTCCCCTTAGCGTGGTATCATAGGGTCATAGATTTTTATTTCAATTCAGGAGGATGGGAATATGAAGGCGGCTGTATATCATGGCAGACAAGATTTGAGAGTAGAAGAAGTTCCCGAGAAAGAACTCAAAGACAATGAAGTGATGATTCAGGTGAAGTATTGTGGGGTCTGCGGAACAGATATCCATATCTTCAATGGTGATGGCGGTGCATTCGAGGTGAATCCCCCACTGATTCCGGGACATGAGTTTTCGGGTGTTGTTGTAAAGACAGGTTCGAAAGTTACAGCGGTAAAAGTGGGTGACCGTGTAAGCGGTGATCCGAATGACACCTGTGGAGAGTGCTATTACTGTAAGACCGGGAAAGAACATTTTTGTACCGGGATGGTTGGCGTTGGTACGACCGTGGATGGCGCTTTTGCAGAATATGTTGTCATGCGTGAAAAGCAGGTATACAAGTTTTCAGAAGATTTAAGTTTTATAGAAGCAGCTATGGCAGAGCCCATTTCCTGCTGTCTGAATGGTATAGATCTCTGTAATATTGAAGTTGGATCCACAGTGCTGGTAATTGGCGGCGGCCCTATCGGGATGATTATGCTACAGCTGGCGAAGCATGCGGGGGCATCGAAACTGATCCTGTCTGAACCGGTGGAAGAAAAGAGAGAGCAGGCACTAAAGCTGGGAGCCACAAAGGTGATTAATCCGCTGGAAGAGGATGCCCAGGAGGTTCTGGATGCGTATTGTAAGAATGTAGATGTCGTGATCGAGTGTGTCGGTAACATTCACACTCAGGAACAGGCAGTGCAGCTGGCAGGAAAGGCCGCAACGGTGATGTTCTTTGGCCTGGCAGCTCCGGAAGACAGCTTTCCGCTGAAACCGGATGATGTCTTTAAAAAAGAATTGAAGATTACATCTTCATTTATTAATCCATATACCTTTGAGAGAGCAATCGCCGTATTAGAGTCTAAGTCGATTGATCTGGAGAGCCTGATTACAAATGTTGTTCCGCTGGAGAATATTGTAGATGTATTTACAAAACCAGAGTATAGGAGAACCGGAAAGGTAATGATTCAGGTATCCTGAAATTTACGGATAAACACAAATATGGGAGACTGCTTTGATTGCAGTGCTCCCATATTTGTGTTTTGAGACTTTACGTTTGGAATTTCGAACCTATTTAACAGAATCTATCATATCTTTCAGCTGTTCCAATGGAATGGCACCAACGCTTTTATTTACCACTTCACCATTCTTCAGAAACAGGAGTGTAGGTACACTCATAATCTGGTATCTCTGAGCCAATTCCATCTCTTCATCAATATCCACTTTGTAGAATGCCGTATTATTGATTTCCTCAGCAGCCTGCTCAACTACAGGAGCCAGCATCTTACAAGGTCCGCACCAGGTCGCAAAAAAATCTACCACAACGGTCTTATCTGAAACATTAATTGCTTTATCAAAGTTTTCTTTTGTTACATGAACTACTGACATATATTTTACCTCCACTTTATGAAGAACTTTAATACCGCTCTTCTTTTTATCTAGTATTTCTATCTGTGTATAGAATAATACAGATAAAGAAAAAGTTCTGTGAGTTAGTCACACAGAGAACCTGCCACTGGCAAAAAAATATTCTTTGTGATAAGATAATAGATACAAAGGTCAAAATACCTACAAAAGGAGTACGAAGCGAAATGATGACGAAGACAGACAATTTATTAAAAGAAAAAGGTATTGATGCATTGTTAATTACAGATCCTTATAATATGCGCTATATAAGTGGATTCAGAGGGGGAGAAGGGGTTCTTTATATTTCTATGAATCAACATGTACTCATCACAGACTCCCGATATACGGAAGCGGCTGCCGGCGAAAGTGACTTTACGGTAGCAGAGGAAAACAGGGAGCATAGACGTATTGATATCCTGAAGGAGTGTATAGAGCGCGATTATGCAAAGATACTGGGTTATGAAGACTGTTCCATGTTATGCAGTGAATTCGCTAAATATAATCAGGAACTGGATGTGGAACACTGGGTTCCGATGGAACAGTCTGTCAATAATTTAAGACAGATTAAGACACCGGAGGAACTGGAATACCTTAGAAAAGCGGAGAGCATCGGTGATGCCGCCTTTACCGCTATTTTGAATTTCTTAAAGCCTGGGCTGACAGAACTTGAGGTAGCAGCACGTTTGGAATATGAGATGAAGCAGCATGGAGCAGAAGGATTTTCATTTGATTCGATTATCGCCTCCGGTGTAAATTCTTCTATGCCTCATGCCATTCCGTCAGAAAAGAAGCTGGAAGCCGGAGACTTTGTTACGATGGATTTCGGGTGTCTCTATAAGGGGTATTGTTCGGATATGACAAGAACAGTAGTGATTGGTAAGGCTGATGAAAAGCAGAAGGAAATTTATGATGTGGTTCTCCGCTCGCAGGTAGCAGCTCTTGGTGTAATCCGGGCAGGCTTAAAGGGCTGTGAAGTGGACAAGGTGGCAAGAGATCTTATTACAGAGGCAGGTTATGGGAAGTGCTTTGGACACGGACTGGGACATAGCGTCGGATTGTTCATCCATGAGGAACCTCGTCTGTCCATCACCGATCAGACAGTTCTTCAGGTAAATATGATCGAAACTGTGGAACCGGGTGTCTATGTCCCTGGATTTGGTGGAGTGAGAATTGAAGATATGGTCATAGTGACTGAAGACGGATGCGACAATCTGACACATTCTCCAAAACAGTTAATTGAATTATAGGTCTTGACATTTTAGTTGTTTTTCCGTATTATGTTCATAGTGTGTGCGTCAGACACAAACATAAGTATGCCCAGGAGGAACAAATATGTATTCTTTAGATGAAGTGAGAGTGGTGGATCCTGAAATTGCGGATTTGATTGAGAGAGAGCAGGAGCGCCAGAACAGCCATATTGAATTGATTGCGTCAGAAAATTGGGTTTCGAAAGCTGTGATGGCGGCTATGGGAAGCGTTCTTACCAATAAATATGCAGAAGGCTACCCGGGGAAACGATTTTATGGGGGCTGTCAATGTGTGGATGAGGTGGAATCACTGGCCATCAGCCGTGCCAAAGAAATCTTTGGCTGCACCTATGCCAATGTTCAGCCACATTCCGGAGCACAGGCCAATATGGAGGTGTTTTTTGCATTACTCCAGCCGGGAGACACGGTTATGGGCATGGATCTGGCTCATGGAGGACATCTCACCCACGGGAGTCCGGCAAACCTGTCCGGTTCCTATTTTCATGTTGTTCCCTATGGTGTGAATGACGAGGGCTTTCTTGATTACGAGGTAATAGAACGCCTTGCAAAAGAGAACAGGCCCAAATTGATTATTGCAGGAGCCAGTGCTTATGCCAGAACCATAGATTTTAAGCGCTTTCGTGAAATTGCAGATGAGGTAGGAGCATATCTGATGGTGGATATGGCGCATATTGCAGGGCTTGTGGCAACCGGTCAGCATGAGAGCCCGATTCCTTATGCACATGTTACGACCACTACCACCCACAAGACGCTGCGTGGACCCCGAGGAGGTCTTATATTATCCAGTGAAGCGTTTGCAAAAGAGCATAAGCTGAATAAAGCGGTATTCCCGGGGATACAGGGAGGCCCGTTGATGCATGTGATTGCGGCAAAGGCAGTCTGCTTTAAAGAGGCATTAAGCGATGAATTTCAGCAATATGGAAAAGATGTTGTAATAAACGCAAAAGCGCTTTGCGATGGCTTGATAAAGCGCGGAATTAAAATTGTGTCGGGGGGAACGGATAATCATCTGATGTTAGTTGATCTGGCTGCGATGGGCAAAACCGGAAAAGAAGTGGAGATACTTCTCGACAGTGTTAATATTACTGCGAATAAAAATACGATTCCGAATGATCCTCAGTCGCCATTCGTAACAAGCGGTGTCCGGCTGGGAACACCTGCCGTCACGGCCCGGGGCATGAATTCCGAAGATATGGATAAAATCGCAGAAGCAATTGCGCTGATGCTGCATGAGGGAGAAGCTGCCCGGGAAAAAGCAAGGGCATTGGTTAAGAATCTCACGGATAAATATCCATTGTCATAAAGCTTTGGCCATTGACGCGATATCATACCCAGTATACAAAAGGAACTGCCGTGGCAGTTCCTTTTGTATACTGGGATATAGAAAGCGCGGTGCGATTTACTTTAACGCATCCAATAAAGGAATCAATTCATTTAATAAAGCAATTTCATAATCTGGGAGAATATCAGAGTTATTTATCTTATGTTCCGGATTAAACCAGATGGTTTTAATACCGGCATTTATGCCGCCCAGGATGTCGGAGGTGAGGCTATCACCCACAATGACAGTACTTTCTTTTTCGAAATCCGGAATTCCGGAAAAACATCGCTCAAAAAACTCCCGGCTTGGTTTATTAAACCCAATATCTTCGGAGATGAAAATACCCTGAAAATATTTTTCAAGCGCAGCACTTTTGATTCGGCCTGTCTGAACACTCTTTGTTCCATTCGTAACAATATAGAGACTGTATTGCTCTTGAAGCTCTTTAAGAAGCTTTTCAGCACCATCTATAAAGTAGTGTCCCATACCAAGCATATTCTCATAAATCCTGGCTGCTTCTTCAGCAGAACAGTCAATCTTATATTCATCAAATAAAAGGCGATAACGGCGAAGTTTAACTTCATTGCGACTGATTTTACCTTGTTCCAGCAGTTTCCACTGAGCGAGATTCAATTCACTGTATCTGCTTAAAATATGCTCATCCGGTTCTATTCCAAGTTGCTTTAAGGTATTGCTCAGAGCTATACGCTCCGCCTTGCTAAAATCCAGAAGGGTATTATCTAAATCCAGTAAAATCGTATGAATCATATCATAAGTACTCCTTTGTTATTTTTCAATGTGTATGCTTAACAGTATAAGATATTTTTAGAAAAAATGCATCAAAAGTTTTTTTCAGTTTGACAGCAAATTTTCTTAAAAAGCTTGACATATGATAGAAGTTATTCTATTATTTATATAAAAGTTAACACGTTCACTTAACGGATTGTAGGCAAAAACCACATAGGTGATGAAAGAAACCCTTGAAGAAATGGAGAAATTATGGAAAAAATTCAAGTAAAAAATGTTTATAAGGTTTTTGGCCCGTCACCAAAGCAGATGCTTCATTTTCTGGAAGCCGGAGAGGATAAAGCAACTTTGTTTAAGGAGCATCAACATATTGTCGGCGTTAATAATGCATCCTTTAGCGTCCGGGAGGGTGAGATTTTTGTAATTATGGGGTTATCAGGAAGTGGGAAATCAACCTTGGTCCGATGTCTTAACAGGCTTATAGAGCCAACCAGTGGAGAAGTTTACATAGATGGAGAGAATATTGTAGATGCGAACCGGTCCCGGCTGATGGAAATACGCAGAAAGAAAGCTGCAATGGTTTTTCAGAACTTTGCACTGTTTCCACATCGGAATATTCTTGAGAATGTCGCTTATGGTCTTGAAGTTCAAAAAGTAAATGCGGTGCAGCGAAATAGGAAAGCAATTGAGATGCTCGAAGTAGTGGGCCTGAAGGGTTATGAATATGCCAAACCTGAGGAACTTTCAGGAGGTATGCAGCAAAGGGTCGGACTTGCCAGGGCTTTGGCCACAGACGCAGATATCTTACTGATGGATGAGGCTTTCAGTGCACTGGATCCACTAATTAGAAAGAATATGCAGAATGAGCTGCTGACACTCCAATCCCGGATAAAAAAAACAATCCTGTTTATTACGCATGATTTGGATGAAGCTTTAAAACTGGGAGATAAGATTGCAATCATGAAGGATGGCTGTATTATGCAAACCGGAACACCGGAAGAGATTCTTTACAAACCTGCAGATGACTATATCAGGGCATTCACGCAAGACATAAACCGAAAAGGGGTTGTCTTTAAGTCGACGGTTCTTTTGAAAAATGTGGGAAAGGAGGATGCGTAGTATGCCTGTTTTCTTAAAAATTCCAATTGGTGATTATGCCGAAAGAGCCGTTGACTGGCTGACAGCAAATTTTTCCGGGTTTTTCAGAGGAATAAAGGTTGGTCTGGAAAGTATTATTGATGGAATCGACTGGTTTTTGATGCTGATGCCTGTAGTCCTGTTTATTATCATCATTATGCTGCTCGCCTGGTGGCTGTCAGGAAAGGGGCTTGCGTTTTTTTCAGGTATTGGCTTATTGTTCATAGACAATCTGGAATTATGGAACCCCGCTATGGAAACGCTGAGTCTCGTTCTTACCGCAGCCTTGATAGCCATGGTAATTGGTCTGCCCCTTGGAGTTTTGATGTCCCTGAATCACAGGGCGGAAAAAATCCTACGTCCTGTTCTGGACTTTATGCAGACGATGCCGGCGTTTGTTTATCTGATTCCGGCGGTTTATTTTTTCGATTTGGGTACAGTTCCAGGTGCGGTTTCTACGATTATATTTGCCATGCCGCCGATTATCCGACTGACAAATCTGGGTATCAGAGAAGTATCGAAAGATCTGGTGGAGGCGGCAAGATCATTTGGTTCCACCACGGCGCAGATGCTTTTTAAGATTCAGATCCCTCTTGCCATGCCGACAATTCTGGCAGGACTCAATCAGACGATTATGCTTTCGCTTTCGATGGTTGTCATTTCCGCAATGATCGGTGCGGACGGACTTGGTAAAATTGTACTCCAGGGAATTACACAGATGAAGCTGGGAGATGGTCTGGAAGGTGGGATAGCGGTCGTAATTATCGCCATGATTCTGGACAGGTTAACACAGGAATTGGGAAAGGAGAATAAGAAATCAGGTAGAATGTTTGTTAAGCTACGGTTGAAGAAGCGGAATTCTTAAGGAGATTATTATCATGGTAAAAAGAATGTTGGCAGCAGTTTTCTCATTATCAATTATTATGACCGGGTTGGCAGGATGCGGGAAGGATACAGACCAGGAGAGAAAAACAGTACATCTTGCCTATGTGGACTGGTCTGATTCCGTTGCGATAACGAATCTTGCAGCGGCTGTTCTGGAAGAAAAGATGGGGTATGATGTGGATATAAAAATGGCAGACATTGCACCCATTTTCACTTCTGTAGCAAGTGGCAACACGGATGCCTATCTGGATACATGGCTTCCGGTCACGCACAAAAGCTATATTGAGAAATATGGTGATGACATGGTGGATTTGGGGCCGGTTTTTGAAAATGCACTTGTCGGTTTCGTGGTTCCTGCCTATGTGGATATCGATAGTATAGAGGATCTTAACGATAAAAAAGAACTATTTGATGGTAAGATTATCGGTATTGATGCAGGTGCGGGAATCATGCTGGCAGCCGAGGATGCCTTGAAGGATTACAACCTGGATTACAAACTCATCAATGGAAGCGCGGCAAGCATGACAGCGGCTCTTGGTAAAGCAGTCAAGGAAAAAGAGCCCATTATTGTGACAGGATGGACACCTCACTGGATGTTTAAAAAATGGGAGCTGAAGGTGTTGGAGGACCCGAAAGGTGTGTTTGGTGAAAAAGAGACTGCATATAAATATGCCAGAAAAGGGCTGGAGAAGGATATGCCGGAGGTAAATGCATTTTTCAAAAACCTCCATTTAAGTGAGACAGATTTAAACGATCTTATGGACGCAATTGAAGTCAGCGAGGGGGATCCCCTTTCTGCATGCAAAGAGTGGATGCAGAAGCATGAGGATTTGATAAGCAGCTGGCTTGAGTAAATTCTTGACGGGTGTATTAAAATAAGATAGTATTGAAAAATGAGTTAATGTGTTCAAAAAATAATTCAAAAAACATGCAATTGGATAATATATAATATGGCTGTTTATGAAAAAGGGAATGAGACAAAACGTCGTTTAATCCTGTCCATGTACAATAAATTGAAAGAGAAAGATGCTTCAAAGATAACCGTGAGGGAAATCGCAAAAGAGAATGGCTGTTCCCCGGCTGCGCTGTACAAGCATTTTGAAAGCCTGGAATATTTGATCGTTCTTGGATCAATAAGATTCTTTATTGACTATATGATTGAATATGGCCAGCTGATGGACATTGATGATAATCTGATGGATGCTTATATTAGAGGATGGGTGTTATACAACAAGTATGCATTCGGGAGACCGGATTTGTTTTACAGACTCTTTTGGGGAGAGTATAATACGATGTTCTCAGATGCATTGATGGAATATTATGAATTGTTTCCGGTGACAGGATCCGAACGATATCCGGCTTATTATTATACACTTCTGTTTTCAGATAATGTCATAGAACGAGACTTTCTGATCTTAAGACGAGCTGCAAATTATAACAAACTGTCGGATGAAGATGCTGCGTATTTCAGTAAAACAAATACCCTGATTGTAAAGGGAATGCTGGAAATGTATATGGGGCGGGAATTGAAAGAAAGAAGGCGGGGAGAACAGGAATGTAATCAGCTGCTTCTTAAAAATCTTGAAAAGGTATATGTTCCGGACGAACATAATCCTGGAAGTGAGGAGGGATAGAGATTCAAATTGCATGTCAGTGAGCACATTAGCTTTTTTTGGCTTTAAAAAGTGTACACGTTAACTTTTTTAATTTAACTGGAGTATAGGAAGAAAATATACTCAAATGGAGGAGGATTTTATGGTAATAACAGGGAAAAAACGTTGGTTTGTACTAATTGTAGTATCTTTGATGGCGGGGGTTATGGTATATGTCCCCTTTCTGCGATACAGTTATTATGATCAGATGGTTATGCTGTTTTCCGAATATAAACCGGTTGCATCCACAGCGAATGTAAATGAGTTTATCGGGACTTTCAGCTTCTGGTTTGGATTGATTTGTACGGTTGGATATCCGGTGGGCGGAATTCTGGTGGACAGGTTTGGAGAAAAATGGCTGCTGATTATCGGAGCAGTTATGATGGGAATCTGTTCCTTCTGGTTCGGCCTGGTTCCAAATGGTACGTCTATAATTATTATCCATGTTTTATACGGTGTTGGCACCAGCTTTTTCATCTGGAATGCATACCTGAAGACGGTGCGTAAGATGGGGAACGCTTCTGAGCAGGGTTCCATGTTTTCAAGTTCTGAATTTGTCAGGGCAATTATGGGTATGCTTCTGGGTTTTCTAGGTGTCGGATTGCTGAATCGTGCCATTATGCCGGGAAATACAACAGATTTGGCTGTTCTGGGAGCACAGTGGAGAAATATGCTGTTCTTTAACGGTACCTTATTCCTGGTATTGGCAGTAATTGTATTTATTGTACTTCCCAACAACATCATTGGTGCAGAAGATGCAGAACTTGCCGAATCCAAAGGCACAATTCCCACACAGGAGAAAATGTCCTTTGCCTCAGTGCTCAAAGTATTAAGGATGCCTGGCACATGGCTGTTATCCCTGCTGATTTTTTTCTGCTTTTCCTTTACTTCGGCTGCAAATGGGTATCTGGGTTCTTATACGGTAAATGTTCTGGGTATTTCTCAGACACAGGCAAGCACCTTTGCGGTTGTTCGTAATTACATAATTGCAGGCCTTTCTACGCTTGCCATTGGTTTTATTTCGGATAAAATTGGTTACAAAGTAAAGACACTGGGATATTACCTTGCCATCGCAACTGTTTTAACCGTGGCAGTTCTGTTTACTAAAAATGCAACGATTCTCTGCATTGGCATCACATTTGTATTTGCTGTTGTTTATAGCGGCATGCGCGGCATTTACTTTGCGACTTTGGGTGAAGTCGGCATTCCGCTTTCACTCACAGGTGTTGCAACCGGTGTTATCTCACTGATTTGTTATCTGCCGGATGTATTCTTTGCAAAACTGGCCGGTATCTGGCTTGACAAATATGGGAATTTTGGTTATGACCTGATCTGGTACTGGGTCATTGGATGTGGGATTCTCGGGATTCTGGTTTCTTTTGTTTCCGTACGTTACGCTAAGAAACTTAAATCAAATAAAGAATGAAAAAGGAGGATTGGAACATGAACAACAAAAACAGACCTTTGAGGTTGGGGATGCACACTTATACCCTGCATTTTTTTGGATTTGGGGAGAGCTGGGGATTTGGAAAGGATTATTATTTTGAGCAGACGATGTCCCTCTATGAACTGATGGACAAGGCTGTGGAGTGGGAACTTGACGGACTCCAAATCACAAAAGTGGATCTTCTCACCACTGCAAAGGAAAAGCCTTTTTCGGAGAACAACTTGAAAAAAGTGGCAAAAGCAGCCGAAGATCATGGCTTATTTCTGGAATTTAACGCTTCTTTTCATGCAGGCAGTGATTCCCGTGTAAACTGTACACCGAAAGAAGCACTTGAGATAGGTCATAATCTTGATGCGGAGCTGGTGAAATTCAGCCTTGATATCATCCGCCCGAAAGAATTCTATGGGTCCTGCATGCATCCGCATGTTATGCGTCAGATGGCCGACAGATATGATGAATTTATGAAAGTAATGCCCTTAATTGAAGCATATGGTATGCAGATTGCAATTGAGAATCATACAGACACTTTCGCCGATGAAATTTTATGGATTGTAAATAAGTTGAACCATCCATTGATTGGCACCTGCGTAGATACGATGAACTCTCTTCAGGTAATTGAGAATCCTTATTACGCGATGGAGCGCATGCTGCCTGAAGCATATTGCTGTCATTTCAGCGATGACAAGATCGTGGTTGATCCTCTGGGCGTGCATGATATCGGTGCAGCACATGGACAGGGTTCTATGGACTGTCCGAAAATGCTTTCACAGATTCGTGAGAAATCCTGCATGGACAAGATTATTTTTGAAAATGAGATTGCATTCAAGAGTCTGGATGAACCCATTGAAGAAGCAAGAGCCAGAGAAATGGAGGCCTGCGAAGAAAGTGTACGTTACTTGCGTGACGTTTTAAAACTTGGTGTAAGAAACAGATAGACAAATTCAGTGGAATATGGGAGGTAATTATATGTCAAGAGAACAGATGATACATGATGCAGCTATGGAGATTATGCGCGATGTGGGTGTTCGAATCCACAATGAAAAAGCGGCGAAAATTTTAAGGGATCACGGTATTCGGATGGAAGGTGATACTGCATTCTTCACGGAAGAACAGGTCATGCACTGGGTCAGGAAGGCACCAGAATCATTTACGCTCTATGCAAGAAACCCCAAATATGACACCGTCATCGGAGGAGATCATATCAATCCGGCAGCTACTTACGGATGCGCTTTCATCGATGATTGGGATGGAACCCGGCGCCGCGGAACCATGGATGACTATATCAAGTGCTTAAAACTTGTTCAGGCGGAAGACAGTTATTCCATAAACGGAGGTATCATGATTCAGCCCGGAGACATACCGGAAGAAACTGCAGCAGTCGAATTGTTCTATACGGCACTTTTACATTCCGATAAAGCGATCATGCTGCCCACAGGTTTTAAAAAAGAAATGGAGCTGATTGTAGAAGCAGGCTGCGAGCTCTTCGGTGGCAAGGATGCTTTCATAGAAAAACCAAGAATGATTGCTCTGATCAATACCGTTTCTCCGCTGACACTGGATGAGAGAATGCTGGACTGCCTGATGATACTCGCCGAGTATGGACAGCCGGTGATTGTTTGTCCTGCGGCCATGCTGGGTGCAACAGGATCTCTTTCTATGGCAGGAACAATTGCCAGTGGTGCAGCCGAGAGTCTTGCCGGAATTGTGCTGGCGGAGATGATCCGACCCGGAACACCCGTTGTGTTCGGAATTCAGTCAACAGCAGCAGATATGAGAGGTGGTATCACATTTGCATGTGCGGCACCCGAAGGAACTCTTATGCAGGGATTTGCCGCAAATCTGGCAAAATTTTATGGACTTCCTTCAAGAGGAGGCGGATGCCAGACGGATGCACCTGTCATTAACTGTCAGGCCGGATATGAATCGATGCTTACATTTTCTTCCGCATACCGTCATGGAATTAATCTGATTATGGAAGCCGGTGGAGTCATGGATAGTGTAAATGCAACATCATTTGAAAAAATGATTGTCGACTTCGAAATCATCCGTCAGGTGAAAGCATCTTTTACACCGATTGAAGTGAATGAGGAGACCTTGAATCTGGAGGAAATCAAAGAAATCGGACATGATGGCAGCTTTGTTACCTCAGACTATACATTGGAAAATTACAGAGATTTGTATTCGCCCCATGTCGGACCACGTAATGGAAAAGGTGAAGCATATTTTAAGAGCAGCATAGATGTAGAAATTGACAGGCTGCTGAAGAAATATGAAAATGATAAGCCGGAACTGGACAGCGAACTAAAAAACAAGGTAAAAGCAGTATTGGAAAAGTCTGGACTTAATCTGGATTAACTTGCTTGACCTCTTCTCCTTTGCGATTTAAAAATAAATTTAAATCTTGGAGAGGCAGGAGAGGTCAGCAGGAATTTAAATAGAATCAGTATTGACTTTTAAAGTGAACTGTGCTATTTTCTATATAGTTATACGACTGACGGAAGTGGAATTGACCACAGGAAGTATAATTTATGAAAAGGCCGACCGTCTGGGCAGAATGTCTGGATTGGTGTGTGGTCTTTTTTTGTTTACTTATTTTCGTATAAAGGAGATTCTTATGGAATTGTTATCATTGGAAAAGGAATTAAGAGGAAATTCTTATCCCGGCAGAGGCATTATCATCGGGCGGTCTCCGGATGGAAAATCGGCGGTGGCAGCTTATTTTATCATGGGTAGAAGTGAAAACAGCCGGAATCGCATCTTTGTGGAGCAAGGGGAAGGGATTCGTACCCAGGCCTTTGATGATTCAAAGATGGAAGACCCCAGCCTGATTATCTATGCACCTGTTCGTGTGCTTGGCAACAAAACAATTGTGACGAATGGGGACCAGACGGATACAATTTATGAGGGCATGGATAAGCAGCTCACCTTTGAGCAGTCTCTGCGGTCTCGTGCGTTTGAGCCGGATGCTCCGAATTATACACCTCGTATTTCCGGAATCCTACATGTGGAACATGGAAGCTTCAGCTATGCGATGTCAATCTTAAAAAGTAACAATGGAAATCCTGCTCAATGTAACCGTTATACCTTTGCATATAACAACTGTGTTGCCGGAGAAGGACATTTTATCCATACCTATATGCAGGATGGGGACCCGCTGCCAAGCTTCGGGGGAGAACCGAAACCGGTGGACGTTTCCAATGATATCGATGCATTCACAAGTCTTTTATGGAGCGCGCTGAATGAGGAGAACAAAGTCTCGCTGTTTGTGCGTTATATCAATATTGAAACAGGGAAGTATGTGACGAGAATCGTAAATAAACATCAATAAGCTGCGGATGAAAGTATATTTGGAAAAGAGGAGAGCATTATGAAAGAACTGGAATTGAAATATGGCTGTAACCCAAATCAAAAGCCTTCTAAGATTTATGTGGCTGACGGCAGTAATCTGCCGATTACCGTACTTTCCGGTAAACCCGGCTATATTAACTTTCTGGATGCGTTTAACGGATGGCAGCTTGTAAGAGAGTTGAAGCAGGCGACAGGTCTGCCGGCTGCTGCTTCCTTTAAACATGTTTCTCCTGCAGGGGCGGCTGTCGGTCTTCCTATGGATGAGACACTCCGTAAGATTTATTGGGTGGATGATATGGGAGAACTCTCGGCACAGGCTTGCGCATATGCCAGAGCACGCGGGGCAGACCGCATGTCATCCTTTGGGGATTTTATTGCACTGTCTGACGTATGCGATGCGGATACTGCCTCTTTGATAAAACGTGAGGTTTCGGATGGTGTAATTGCGCCGGGCTTTACGGAGGAGGCGTTAGAAATATTAAGACAGAAGAAAAAGGGTGGATATTGCGTGATTCAGATGGATGAAAATTACAAACCGGCCCCCCTTGAGCATAAAGAAGTCTATGGTGTGACTTTTGAGCAGGGACGTCAGGAGCTTTCGATTGATGACGCACTGCTTTCCAATATTGTGACTCAGAATAAATCTCTTCCTGAAGATGCAGTGAGAGATATGAAAATTGCCCTGATTACCTTAAAATATACACAGTCAAATTCAGTATGCTTTGTAAAGGACGGACAGGCCATCGGTGTAGGTGCAGGTCAGCAGTCCCGTGTACATTGTACGCGCCTCGCGGGACAAAAAGCTGATAACTGGTTCCTGCGCCAGTGTCCTAAAGTTCTGGGCCTTGAATTTGTGGATGGAATCCGCCGGGCGGACCGTGACAATGCAATTGATGTCTATATTGGAGAAGCGTATATGGATGTATTGGCTGATGGTGCCTGGGAAAAGATTTTCAAGGTAAAACCTGAGGTCTTTACAAGAGAGGAAAAACGTGCATGGCTGGACCAGATGTCCGGTGTAACCCTTGGTTCAGATGCATTTTTCCCTTTCTCCGATAACATTGAAAGAGCATATAAAAGTGGAGTCTCATATGTTGCGCAGCCGGGAGGATCTGTTCGTGATGATGCTGTGATCGACTGCTGCAATAAGCATCATATGGTTATGGCCTTCACTGGAATCCGGCTGTTCCATCACTGAATTTCGGGAACTATCATCCAATTCCTGTTTAAGGGCTGTCAGGGGCCAGGGTACACTATAATCCTTCAGAAAAGGCACTGCTGCAGATTTCTGCACAGTGCCTTTTCCCGTCTAAAAGCCCGTCTCAATATAACCCATAACCAGTTGAAAGGTTGCCTGCAATCCTTTTTCATGGGTTCGCTCAATTCCATGTGAAGCATGGACACCCTGTCCGATCAGGGCTCCCCGGATATTGCTGCCGCCCCGTAGTGCAGCGGAAACGTCGGAACCGTAATGGGGAAAGATATCTATGGCATAATTAATACCTTTTTCCTGAGCAATTTTAATCAGGCGGTTTGTCAATTCATAGTCATAGGGTCCGGAGGAATCCATAGCACAGATGGATACCGTATACTCATCGCCGTTTAGATCCGCTCCGATGGCACCCATGTCCACGGCCAGGAATTCTTTTATCTCCGAAGGAATATAAGAGGAGCCATGACCGATTTCTTCATAATTACTGATTACAAATTTCAATGTATTCTTCGGAACACTTCCCTGATCCGAAAGACTTTTCAAAACGCCCAGAAGGACTGCCACAGATGCCTTATCGTCGATGTGGCGGGATTTGATGAACCCGCTTTCAGTATGAACAAAGCAAGGGTCCAGACTGATAAAATCACCGGATTGAACGCCCAGATTTAACACATCCGCTTTATTACTGACACATTCATCAATGGTTACAATCATATTCTTGGGGACACGTTCCAGAGTCCTGGCATCATCATAGGTATGGACGGAGGGCATGGTCGTGGAAATTGTTCCGGTGTAGGTTCTGCCGTCTCTTGTGTGAACGTTACAATAGGTTCCTTCTATGGCCTCCATCATATAACCACCGATTGGCAGAAGATTTAAAGTCCCGGCTTCGTTGATGGAGCGGACCATAGCTCCCAGCGTATCAATATGGGCGCTTAACCCCAGCGTATCATCACTTTTTCCGGGAACAGTAATAATCAATCCCCCTTTTTCTGTCTTTTCACAGGAATAACCGAAAGAGAGTGCCTCTTTTTTCACGTATTCGATTGAACTCTGTGTAAAACCTGACGGGCTTGGAATATTTACCAGAGCCTCGAAAGTGTCAATGATGTATGCTAAATCCTGAGTCATTATAAAGTTTCCTTTCTATCAATCTTCCAATGCAATTCGTTTTACCTGATTCAAAGCTTTTGAAACAGCCGGGATTGAGATAAATATGACAGTCATGGCACCTTCCACGAGGATATAGCTATAATTGTAGATAATCGGATATAAACTGGCCAGTGCCTGTGGAAAATTATCAGGCATATAATCCATCCAGTACAAATAGCCGCCGAGAGAATGAAATGCACCTCTCAGTAAAATCGCTACAAGATAGCCTTTTACTAATCCATGTTTCTGATTACGGAAGAATCCTGCGGCACCCAGAGCGGCAAAGGCCAGTATATAATCGCAGCAGACCTGAAAGAAGGAAAGCACGTAGGGTTCCTGTATAAATTGCAGGATTCCATAGGCAAGTCCAACCAGAATCCCGGTTTTGGCACCATACCAGTATGCGATCAATACAATGAATAACATGGAGAACAAAGTGACCGTGCCTCCAAACGGCATATGGATCAGCTTAATATAGGATGTCAGGAATGCAAGGGCAATACCCATGCCGCAAAAGGCAGTCTGTTTTGCAGAAACCGACTTTTTCCCGGCTTTTTTTCCGGTCAGAAAAGCCCCCGCCAGAAATAATACAATTATCCCGATAATACAAACCACATACCCGGCGGTTGTAAGACCACCCTCTGTATTAATCATAAAATCAAACATAAAAAACCTCCTTCATATGTATATACGCAGGAGTTACCTCATCGAAATTGCTTCCTTACGCCGGTATTATCCGGTTCAAGTGATAAGGGTCAGCGGTCACCCCGCATTCTCAGCTATAAAAGCACCCCTAGCGTATTGTTTTGTTGTGGGTTAAGTATAAAACAATTCATATGAACTGTCAACAATTCATTATAAAAAGCCGTCATGCCGGCATTTACATTTGGGGGGATAGATGATAAACTAATGTACAGTGACAGGTAAGGAATAAGGATTGGAGCGCATGGATAAGCTATATGTGATAATTCCGGCTTACAATGAAGAAGCCAATATTGAACAGGTGATAAAGCAGTGGTACCCTATTGTGGAAGATTATAATGGGCAGATGGTGATCATCGATGATGGAAGTACGGACCGTACCTATGACATATTAAGACACAAGGAGAAAGAATGCCCTCTTTTGACTGCAATTTCCAAAAGGAATGGAGGACACGGAGCAACAATTCTATACGGCTATCAATATGCTCTGGAACACCATGCCGATTATATTTTCCAGACGGATTCAGATGGACAGACTCTTCCGGAGGAATTTGAAGCATTTTGGGAAAACAGAAGAAAGTTCGATATGGTAATCGGATTCAGAAAACACCGCGAGGATGGGTTTTCAAGGATTGTTGTAACCAGAGTATTGAGGGTGGTGACAGGAGTCTGTTTTCGTGTGCGTATACCTGATGCGAATACGCCGTACCGCCTTATGAAAGGCCAGACATTGGCCAGATATATACATCTTATTCCTGAAAAATTCAACCTGACTAATGTATTGATAACTGTGATACTGGTTAAAAAAGGATGCAGGGTGAAGTGGCTTCCGGTGACCTTCCGGGCAAGGCAGGGCGGGGAAAATTCTATGAATATGAAAAAGATATTTAAGATCGGTCTGCAGTCGGTGATAGATTTTCGCAGGATGAATCAAATACTGCAAAGAAAAGGTGAGTGTATTGAGAAGGATGGAGTTTAAGATGGAGAGGCAGGGATTGCTGGAGGTGGAGCAGGAAGTAACTGTAACAGAAAGCCAGCTTCCGACTTCTTTTTATTATACGATTGTGCCTGCTGTAGCTATGAGCAAGAACTATCCAGCTTATGAGCGCCTCCAATCAAAAAAGGGAATTGTCAAAGAAATTAATCAGACAAGCAGGGGGTTTTATGCAATTGTTGCATTCGATGAAGAAGACATATGACGGTTTTTTTCAGGAGCACGAAATCCCTCCTGTGTATGACCGGAATTCAAGAATATTAATATTGGGCAGTTTTCCTTCTGTAAAGTCCCGGGAGACCGGTTTTTTCTATGGACATCCACAGAATCGCTTCTGGAGGGTTCTGTCCGGAATCTGTGGGTGCGAGATTCCGGAGACGGTGAGTGAGAAAAAGAGATTTTTACTGGATCAAAGAATTGCAGTATGGGACGTGATCGCGTCATGTACCATCGAGGGATCCAGTGACAACAGTATACGGGATGTGATTCCCAACGACCTGGGACGGATTTTAAAGACTGCAGATATCAGGCAGATTTTTACCAATGGTACAGCAGCCGATAAGCTGTATCATAAATATATTGAAAACACTACGGGCATGAAAGCGGTGAGACTGCCCTCTACCAGTCCGGCCAATGCGGCATGGTCTGTGGAGCGGCTGAGGGAATCCTGGGAGAAAATTCAGGCTTTTCTCTAAAGGTGAATCATGCAGAACGGAGGCTAGTATGGAAGAGCATATATCACACGAAAAACACAGCCATGTATTGGAAGATGGAACGGTAATCGAACATAAGCATGACCATGTACATGCACATACGCAGACAAAGGCTGTGCTGAATCGTCTGTCCCGTGCAATCGGTCATCTGGAATCTATAAAACGTATGGTAGAGGATGGACGGGACTGCAGCGAGGTGCTGATTCAGCTTTCAGCGGTAAAATCTGCAATTAATAATACAGGGAAGGTCATACTACAGGATCACATTGAGCACTGTATTGTGGATGCGGTGGAAAGCGGAGATACAGAAGCGCTGGAAGAGTTGAATAAAGCGATTGACAGATTTATAAAGTAGAAAGGAAGAATTACAATGGCTAAAGAATGCAGCAGTACATCCTGCAGCAAAGAAAGTTGTGAAGGATGTCCAAGTAAGGTAAAACCGGATTTCCATGTGGATATGAATCAGTATTCAGATGTAAAGCATGTGATAGGTGTAGTAAGTGGTAAGGGAGGCGTGGGAAAATCTTTTGTTACTGCATCTCTTGCGAATCAAATGGCAAGAATGGGCTATCAGGTGGGAATTATGGATGCGGATATTACAGGTCCCTCCATTCCAAAGATGTATGGAATTCATGATTCGGCCAGAGGTGATGATCAGGGGCTGCGTCCCAGCGAGACGATGAATGGTATTAAAGTCATGTCTGTCAACCTGCTGCTGCCCAATGAAGAAGACCCTGTCATCTGGAGGGGACCTGTTCTGGCTAACATGGTGAAACAATTCTGGAGTGATGTGAACTGGGGAGAACTGGATTATCTGTTCGTAGATATGCCGCCTGGAACCGGAGACGTACCGTTGACTGTGTTCCAGTCACTTCCGGTAGAAGGTATTGTGATTGTTTCGTCACCGCAGGATCTGGTTCGTATGATTGTGACAAAGGCCTATAAGATGGCTCAGATGATGAACATTCCTGTTCTTGGAATCATCGAGAATTACAGTTATATCCGGTGTCCTGACTGTGGGAAGGAGATGCATATCTTCGGAGAGAGCCATATTGATGAGATTGCAGGGGAATTGGGAACAAGGGTACTTGGCAAGATGCCGATTCGGACAGACTATGCAGAGGCGGCAGATGCAGGAAACTTTGGACAGGTTTTGAATGAATATATAGATGACGCCTTGGAAGCACTTTTAGGGAAATAATACAACACAAAATCATACACATTGTTGTAAAAAAAATAAAAAAATCCAGTAATCATGTATATTATGCCGGTTGACGGATAGTTGTTAAGATGCCATAATAAATCATACACTTATTAGTATAGTAGGTGTTTTCGAGTGCTTTTAGAAAGGGTGATTGTGATGGCAGAAAGCAAAATCAGGTTAACAAGTGCAAAAGCCGTTGAAGAATTCGTAAACGCAGCAGCCAGGTGTGACTTTGATATTGATATATTTTACAATAGGTTTATAATTGATGCGAAATCAATTCTCGGCATATTGAGCATGGACTTAACAAGGACACTGACCGTTCACTACTATGGTGAGGATCAGGAATTTAAGCGCACATTACAGAAGTTTGCAGTGGCTTAAATTAGAATGTTTCAGGAAGATAGAAATATAAAGGAAGGACATAATGGGTACCTAAAACCTGCTATGTCCTTTTTTTACTGATATATGGAGTGATACTATGGAGACGATACAGATTTCTGTACGTGCCCTGGTCGAATTTCTGCTGCGCAGCGGAGACCTGGATAATAGAAGGGGAGGCTGGGCTGATAAGGAAGCGATGCAAAAAGGCAGCCGGATACACAGAAAAATACAGAAACGAATGGGATCAGGGTATATGGCGGAATATCCTCTGATTTACGAAAAACAATTTGAACATTATATCCTTAAAATTGAAGGCCGGGCGGACGGAATTTTTTCTGAGGACGGAATGGATGTAATCGATGAAATCAAGAGCACTTATGCGCCTTTAGAACATCTGGAAGAGCCGCTACCTGTTCATATAGCTCAGGCCAAATGCTATGCCTATATTTATGCTCTGCAGAAACATAAAAAACAGATGCGGGTTCAGATGACCTACTGTAATCTGGAAACAGAGGATATCAGGCGTTTTCAGGAAGAGTATACGATGGAAGAACTGGACAACTGGTTTACGGATTTGACAAATCAGTATCATAAGTGGGCCGAATTTCAATACCAGTGGAGGCTAAAGCGGGATGCATCCATGCAGGGGCTGGAATTCCCTTATCCATATCGGGAAGGACAGAAGAAGCTGGTGTCGGATGTTTACCGGACGATCCTTCGAAAAAAGGAGTTATTTGTTAATGCACCGACCGGTGTGGGGAAAACTTTGTCAACTTTGTTTCCGGCTGTGCGAGCCGTAGGCGAAAAAAAGGGTGATAAGATTTTCTATCTTACTGCGAAAACAATTACCAGAACTGTAGCCGAAGAAGCTTTTACTACTTTAAAGCTTCACGGCTTGGTTTATAAAGTTATAACACTGACCGCTAAGGAAAAGATGTGTGTCTGCGAAGAAATGGAATGCAATCCGGAAACTTGTGAAAGGGCAAAGGGTCATTACGACAGGGTCAACGATGCCGTCTTTGAGCTCCTGAACAACTGTGATACCTTTTCACGGGATATCTTGCTGGAGGCAGCCCAAAAAGCTGAAGTCTGCCCTTACGAATTCCAACTCGATCTGGCAACCTGGGCAGATGCGGTAATTTGTGATTATAATTATGTGTTTGATCCGGTGGTTCATCTGCGCCGCTTTTTTGGGGAAGGTACGGGAAAAGGTGAACATCTCTTTTTGATCGATGAGGCCCATAATCTGGTGGAGCGGGGCAGGGAGATGTACAGTGCTTCCGTGTTCAAGGAGGACTTTCTGGAAATAAAGCGTATTATAAAGCCATATACACTGCATAAGAAGCTTACCAATGCGCTGGAGAGATGCAATCGACAACTCTTAGGATATAAAAGGGAGTGTAGTGAAACGTGTCTGGAGTTGACCAACGTGGGCGAATTTGTTATTTCAATGATGAACCTGCTGGGGGAGCTGGAAAAGTTTCTGCAGGATTATAAAGAAGGTGCGCATAGAAAAAAGATTCTGGAGTTTTACTTTTCTGTGAGATCATTCGTGAATATCTATGAATTGCTGGATGAAAATTATATGATTTATGCCATGCATACAGAGGAGGGCAGGTTTATGCTGAAACTCTTCTGCGTCAACCCTGCGGCCAATCTTCAGGAATGTCTGAATAAGGGGCGGAGTGCAGTATTCTTTTCTGCAACACTTCTTCCCATCAAATATTATAAAAAACTGTTCTCGACCAATACGGATGATTACGCGGTTTATGTGGGTTCCCCTTTTGAACCGGGGAATCGGAAACTGATTCTGGGGAGGGATGTGAGTACAAGGTATACCAGACGAGGGATGGAGGAATATACGAGAATTGCTTCTTACATCAGTCAGACAGTGAAACAGAAAAGGGGAAATTATATGGCGTTTTTCCCCTCTTACCGTATGATGGAGGATGTGTACCATATTTTTTGTGAATCCTTCCTTCCGGGACTGGAGGAGGATGGGAAGGTGGAGACGCCGCTCCAGTCTTCAGGTATGAACGAGCGTGAACGGGAAGAGTTTCTGGATGCATTTTCCGGGAATGGTGGGCAGGGTGAGAGCCTGATCGGATTTTGCGTCATGGGGGGTATCTTCTCAGAGGGAATTGATTTGGATGGAGAACAACTGATTGGCGCAATTGTGGTGGGAACCGGGATTCCCCAGCTGAGCGTGGAAAGAGAACTGTTAAAGAAATTCTATGACAGAAGAGGGGAAAATGGTTTTGACTATGCTTACCGCTATCCGGGTATGAATAAGGTTCTCCAATCGGCGGGACGCGTCATCCGTACGGCACAGGATAAAGGCGTGGTAGTGCTTTTGGATGAACGGTTTCTACATCGGGAATACTTGAATCTGTTTCCTACAGAATGGAGTAATTACACAGCATGCAGCCTCAGAACAGTAGCGGGTGAAGTAAGACAGTTCTGGGATGGGGAGACTGGCTGCGCTACTTAGATATTGCCTGGCATTAGGAATTACTACAGTTCAGCCAGGCTCGATTCCGCTGCGCTTCAGCTCGCTTTGGCAGAGCGCCAAATAACATCAAAATAGTGCAGTCATACGAAAGCAAGCTTTCTCCTGCCTGCATTATTTTAATGTTGCCTGGCATTAGGAATTACTACAGTTCAGCCAGGCTCGATTCCGCTTGGCTTCAGCTCGCTTTGGCAGAGCGCCAAATAACATCAAAATAGTGCAGTCATACGAAAGCGAGCTTTCTCCTGCCAGCATTATTTTAATGTTGCCTGGCATTAGGAATTACTACAGTTCAGCCAGGCTCGATTCCGCTGCGCTTCATCTCGCTTTGGCAGAGCGCCAAATAACATCAAAATAGTGCAGTCATACGAAAGCAAGCTTTCTCCTGCCAGCATTATTTTAATGTTGCCTGGCATTAGGAATTACTACAGTTCAGCCAGGCTCGATTCCGCTTGGCTTCATCTCGCTTTGGCAGAGCGCCAAATAACATCAAAATAGTGCAGTCATACGAAAGCAAGCTTTCTCCTGCCAGCATTATTTTAATGTTGCCTGGCTGAACTGTAGTAAAAATTCTTTTGCTGCCTGAGGGATGGGGAGATGGGCGTTGTGGGCGATTACCAGTTGTCTGGTGGGCAGGTCTTCGGCGATTTGAACCTGAAAAAGGTTCTGGGAATTTTTTATGCAGTAGTCAGGGACAAATGCGATTCCTAAACCGATATTAGCCAGATCAATCAGCAGGTCATTACTTCCCAGCTCGATTTCCGGCACCAGATCCAGCTGATGCTGTTGAAAGAGGTTGTGCAGAAACTCACTGGTTGTACTTTTTCGATCCAGCATCAGAATGGGGTGCTCCAATAATTCTTTAAGATGAATCTTCCGGCCTGTCAGCTGAGAAAAATAGTCCCGGTTTGCGATAAAGACATCCTGAAATTCATAGATAGGAATGGTTGTCATCCTGCTGGGCAGCCTGGAGTTGGGGAAGTTAGTCACAATCAGATCCACTTGCCCGGATTCCAGGAGATCGACACATCGGGTAGAAGTTTGATTGGTTACCTTTATATGGACGTTGGGATAACTTTTATGAAACTTTTGCAGGTAAGAAACCAGATAATAGCGGCAGATGGTATCGCTGGCACCGATACGCAGCTGACCGCCGCCCAGAGTGCTGGACTCCATAATCTGAGCTTCTCCCCGCTGAATCAGATTGACTGCCGGCTCAATGTGACGAAGTAGTGTTTCTCCTTCCGGGGTGAGCTGCACCTTCTTTGTACTGCGGATGAAGAGACTGATTCCCAGTTTTTTTTCCAGAACTTTGATGGACTGGCTGACTGCAGACTGAGAGATAAACAACTGCTTTGAAGCCTCGGAAAAACTGAGCGAGACAGCAACATAATAGAATACTTTATATAATTCATAATTCACATCCATAATAACCTCCTTTTTTCCAATCCAAAAATATTCGAATTCCGCCCTGCCGGGCTGTTTATCTCTGCATTATCCTTGAAAAGGTTCCGTAAAGGAAGCATAGATGGAAACTGGTTCGTGGTTCATAAGCAAATGAGAAGTATCTCCCATTACCTGGCAGCGGAAATAAGATTCGCCTGTTTTGCGTTCTTCAGTACCTAAAATGGTTACAGAGGTAGGGGCAAGGCAAAAACCCTGCCATAACTGGTGTGGAGTGGTGTTAATCAGATGGGAAATAAGTGCGCAGGTAATTCCCAGATGACAAAAGCAGACGATTACATCATCACGATGTGTTTCGCCGTTCGTGCGATAATAATATCCCTCTCGATTGTAGCCATACCCTGCGAGCAAAGTGTCTAATTCTCCAGTTACATACTCATAGTTTCCTTTCAGATGTCCGGCCGCCATATCAGGATTTTGGTGCCACGCATGTAAGTCAAACAGCTCTGGATGCTGGTTGAGATAAGCAGGCATCAGATCCCAGGGGATTCCCTTTTCGCCGGTCTCAGGATTTATTACAGGTGCATTAAATTCCCGAAGCCAGTCACAGATGGCCGCCTCCCGGTTCAGCTTTTTTAATGTGGCAGAAGCGGTATCTCTGGCACGGCCAAGAGGAGAGCAGTAGATATCGGTAATATCCCAGCTGCTTGTTCTTTGGGAGAGGTATTCGGCCTCGCGCCAGCCTTTTTCAGTGAGCGAGTCTATTTCGTAATTGGGTTCCCCATGTCGTATAAAAATTAATTTCATCTACAGTATCCTTTCCTGAATAAAGATATATTATATTCTATTCTATAGGAATACTCGTGGATAATCAACAAGGACGTTTGATAAAATCTTAACGAGAATCTCACAAGATGGATGGCAATCCGTATATATTGGGTCAAAATAGTAACAGTTCAGCCACCGCTTCCGCATGGCTGAACTGTTACCCAAAATACCTTTTGACCCCGGCATAATAAATATGGTATCTTAGTAGAGAATTAGACTCCCACTTTTTTTGGCGGGGAGTTTGTGGAAAGTTGGAAATAACCCATAGAAAGGACGAGCAGATGTCGAGTATTAGAGATATTGCAGCCTATCACAGAGCAAAGAATGCAGCAGAAAAGTAAACAGAGTTGATATTTGGAGGAGAGGCTATGAGCACAAAAGGCAACAGGGATTTTAGACCGGAAATTCATTTTACACCGCCCGATATGTGGATGAATGACCCAAATGGAATGGTATACATCGATGGTGTCTATCATCTGTTTTATCAGAAATATCCATATGATACTGTGTGGGGTCCTATGTATTGGGGGCATGCTGTCTCCAGAGATTTGTTGAAATGGAAACACATGCCAATTGCACTCCATCCGGATGAACTGGGTTATATTTTTTCCGGAAGCTGTGTTTATGATGCGGACAACACATCGGGGTACGGAACAAAGGAGAACCCACCTGTTATTGCGCTTTTTACCAGTCACGACAGCGAGACAGGTCTGGAACAGCAGAGTATCGCCTATAGCACGGATGGAGGGAAGCATTTCGAAAAATCATATCGGAATCCGATTATTTCAAATCCGGGGATTTCAGACTTCCGGGATCCTAAGGCTTTTTGGAATCCCCTGAAAAAGTGCTGGAGTCTTGTACTGGCGGCCTGCGACAGGGTGCAGTTCTACGCATCAAAGGACTTGAAAGAATGGACAAAAACCGGTGAGTTTGGCACCTGTGAAAATCATGCTTCTGGCGTGTTTGAATGCCCGGATTTATTCCCTGTACATGTGGATGGCAAGGTACTTTGGGTATTGCTGATCAGCATGACGACAACGGTAGAGGACGGTAAAAGCAGAACGCAGTATTTTGTGGGCGATTTTGACGGAGATACCTTTACCTGCACGTATTCTGCCGATGAACCTTTATGGGTGGATTTTGGATTTGACAATTATGCCGGTGTGACCTTCCAAAATTATGATGAGCCTTTGTTTATCGGCTGGGCACAGAACTGGGGCTATGCTGCCGAAGTACCTACAAACGAGTTCTGCGGACAGATGACTCTGGCCAGAAAGCTTTCGCTGAAAATGACAGGTGTGGGCTATCGCTTATGTGGAAAACCGGAAGGCCTTAAGCAAAACGGTGCATCTGCATATCCAATAGAAAGCGGAGCGCATATTGCTTCAGAAACATTTGGTATTCGGATGCATGGGAGTGGGGATGCAATGCTTTACCTGAAGAACTGCAAGGGGCAGAGACTTACTTTGGAAGTAAAAGAAGGCCGGATATCCGTTGACAGAGGGCTGGCAGGGAAGCGTGATTTCCATGAGCAGTTTATGACTGAGCAATACTCCAAAGCAGAGATGAAACGGCTTGCGGCTGGGGACTATGACATAGAATTGATATTTGATGTCTCTGTTCTGGAGGTATTCGCAGATGATGGTCTGGAGATGTGCACGATGGTAGTTTACCCGGAGGCTCCGTATGACAAAGTGAAGTGGCAGGGAGACTTGAAAGTAGAATTTTATACGATTGGTACAGGCCTGCATGCCTGAAAAATACGTCCGTCCGGAGTATCCGGGCGGGCGTTTTGCTTACAAAATTTTCTCATAAACAATACAATTTTTAACAAAATTTCTATTTTCATACTGACATAGGTTTACAGGATTCTCACATACTAACCTTGTAACTATTGACACTGAAAAATAGAAAGGAGATGCGGTATGGAGAATACTGTAATTGGTGCAAAAGGTGAATCTTTTAAGCAGCCTTGTGAATGTGTCCTTGGTATTGGGGCAGTGCCGGTCCAGCGATTTGGAGCTGTTTATGAACCTGAAACAGCTCTTAAGCGTGGAACGGTTTTTCCTGACTTGGATTTCCCATTTTTTGGAGGTGAAAGTCATGGAGAATAGACAGGAGCTTTTACAAAAAATCAATGAAATCAGTTTTGCAGTAAATGATCTGACTCTTTATCTGGATACTCACCCGACAGATATCCAGGCATTGGAAAAATTTGATTTCTATGCCGGGGAGCGGAAAAGACTGATGAGTGAATATGAAATGAAATTTGAACCATTGACAATTGATTGTGTAAAAGCAAATACGATACACGACCACGAATACTGCCCTTACCCACAACAGAAACATTTTACCTGGGTTGACGGACCGGCAGCCTGGGAAGGGGGACTCTATAATGTGGGCATATGAAAAAAGACTACAATTTCCGGTTAAAATCACAAAAACATGTCCGAAGACTGCTCAGCTGGTTATCAGTCAGTTCGGCGGACCTGATGGAGAATTGTCTGCGTCTATGAGATATCTTTCCCAAAGATACACCATGCCATGCAGAGAAATTGCTGGTTTGCTGACAGATATCGGTACCGAAGAACTGGCGCATATGGAGATGATTTGCGCAATTGTTTATCAGCTTACAAAGGACATGAGTGCAGAGGATGTGAAAACTGCAGGATTTGACGCTTATTATATTGACCATACAAGTGCTTTGTGGCCGCAGGCTGCCGGTGGAATACCCTTTAATGCCTGCGAGTTTCAGTCAAAAGGAGATGCTATCACTGACCTGTTTGAAGATCTTGCCGCAGAACAGAAGGCACGGACTACCTATGATAATATCCTGCGAGTCGTGAAAGATCCTGAGGTGCAGGCGCCGATCAAATTCCTGAGAGCAAGAGAAATCGTGCATTTCCAGAGATTTGGCGAAGCCCTGGAAAAGATGAAGGGTAAATTAGATGAAAAGAATTTCTACTATTTTAACCCGGAGTTCGATAAACAGTTTATAAAATCCCCTTGACAACGATATCTGGCGTGTTATACTATAGGCAAATAAACGAACACGTTGAAAAGACGAGTAAACCGCGGAACTTTACAGAGAGAGATGCATATGCTGGAAGTATCTTATAGGGAGCCGGTTGAAAACTACCTTTGAGTGGCCCCAATCCGGTCCGGTGATACCGTTATAATCAGGAATGAGTGGTTTTTATAACAATTAGGGTGGAACCGCGAATGATACAGATTATTCGTCCCTTGCAGCTTTTAAAAAGCTGCAAGGGATTTTTGTCGTGGTAAGAGAGGAGAGAAATATATGATTATTACATTGAAAGATGGATCACAAAAAGAATATGCACAGGCGATGTCTGTGCTTGATATTGCAAAGAACATCAGTGAAGGACTCGCCAGGATGGCGACCTGCGGCGAGGTTGATGGTGAAGTCAAAGACTTGCGTTGTGTTGTGGATAAGGATTGTACCCTGAGTATTCATACAGCATCCGATCCGGAAGGGCTGGCAGCCTACCGCCATACGACTTCGCATATCATGGCTCAGGCGATAAAGAGACTGTACCCGGAAGTGAAACTTGCGATTGGACCGTCTATTGCAGATGGCTTCTATTATGATATTGACAGCGAAACACCGATTACAGCAGACGATCTGGAGAAGATTGAAGCTGAGATGAAGAAAATTGTTAAGGCGGATTACCCGATTTCCAGATTCACAAAGCCAAGGAATGAAGCCATTGCATTTATGAAGGAACGCAAGGAACCATACAAGGTAGAGCTGATTGAAGATTTACCGGAAGATTCGGAAATCAGCTTTTATGAGCAAGGAGAGTTTGTGGATCTCTGCGCAGGCCCGCATTTGATGAGCACCAAATCTGTGAAAGCTTTTAAATTGACAAGTCTGGCTGGTGCTTACTGGAGAGGTGACGAGCATAATAAAATGCTAACCCGTATCTATGGCACTGCATTTCCTAAAAAGGCAGAACTGGAAGAATATCTGACTATGATGGAAGAGGCTAAAAAGAGGGACCACAGAAAACTGGGCCGTGAACTGGGCTTGTTTATGATGAATGAGGCCGGACCTGGATTTCCATTCTTCCTGCCAAATGGTATGGTACTAAAGAATAATCTGCTGGACTACTGGCACAAACTTCATGCTATGAATGATTATCAGGAGATATCCTCTCCTGTCATCCTGAACAGGGCACTTTGGGAGACCTCCGGACACTGGGATCATTATAAAGATAATATGTATACCACAGTGATTGATGATCAGGATTTTGCAATTAAGCCTATGAACTGCCCAGGCAGCATCCTGGTTTACGAGTCGGAGCCCCGCTCTTACCGTGATCTTCCGCTTAGGCTGGCAGAGCTTGGTCTTGTTCACCGTCATGAAAAATCGGGACAGCTGCATGGTTTAATGCGCGTACGATGCTTCACACAGGATGATGCGCATATTTTCCTTGCCCCGGAACAGATTAAAGATGAAATAACAAAAGTAGCGAAATTAATTGATGAAGTTTATAACCAGTTCAGATTCAAGTATCATGTGGAGCTTTCTACCCGTCCGGAGGACAGCATGGGCAGCGATGAAGATTGGGAACTGGCGACCGAAGGGCTGCGGGGAGCCCTGGATGAGATGGGCTTGCCTTACGTTGTGAATGAAGGAGACGGTGCCTTTTACGGACCTAAGATTGATTTTCACCTGGAGGATTCCATTGGAAGGACCTGGCAGTGCGGTACAATACAGCTGGACTTCCAGCTGCCGATGCGATTTAATCTGGAGTATACCGGAGCAGACGGTGAGAAGCACAGACCGATTATGATTCACCGTGTTGCATTTGGATCGGTGGAACGTTTTATCGGTATCCTGATTGAACATTTTGCGGGTGCATTCCCGACATGGCTCGCACCGGTTCAGGTGAAGGTGCTGCCGATTTCCGACAAGTATGCAGAATATGGAAAAAAAGTACAAAGTGCTTTGAAAGAAGCCGGTATTCGGGCAGAAATTGATACACGCTCTGAAAAAATCGGTTATAAAATTCGTGAGGCCCAAACACGAAAGATTCCATACATGCTTGTCGTAGGTGCAAAAGAGGAAGAAGAAGGTCTAGTGTCTGTAAGAAGCCGCAAGGAAGGTGATCTCGGACAGAGACTTCTGGATACATTTATAAAAGATGTAAAAGAAGAAATCCGTATAAAAGCAAATTGAAAGGTGCATACTATCTCCAAATGAAAAAAAGGAGGTAGCAAATATGACAGTATTAAGCTGTTCAGCAATAACATGCGCATATAATAAAGACGAACTTTGCTCAAAGGGAGACATCAAGGTAGGTGGAAGTAATGCACACGAAGCAGACCAGACCTGCTGTGAAAGCTTCATAGAGCGCAAGGACGGCTCTATGAGCGACAGTACAGGATCCGGATGCTCTACAATTGGCATTGACTGTGTCGCTGAAAGCTGCGTTTACAATGAAAGACGTGAATGTGTTGCCGGAGCAATTAATGTGGGCGGCAACCAGGCCTGTTCAAGTGACGAGACCAGATGCAGCACTTTCCGTATGGAATAAAATGACTTAATGTTACTATTCAGCCACAAGCTCGATTACGCTGCGCGGCATCTCGCTTGAGCTAAGCGCCCTATGCAAAAAGCCCAGTCTTTAACAAGCGAGCTTGCATGGGCCAGGCTCTGCTTTTTGCGCATGGCTGAATAGTAACAAAAAACAGCTTGACGAATCAGTGGAAACGTGATATTGTATTAGAGTATGAAAACAAAGAAGAGTATCCACTCTCACCTTAGCGCATATGGCGACTAACGGTTAATATAGCGATTAGAACAGCAGATGTGAGGTCTGTGTTGTGATGACGTGTATGGTGGATAGTCGGATTTGACTATCCTTTTTCATTGTTTAGGGAAATTGGTATATTTCCCGGGATGGAATTTCATAGTAAGGAAGCGATTAACAAGGAAAATTACCATGGAGGTGTACTACTATTAGCGATTTAATGATCAACGAGCAGATTCGTGACAGAGAAGTCCGTCTGGTCGGTAAAGATGGGGAACAGCTGGGCATTATGTCCGCAAAGGAAGCATATGCCAAGGCACAGGAAGCGGAGATGGATCTGGTTAAGATTGCTCCGACTGCAAAACCGCCGGTTTGTAAGATTATCGATTACGGTAAGTACAAGTATGAACTTGCGCGTAAGGAAAAGGAAGCAAAGAAAAAGCAGAAAACAGTTGATGTGAAAGAAGTGCGCTTATCACCCAATATCGATATGAATGATTTAAACACGAAAGTAGGCGCAGCCAGAAAGTTCATCTCCAAAGGGGATAAGGTAAAGATTACTTTACGTTTCCGTGGTCGTGAGATGGCACATATGAACAGCAGCAGACATATCCTTGACGAATTCGCCGAAAAGCTGTCAGATATCGCGGTAGTTGAGAAGGCTCCAAAGGTAGAAGGCAGAAGCATGACCATGTTTTTAACAGAAAAGCGTTAAAAGATACGTATTTTTTAAGGAGGAAATTAACAATGCCAAAAATGAAGACAAACAGAGCGGCTGCAAAGCGCTTTAAAGTAACAGGAACAGGGAAGATCGTTAGAAATAAAGCATATAAAAGCCATATCTTAACCAAGAAATCTCAGAAAAGAAAGAGAAATCTTAGAAAACCTACTGTTCTTGATGAAACAAATGTAAAGAACATGAAGAAAATTTTACCATATTTATAAGATAGATTTCAAGGAGGAATATGAGAGATGGCAAGAATTAAAGGCGGCATGAACGCTAAGAAAAAACATAACAGAACATTAAAGCTGGCAAAAGGCTACAGAGGAGCCAGAAGTAAACAATATAGGGTAGCAAAGCAGTCCGTGATGAGAGCACTTACATCTGCATATGCAGGAAGAAAGCAGAAAAAGCGTCAGTTTCGTCAGCTGTGGATTGCACGTATTAACGCAGCAGCGCGTCTGAATGGGCTGTCTTACAGCAAGTTTATGTATGGCTTGAAGCTGGCAGGCGTTGAGTTGAACAGAAAAGTTCTGGCTGACATGGCAATCAATGACAAAGACGGTTTCGCTACACTGGCTGAGCTGGCAAAGGCAAAGATCGCAGCATAAGGTAATAAGCTCTGGAAATCCCTTTACGGTTTTTCGGGGCTTTTTTTGGAGGTGCTTGTTATGAGAATGAATACTGTGGCCCTTATAGGACTTGGCTCGATAGGTGTATATTTTGCACCTCGGATGGAGCAGTATCTCGGCAGTGAGAACTTCTGTGTGATTGCTGACGGGAAGAGAAAAGAACGCCTGGAATCACAGGGAGTGACTGTCAATGGTGAAAATTACAGGTTTCAAGTCTGCGCTCCGAAAGACGGAAAAGAGACAGACCTGATTATCATGGCTGTGAAAGACATGGCACTTACGCAGGCGATTGCCGATATAAAAAGGTTTGTCGGAAAAAACACCCAGATACTCTGCGTTATGAATGGTGTGGTAAGCGAGGAAAAAGTGGCGGCCGTCTATGGCTGGGAACATGTTCTGTATTCCTATATCCGGGTATCTATCGCATTGCAAGACGGAAAGGCAGACTTTAATCCCCATGGAGGAAAGATTTACTTCGGAGAAGCACACAATGAGATTTTGACAGAGCGTGTTCTGGCGGTAAAGGATCTGATGGAGCGGTGCGATATACCTTACGTTATACAAGAAGATATGATCAGGGGAATCTGGTATAAGTTTATGACAAATATAGGCGAGAATATGACTTGTGCACTCCTCGGAATTCCTTATGGAGCCTTTCAAAAGAGCACCTATGCAAATGAAATCCGCATGGCTGCCATGAAGGAAGTGCAGGCAATTGCACAGAAGAAAGGAATTATCCTTACAGATGAAGACATGGAAAATCAAAGCCGGGCAATTATGAATATTCCCTTTCATAACAGACCCTCTACCCTGCAGGATTTGGAAAACCAAAAAAAAACAGAGGTTGAGATGTTTGCGGGAACAGTTGTAGATATGGGGAAAGAATTGGGAGTCCCAACACCTGTTTCATGGATGTTCTATCATGGAATCAAAGTTCACGAAGAAAAAAATGCGGGACTCTTATGTACTAGTCCATAATCTTTGCCAGACCTTTTCCATAGGCCATCAAAATCTTTTTATCGTCCTTGGACAAACGTTGAAAGACTTCGAGAAGTTCCTGCTGCCCTCTTGTCAATCGGAAGTCCTCTACCTTGTCCAGAAAGAAATCGGATAAAGTAATTCCGAATGCATCGCACATCTTTTGCAAGGTGGGAATTGTCGGAATGTTGGTTCGGTGAATCATGTTGTTAATCGTCGAGTAAGGAAGCTCTGATTCCTTTGCCAGCCGGTAGTACGTCCAGCCACGTTCCTTACAGAGACCTGTGATATGTTCAATAACATCTGTATCTCTCATTATCTTCTACCCCGTTCTTTTTATTTATGGTAATTATCAGTACCAAGTGCCCCTCAACACATATCCGGCACTATGTAAAAAACCTGATTTCTATATGTATATTGTAATTGACAGGATTACAAACGATAGATGTTAATAGGAGTCATACAATATACCTTAAAAAGAATATAATAAAAGTTAACTGATAAGTATAGCATTTTTGGCAAAAAAGCATTTGAATTATGTGAAGAAAATAACAATTTAACATTGCAATTCCCTTCCAAAAGAGGTATGATAACAAACGAAAGGTATGATATATGTGATAAGTACAGAGAAAGGAGCATTATGATGGACGTTAAAGAAAAGGCATTACAGCAGCATGAAGCATGGAAAGGCAAAATTGAAGTTATCAGCAGAGCAGAGTTAAAGACACCTGAGGATTTGTCGATTGCATACACACCAGGGGTAGCAGAACCCTGTCTGCGTATTTCGGAGGATGTGGATCTTTCCTATAAATACACACGCCGCGGTAATATGGTGGCGGTTATTACTGATGGTACCGCGGTACTTGGACTTGGTGACATAGGACCGGAGGCAGGAATGCCGGTCATGGAAGGAAAGTGTGTCCTGTTTAAAGAATTTGGTGATGTGGATGCATTTCCGCTTTGCGTACGTACCAAGGATGTTGATGAGATTGTCGATACAGTTGCTCTACTGGCGGGCAGCTTTGGAGGTGTAAACCTTGAAGATATCTCGGCCCCCAGATGTTTTGAAATTGAGAAGAAATTAAAAGAACGCTGTGACATTCCGATTTTCCATGATGACCAGCATGGCACTGCTGTAGTGACTGCGGCCGCCATGATCAATGCCCTGAAGCTTGTAGGAAAAGATATCAGTGAAATCAGCGTTGTAACTTCAGGAGCTGGCGCCGCCGGTATAGCCATTATCAAGCTTCTTGTAAGTCTGGGTCTGAAAGAAGTAATCATGTGTGACCGTCAGGGTGCAATTTATGAAGGCAGAGATGGCCTGAATCAGGAAAAACAGGAGATGGCTAAGATCTCCAACCTGAATAAGAAAAAAGGCAGCCTGGCAGATATGCTTGTCGGTGCGGATGTATTCATCGGAGTTTCTGCTCCTGGAACAGTGACGGAGGAGATGGTTAAGACTATGGCTCCAAACCCGATTCTTTTCCCAATGGCTAATCCGGTGCCGGAGATCATGCCTGACCTGGCTAAAGCTGCAGGGGCTGCAGTGATAGGAACGGGAAGAAGTGATTTTCCGAATCAGATAAACAATGTTCTGGCATTCCCTGGAATCTTCCGTGGGACTCTGGATGTACGTGCGAAAGACATCAACGATGAGATGAAAGTAGCAGCAGCTTATGCAATTGCAGGATTGATTGATGAAAAAGATTTGACGGCTGAATATATTATACCAAACCCATTCGATAAACGAGTGGCTAAGGCTGTAGCAGAAGCTGTATCAAGGGCAGCAAGAGACACTGGAGTAGCCCGCATCTGATTATTGGAGCTGTACGTCAAATACTTGTGCATAAAGTCTGGAAGGAGTCAGCAGGATTACCTTTCAGGCTTTATGATTTTTGTAGTTGGCATTCAGACCGTGGAGTGAATTTATGAAATCAAAAGTAGTTTTGATCCCTGTAAGCACCTATGAAAACAGTGAACTGTACCCGGCCGTAAAGAAAGGTCTGGAACTTTTGGGAGGCCTTGGATACTTTATCAGAAAAGAGGAAAGAATACTCCTGAAACCAAACCTGGTCCGGGATGCCGAAGTGGACAGGGCGGTCATCACGCATCCGGCAGTTATGGAGGCTGTTGCCCGCTGCCTGGCTGAGGAAGGTTTTACCAGACTGTCATGCGGGGACTCCTGCGGTGTCGGTTCCTCCACTAAGATTATGAAGAACAGTGGCATGGCCGGGAAGATGGAGCCGTATGGTGTGATAACAAAAGAGTTTGCCGAGGCAGAGCCTGTACAGAGTGAATTCGGTGGGCGAAAGCGTACATTTATGCTGGCAAAGGATGTTTTGGAAGCCGATGCGCTCATCAGTATCAGTAAGATGAAAACCCATGCTCTGGAGCATATTACGGGGGCGGTAAAAAATCAGTATGGCTGCATCTGTGGATTCCATAAAGCTAAGGGACATACCCAATATCCCAATGCGGAAAGCTTTGCCCGGATGCTGATCCATCTGAATCAGTATATCAGACCCCGCCTCTATATCATGGATGGAATCACCGCTATGGAGGGTAATGGTCCCACATCGGGTGATCCTGTTTCCATGGGTGTTCTTCTGATATCTGCGGATCCGGTTGCACTGGATAGCACATTCTGCCATCTGGTGCATCTGAATCCGGAATATGTACCTACGAATATTCATGGACAGAAGATGGGGCTAGGTACATGGCAGGAATCCGAAATAGAGATTTTGACACCGGAAGGTACGATTTCTATGGAGGAGGCTGTTTCCCGGTTTGGGAAAAAAGATTTTAAAGTGGAACGGGATCCTTCAAAAGGCAAAGGAATTTTGGGCAGAATCGGATTTTTAAGGGTATTTCAAAAAAGACCATATATTGAGCCGGAGAAATGCAGAAAGTGCGGCGTGTGCGTGGAAAGCTGTCCTGTGGAGGGGAAGGCTGTAAACTTTAAAAATGGAAGGAAAGCCCCCCCTGTGTATGACTATAAAAAGTGTATCCGGTGTTTTTGCTGTCAGGAAATGTGCCCCTATAAGGCAATAAAAGTGAGATGATTTTGGAGGGTATAAGATATGGAATTGGAAAAGTTAAGAGCAGACATGGTAGCGGCGATGAAAGCAAAAGATAAGCCCAGAAAAGAGGCCATCTCTTCACTGGTATCCGCTGTGAAAAAGATTGCAATCGACGAAGGGTGCAGAGAGGATGTACCGTCCGAACTTGTTGACCGGGTGATTTTGAAAGAACTAAAGACTGCAAAAGAGCAGATTGATACCTGCCCTGAAGCAAGAAAAGATTTATTAGCTGAGTACCAGTTCCGTTATGACGTAATCGATGCATATGCACCCAGACAGATGAGCCCGGAGGAAGTAAAGGCCTATATAGATGAAAAATTTGCGGATATAATCGCTTCCGGGAATAAGGGAATGATCATGAAGAACGTCATGGCAGAGATGAAGGGAAAAGCGGATGGAAAAATAATTAATCAAGTAGTATCGGATCTTTGCAAATGAATATACTGACAATTGAACACCTTACAAAAGCATATAGTGAAAAAACTTTGCTGGATGAAGCCTCATTCAGCCTTCAGGAAGGCGAGAAGGTTGGAGTCATTGGTATAAACGGAACCGGAAAGTCTACACTTTTGAAAATAATTGCAGGCGTAGAGGACCCGGATGCAGGAGAGGTTACTATGGGCAGCAATGTGAAGATTGGATATCTTTCGCAGACTCCTGTTTTTGAGAAAAACCAGACTATAATGGAAGTCGTTCTGGAGGGAACGCTGGAGGACCCTGAGGATTTTATAAATGAAAGTGAGGCCAAGGCCATGCTTACTTCTTTGGGATTTCAGGATTTGAATCAGCCGGTAGGAGAGCTGTCCGGGGGACAGAAGAAGCGGGTGGCACTGGTTGCTGTATTGTTGAAACCTGTGGATATACTTGTGTTGGATGAGCCTACGAATCATCTGGATAATCAGATGTCTGACTGGCTGGAGAAAACGTTGATTCAGTATCGGGGAACACTGGTTATGGTAACGCATGACAGATACTTTCTGGACCGGGTTGCCACGCGGATTGCCGAAGTGGATCAGGGGAAGATATACAGCTGCCAGGGCGGTTATTCCAAATATGTAGAGAAGAAAGAGCAGCGGCTGGATATAGAACTGGCATCAGAGCGAAAGCGCCGCAGTATCCTTCGAACCGAACTGGAATGGCTGTCCAGAGGTGCAAGAGCCCGTTCCACCAAGCAGAAGGCGCATATACAAAGAATTGAGGAGATGCAGAAAATTAATGCTCCTGTCACCTGCGGTCAGGTGGAATTATCTTCCGTAACCTCCCGGATGGGCCGGAAAACCATAGAAGTGGACAGCCTTAGTAAAATTTATGGCAATAAGGTTTTGTTTCGGGATTACAGTTACACCTTCCTGAAGGGTGAACGCATTGGAATTATCGGCCCAAATGGATGTGGGAAAAGTACTTTTTTGAAAATTATCTGTGGGGATGTGAAGCCTGACAGTGGAATAGTTGAAATCGGACAAACCGTGAAAATAGGATATTTTTCACAGGAGAGTGAATCACTGGATGAAACAATGAAGGCCATCGAGTACGTGAGGGAAGGTGCTGAATACATTCAGACCAGCGAGGGGCAGATTACGGCCTCTGCCTTGATGGAACGCTTTCTGTTCGACGGAACTATGCAATGGACCACCATAGGCAAACTTTCAGGAGGGGAGAAACGAAGACTATACCTCCTGAGAATCCTGATGGATGCTCCGAACGTGTTAATCCTGGATGAGCCTACCAATGACCTTGATATCCAGACACTGACAGTTCTGGAGGATTATCTGGATACATTTGATGGAATTGTGGTTGTTGTTTCTCATGACCGTTATTTTCTGGACAGAGTGGTCCGGCGTATTCTGGCTTTCGAATATGACGGAAAGATACAGCAGTATGAAGGCGGTTACAGTGACTATCTGCTGGCTTATGACCTCCGCCATCCCGACAACGGCGGCGCTGATGCCGGAAAGCAGGCCGGGGCTGCAGACGGTACAGCCACAAAAAGAAAGGCGGAGAAACCAAAAGGTCAGCAAAAACTCAGGTTCACATTCAAAGAACAAAGAGAATACGAAACAATCGATGATGATATTGCACTTTTGGAAGAAAAAATAGCGGAGACAGAAGAAGAAATTCTGAAGGCCGCCACAGATTTTGTAAAACTGAATGAGCTGTCAGTCAGAAAAACTGGGTTGGAACAGGAACTGGAAGAGAAAATGGAACGGTGGATATATTTGAACGAGCTGAATGAGAAAATTCAGGCCGGCATACGGACCGATGAAAAAACCCAAAAGTGACAGAATTCGTGTATTTTTCGTGATACAACGTCATGAAACATAGACAATTCATCCAGAGGATGCTATAATTTACTATAAGCCTGTGCCGGGTGTGCAAATCCGGCATGAAAAAGGGCAGAGACAGACCAATGTAGTTCATAAATGCCCTCACCGGAAGCGAATTTTCAGGTGACGACTTAATTAAAGCCATTTGATCACATTGTCATATCTATGTAAGGAGGATTATTATAATGGCAAGAAAGATGAAAACCATGGATGGTAATCATGCTGCAGCACATGCATCTTATGCATATTCGGATGTTGCGGCTATTTACCCGATTACACCATCATCTGTTATGGCAGAGGCCACAGATGAATGGGCAACCCAGGGAAGGAAGAACATTTTCGGACGCGAGGTTCGTGTGACAGAGATGCAGTCTGAAGCAGGTGCGGCAGGTGCAGTACACGGAGCCTTATCCGCAGGTGCTCTTACCACAACCTATACAGCTTCTCAGGGATTACTCCTGATGATTCCGAATCTGTATAAGATTGCTGGTGAGCAGTTACCGGGTGTTATTAACGTATCCGCACGTGCAATTGCAAGCCATGCACTGTCGATTTTTGGCGACCACTCTGATATCTATGCCTGTCGTCAGACCGGATGTGCGATGCTTTGTGAGTCCAGCGTACAGGAAGTTATGGATCTGACACCGGTTGCGCACTGTTCAGCAATCAAGGGCAAAGTTCCGTTCATTAATTTCTTTGATGGATTCCGTACTTCCCACGAGATTCAGAAGATTGAAACCTGGGATTATGAGGATCTGAAAGATATGGTGGATCTGGATGCGATTAATGATTTCAGACATAATGCACTGAACCCAAGCCACCCGGATCACAGAGGTTCCGCACAGAACCCTGATATCTTCTTCCAGGCAAGAGAGGCATGTAATACTGCTTACGATGCGCTTCCGGCTGTCGTACAGAACTACATGGACAAAGTAAATGAAAAAATCGGCACCAACTATAAACTGTTCAACTACTATGGTGCCCCGGATGCAGAGCACGTAATCGTAGCGATGGGTTCTGTCTGTGAAACCATTGATGAGACAATTGATTACCTGATGGCAGCCGGAAAGAAAGTTGGTGTTATCAAGGTTCGTCTTTACAGACCATTCAGCGTGTCCGCATTTGTTGAGACAATTCCGGATTCTGTAAAGCAGATTTCTGTACTGGACAGAACAAAAGAACCCGGTTCTATCGGAGAGCCGCTGTATCTGGATGTTGTAGCAGCTCTTAAAGGAAGCAAATTTGAGAACACTCCAATATTCACTGGCCGTTATGGCTTAGGCTCTAAAGACACAACACCTGCACAGATCGTTGCTGTATATAATAATACAGAAAAGTGCAGATTCACAATTGGTATTGTGGATGATGTCACACACCTTTCACTGGATACAGAGGAAGGCCTGATTACAACGCCGGAAGGAACAATTAACTGTAAGTTCTGGGGTCTTGGATCGGATGGAACAGTCGGTGCAAACAAGAATTCCATTAAGATTATCGGCGATAATACAGACATGTATGCTCAGGCATATTTTGACTATGACTCAAAGAAATCCGGCGGCATTACGATGTCTCACCTGCGCTTTGGGAAAGAGCCGATTAAATCTACTTACCTGATCCGCAAAGCCAATTTTGTGGCCTGTCACAATCCTTCTTATGTGGATAAGTACAACATGGTTCAGGAACTGGTAGACGGGGGAACATTCCTGCTGAACTGCCCATGGGATATGGAAGGTCTTGAGAAGCATCTTCCGGGACAGGTAAAGGCATTTATTGCAAACCACAATATCAAGTTCTATGTGATTGATGGTGTTAAGATCGGTATTGAAACCGGCATGGGACCAACACGTATCAATACGATTCTGCAATCTGCATTCTTTAAGCTGGCCAACATCATTCCGGAGGAAAAGGCGATCGAGCTGATGAAAGCAGCAGCGAAAGCCACTTACGGACGTAAGGGTGATGATATTGTTCAGAAGAACTGGGCAGCGATCGACGAAGGTGCAAAGCAGGCTGTTGAAATTCAGGTTCCGGAAAGTTGGAAAGATGCGGCGGATGAAGGTCTGAATATGACACATGCGGAAAGCGGAAGAAAAGATGTTATTGATTTCGTTAACAACGTTCAGGCAAAAGTAAGTGCACAGGAAGGTAATTCATTGCCTGTATCCGCATTTATGGATTATGTGGATGGTTCCACACCGTCTGGATCTTCTGCATATGAGAAACGTGGTATTGCGGTTAATATACCTATATGGAATCCGGATAACTGTATTCAGTGTAACAGATGTGGGTATGTTTGTCCGCATGCTGTAATCCGTCCGTTTGCCATGACAGATGAAGAAGTGGCGGCTGCTCCGGAAGGAATGAAGACACTGCCGATGATCGGCATGCCGGAATATAAGTTCACAATCTCTGTTTCTGCCCTTGACTGTACAGGATGCGGTTCCTGTGCGAATACCTGTCCGGGTAAGAAGGGCGAGAAGGCTCTTGTTATGCAGAATATGGAAGAGAACGTGGGTACCGGAAAATACTTCGATTATGCAGTAGAGCTTCCGGAAAAACAGGAAGTTATTGATAAATTTAAAGTAAACACGGTTAAGGGAAGCCAGTTTAAGAAACCTCTGCTTGAGTTCTCAGGTGCTTGTGCAGGATGTGGTGAGACACCTTATGCAAGACTGATTACGCAGTTGTTTGGTGACAGAATGTATATTGCCAATGCAACAGGATGCAGCTCTATCTGGGGCAACTCTTCACCGTCCACACCATATACAGTAAATCCCCAGGGACATGGTCCCGCATGGTCCAATTCTCTGTTTGAGGATAATGCGGAATTTGGTTATGGTATGTTACTGGCTCAGAAAGCCTTAAGAGCCGGATTAAAAGATAAGGTTGAAACTGTTCTGAACAGTGACGAGGCTTCTGAAGAAGCTAAGACTGCATGCAAAGAATATCTGGATACCTTTGAAAACGGCGCTTTGAACGGCGATGCCGCGAATAAGCTGGTTGCTGCTCTGAAGGGATGCGACTGTGATGCATGTAAGGAGATCGTATCGAATGAAGACTTCCTTGCCAAGAAATCTCAGTGGATCTTCGGCGGTGACGGATGGGCTTATGATATCGGATTCGGTGGTCTGGATCATGTTCTTGCAAGTGGACAGGATATTAACATCATGGTATTTGATACGGAAGTTTATTCCAATACCGGCGGCCAGTCCTCCAAGTCGACACCTACAGGTGCTGTTGCACAGTTTGCGGCGGGTGGTAAGGATGTCAAGAAAAAAGACCTTGCAGGTATCGCTATGAGCTATGGTTATGTATATGTTGCTCATATTGCTATGGGTGCTGATTTCAATCAGACTGTAAAGGCAATTACAGAGGCTGAGGCATATCCGGGACCATCACTGATTATTGCTTATGCTCCATGTATCAACCATGGAATCAAGATGGGTATGGGTAAATCTCAGATGGAAGAAGAAAAAGCGGTTAAAACAGGATATTGGCACAACTACCGTTTTAATCCTGCTTTGAAAGAAGAAGGAAAAGCAGCATTTATTCTGGACAGCAAGGCTCCGACCGAGAGCTATCAGGATTTCCTGGAAGGAGAGGTACGTTACAATTCACTGAAACGTGCAAATCCGGAAAAAGCTGAAAAACTGTTTGCAAAAGCAGAGCAGGATGCTAAGGAAAGATATGAATATCTGAAGAGACTGGTTACACTCTACGGAGAAGAATAAGCAGATAAGATACAAAGGAATTGCCAAGTGGCAGTTCCTTTTGTATCCTTTGGCATTTAAAAATCAGGCGAAAATCTTCCGTTAGGAAGGTCTTCCCCTGATTTTTGGGCTTAACAGGAAATTTTTTAATATGATTATAGGCTTGAGTAGGCAGTTTTAACTGTAACTCCCTTCAGACGTCCGATTTTACCTGTCATGGCGTTTATAATATCCTGAGGTGCATCCATGGCAAGGCTGATGATGGAGATACTACGTTCCCGGTAGGGGATACCCATTCTGCCTATGATGTACTGCCTGTATTCATGCAGCAGTTCATTCAGTGGAGTTACAGAATCAGGTTTTTCCACGATAATTGCTGCAACCGCAACTCTGTTTTCCATAAAATCTTCCTTTCATTTCTTAAATCCATATCGTTCCACAAATCAGGTTTCAAGTTCTTTTAGCAGCTGCGGGAAAATCTCCAGGCATCTTTTTAGAATTCCATGCATATGGGCAATTGCAATTCCATAGTTGGTAAATGGTATGCCGCCGTCCACAGCACATTTCATCCGGTACCGGACTTCTCTTTCACCCAGCATACAGCCGCCGCAGTGGATGATGAGGGAATAGGGGCTTAAATCTTCCGGGTATTCAGTGCCGGAGGATGTTTCGATAATCAGTTTTTTAGCAGTATACTGGCGCAGCCAGCGGGGAAGCTTTACCGTTCCGATGTCATCGCACTGACGGTGATGTGTACATCCCTCGGCAATCAGGATTTTATCTCCCTCTTTCAAGAAATCGAGGGCATGAACACCACGTACAGAAGTATCCAGGAAACCCTTATAGCGTGCCATAAGGATGGAAAAAGAGGTAAGCGGTATCTCGGGTGGCACTTCTTTCGATACTCTGCCAAACACCTGACTGTCCGTGATAACGAGGGCAGGCCGCTTGCCCAAATACTCTAATGTATTTTTCAGTTCATTTTCTTTAACAACGATAGCGGAAGCATCCGCTTCCAGAATATCCCGAATCGTCTGCTGCTGCGGCAGAATCAATCTGCCCTTTGGAGCTGCAGAATCAATGGGAACAACTAATAACACAAAATCGGACGGTTGGATGATATCCCCTACAATATGGAGCTTTTCATCATCGATGCTGACCATTGTTCCAATCTTTTCCTTGAGCTTTTGGATACCTTGTCCGGTTTTCGTGCTTACCAGAAGTGAACCTTCTGGTGCTGCTATGTCGATCTGATCCGCCTTGTTGAAAACCTCCAGGTATGGAATTTCCTTTTTTCGGATTAATGAGAGCAGTTCCTGATCCCTTTGGGATTTTCCGGAGCAACCATCAATTACAAGAATAGCGATATCGGTCTTATTAAGTACTTGCCTGGTCTTTTTTATGCGCAGTGTTCCAAGGGTTCCAGTGTCATCAAATCCCGGAGTGTCTATAATCATAACCGGTCCCAGAGGCAAAAGCTCCATGGATTTGTATACAGGATCCGTAGTGGTGCCTTTTGTATCGGATACAACTGCCAGGTCCTGACCGGTTACAGCATTTACCAGGCTGGATTTACCGGCATTCCTCTGGCCAAAGAAAGCAATATGCAGCCGGTTTGCGGAAGGTGTGTCATTTAATCCCATGGTATCACCTAAAAGCGGAAATCCCGGATGCCCTGTTCAATCTTTTCCAGATGATCCTCACAGATTTCCCGCGTCCTTTCTCTTGGGATATTTTCCAGTTCGCTCAGAATCAGGGCCTCACCAATCCTCTTCGTCTCTGGTCCGGCATAGTCCGTCAGATATTCTTTCAAAGTCATAAGAGCATTGGGATGGCAGCAGTTCTGAATCTGTCCTGTCTTGCAAAGTGCCATAAAACGGTCTCCGGTTCTTCCTTCCCGGTAGCACGCGGTACAAAAGGAAGGAATATAGCCCATGTTCATGAGCCAGTGGACGACTTCGTCCAGACTGCGCTGATCAGAAACATCAAACTGCTCCGTATCCGTAGGGCGCACCTCTTCGGCATAACCGCCTACAGATGTGCGTGAGCCGCCGCTGATCTGGGATACCCCCAGACGGATGACCTTTTCACGGACTGCCTGACTTTCCCGGGTTGAAATAATCATACCGGTATACGGTACGGCGATACGGATTAAAGCACAGATCTTTGCAAAGATTTCATCACTGATACCGTTGTCAAACGTGGTGGGATCAATATCATCTGCCCGCTTTATACGAGGTACGCTAATGGTATGTGGGCCTACACCGTGAACAGTCTCCAGATGCTCTGCATGCATCAGCAATCCGGCGAACTCGTAGCGATACAGCTCGAGACCGAAAAGAACACCCAGTCCAACATCATCGATGCCGCCTTCCATCGCACGGTCCATGGCCTCTGTATGGTAGTTGTAATCATGCTTGGGGCCTGTTGGATGAAGGTTCAGATAACTGGCTTTGTGATAAGTTTCCTGAAACAGAATATAAGTGCCGATTCCGGCTTCCTTCAGCTTCCGGTAATTTTCCACCGTGGTAGCGGCAATATTCACATTTACACGGCGGATTGCCCCATGTTTATGCTTAATGGAATATATAGTATTAATACATTCCAGCACATATTCGATGGGATTCATCAAAGGATCTTCTCCAGCCTCGATGGCAAGTCTTTTATGTCCCTGATCCTGCAGTGCGATGACTTCTGCGGCTACCTCCTCCTGGGTTAGTTTTTTCCGTTCGATATGTTTGTTCTTCTGGTGGTAAGGGCAGTAGACGCAGCCGTTCACACAATAGTTGGAGAGATAAAGAGGTGCGAACATGACGATGCGGTTGCCATAGAATGCTTTCTTGATTTTCTCAGCCAGATCGTACATTTCCTGGATTTTTTCCGGAATTTCACAGGCCAGCAGAACGGATGCTTCCCGGTGAGACAGTCCCGAACAGACAGTCTTTCCTTCGGCAATCCGGGGACGTGCTTTTTCCAGAATACGGTCAATCAAAGGGATGTTGTCCTTGTTCTCTTCTGCATACTTCAGTGTGTCCAGAATTTCTTCGTGATTGATAAATTCATCGGCACACAGTGATTTGGGATCATAATTATACATAGTTCCCTTCCTTTCTTTCGGGTCAGTACACGACTTTCCCGTTAGTTGGGGGTTTTGCCCCTGTCAAATTCATGTTTTTTCATGCGAGCATGAAACACATGACCTTTTGACCCCCATGCTACTAAGGATTGTTCCGCACTTTGTGCTCCCACAATCCTAAAAACATTCGAAATCCGCCCTATCGGGCTACTTTCTCATGTTTTGCGGGTCCCAAATTCATGTTTTTTCATGCAAGCATGAAACACATGACTTTTTGACCCTAGTATCATTATATTACTGTAAATTTTGTTGTCAAGAAATGTATAGTTTACCAGTCTTTTCATTTATGTTATACTTAAAAACATCAGAAGAAAAGTTGAGGCGTGAAAAAATGACGGTCGATAATACATTTATGATTAAGAAACTGCAAAGACTAGAAGAGATGCTGGTAGTCTTCTCGCAGTTTACAAGGATGCCATTTGCAGAATGTGACGAGGAGACCTTTGATGATCAGATTCATATTTTTACAGATGAGACAAAGGCTCAGGAGTTTGCCAAAGCTTATCTGGACAAGAAAATTCTGCTCGTGGCGGTGAAAGTTACGAAAAACCAGATGAAGGGATTCTATGTTTCACTGTATTCCATGGGTATCAATGCGGTGCTGTTTCATGAAGGAAATTCTGCGACCAGAATTCAGTTGGAAGAGTTGGAGAAAAAGCCGGATATAGAGGCGCTTGGCAAGGAAAAGATTCCTGTTATCAATTCATCCTTACAGTTGAGTGCAATCTATTTCATTCAGGAACTTCGCAGACCTGCAGAACACGATATGAAACATCTGCACGATTTGGAGGAAGAGATGATTGCAAACTTTGCCAAATCCAAATTTATCATAGGTATGGAAGTGGTGAAGGAGAAGGAAACGGATAAGGAGCAGGTCCGGATTCCTTATGTGAAGGACAAAGAGGGGAATATTTTTCAGCCGGTATTCACAGATTTTGCGGAATTTCAGAAGCATTATAAGAAAAATGCCGTCGGGATGAAGATGGCGCCGCTTACGATTTTTCAGCTTCCACAATATATGGTGAAAGAGTCCAAGGGTTTTGTGATAAATCCTTCCGGTTTTAATCTGCAGCTTTCCAAAGAGCAGATAGAGGTAATTATTAAGGCGTTTCCGGAAGCGTAACAAGGGATAGGAGGTTGCTTTATGACTAAAGCTTACGAATTATTAAAAGAAGAAGTGATCCAGGATATTCATGCAAAAGGATATCTTTATAAGCATAAGAAAAGTGGAGCCAGGGTGATGCTGCTGGCCAATGACGATGAGAATAAGGTGTTTAATATTGCGTTTCGTACCCCGCCGGCAAACTCTACCGGAGTGGCACATATCATAGAGCATTCGGTACTTTGCGGATCTGATAAGTTTCCTTTGAAGGATCCTTTTGTAGAGCTTGTCAAGGGTAGTTTGAACACCTTTTTAAATGCTATGACTTATCCGGATAAGACGATGTATCCGGTAGCCAGCTGTAACGATAAGGATTTCCAGAATCTGATGGATGTGTATCTGGATGCGGTATTTCATCCGAATATATATAAGAATGAAAAGATATTCCGGCAGGAGGGATGGCATTATCATCTTGAACAGATATCCGATCCTCTGACCTACAACGGAGTGGTTTATAATGAGATGAAGGGAGCGTTTTCCTCTGCAGATGAAGTTCTGAACCGGGAAGTTTTCAATACGCTGTTTCCGGATACAGCTTACGGTGTGGAATCCGGCGGAGATCCGAAAGTCATTCCTTCCCTGACTTATGAAGAATTCCTGGATTTTCATAAAAAGTATTATCATCCGTCCAACAGCTACATCTATCTGTATGGTAATATGGACATGAAGGAGAAGCTGGATTGGCTGGACAAGGAGTATCTGAGTAAATATGATGCAATCTTTGTGGATTCTGAAATTAAATTTCAGGAACCATTTGCTGAAAGAAAAGATGTATGTTTTTCTTATCCGATTCTGGACCAGGATGAAGAGGAGAACAATACGTATCTCTCCTACAATGTGACGGCTGGAACAGCCCTGGATCTGAAGCTGTGTGTGGCCTTTTCTGTATTGGAGTATGCACTTTTAGATGCGCCGGGAGCCCCGGTAAAGCAGGCGCTTCTGGATGCTGAGATTGGAAAGGATATTGTGGGCTCTTATGAGGACGGAATCCTGCAGCCTTATTTCCAGATTGTGGCGAAGAATGCGAATGCACCTGATAAAGAGCGGTTTTTAAACGTTATTTACGATACCTTGCAAGGTATTGTGAATCAGGGGATCGATAAAAAGTCGCTTCTTGCAGGAATTAACTTTTTTGAATTCCGCTTCCGGGAGGCGGACTTTGCATCTTATCCCAAGGGTCTGATTTATGGGATTGATGCATTTGACAGCTGGTTATATGAGGATGAAAAGCCATGGCTGCATTTGCAGCAGCTGTGGGTCTTTGAGGAACTGAAGAAAGAGGTGGAGAACGGTTATTATGAGGGTCTGGTTCGGAAATATCTGTTGTCGAATCCTCATGCCTCCATCGTAACGCTTGTACCTGAAAAGGGTCTGGCGGAGAAGGAAGATAAGAAGACAGGAGAGAAGCTGGCCGCTTATAAGGCTTCGCTTTCTAAGGCAGAACTGGAACAGCTGGTGGAGCAAACCAGGGCCTTAAAGGAATTTCAGGAAACGGAAGACAGTGAACAGGCGAAGGAGTGCATCCCGCTTTTGAATCGCTCAGATATTACCAGGGAAGCTGTAAAGCTGTATAATGAAGAACACCACCAGGGGAATACTGTTCTTTTGCACCATAATCTTTTTACTAATGGAATCACCTATGTGGATCTTTTGTTCGATACAAAATATGTACCGGATGAATTAATCCCATATATGGGTATTCTGAAATCTGTTCTCGGATATGTCAGTACGGAGCATTACAGCTACAGTGAATTATTCAACGAGATTAATGCCAATACAGGGGGAATCAGCTGCGGGCTTCAGGTATTTCAAAAACCGGTACTAAGCGTGGACTGTGCAAGGATGTTTGGTGTCCGGTTTAAGTCTCTGGATGCCGGGGTTGATTTTGCATATGATATGGTTAAAGAGATTCTTTGTACTTCAAAGCTTGAGGATGAAAAGCGCCTGCGTGAAATTCTGGGGAGCATGAAAGCCGGCCTGCAGCAGGCTATACCGGGATCGGGTCATTCCAGTGCGGTATTAAGGGCCAGTTCTTATTTTCAGGGTTCCGCTTACTTTATGGAACGCACTGCGGGAATTGAGTTTTATCATCTGGTAGAAAAACTGGAGAAGAACTTCGAAGAACAGAAAGCGGATTTGATTGAAAAATTGCAGCTTTTGATGCGCTATATCTTCCGTCCTGAGAACCTGTTTGTCAGTATTACTGCTGATGAGAAAGGTTATGAGGGAACGGAGCAGAAAATTGCTTCCATGAAAGAGTATCTTCATAAGGAACAACTGCCGCAGGGCTGCATTCATTATCTTCTTGAGCAGAAGAACGAAGCCTTTATGACTGCCGGCCAGGTACAGTATGTGGCGTCCTGCGGCAACTTCAAAGAAGCGGGCTATGATTATACAGGAAGTTTACGTGTTCTTAAAAAGATTTTGAATTATGATTATCTCTGGATAAACCTGAGAGTGAAGGGTGGAGCATATGGCTGCATGAGCGGCTTTAAGCGTAATGGTGAGGCTTATCTGGCATCTTACCGGGATCCGAATCTTTCAAGGACACTGGAAATTTATAAAGGCATTAAGAAGTATCTTGAAAACTTCAGCTGTTCAGAGCGGGATATGACGAAGTATATTATCGGCACAATCAGCGAATTGGATACGCCTTTGAATCCGGCGGCAAAGGGGAGTGTATCTCTGAATGCCTGGTTCAGTGGACTGACCGAGTCAGACTTCCAAAAGGAGAGAGATGAAATACTGCATGTTTCGTGTGAGGAAATCCGTAAACTATCAGGACTTGTAGATGCGGTGGTATCCCAGCATAATATCTGTGTAATCGGAAGCTCTACGGGAATTGAAAGGGATAAGGAACTATTTAAAGAGATTAAAAGATTCTAGTATTAGAAATATGGAGAAAAGCGTTGTATGAGTGAGAATTTTAAGTCAGGCTTTGTAGCGATTATCGGGCGTCCCAATGTGGGGAAATCTACGCTGATGAACCAGTTGATCGGTCAGAAAATCGCCATTACATCCAAAAAACCTCAAACCACCAGAAATCGGATTCAGACGGTTTATACCTCCGAGAGAGGGCAGATTGTCTTTCTCGACACACCCGGCATTCATAAAGCCAAAAATAAACTGGGGGAATATATGGTCAATGTGGCGGAGCGGACGCTTCAGGAGGCGGATGTTGTTCTATGGCTGGTGGAACCAGACACTTTTATAGGAGCAGGTGAACGCCATATTGCAGAACAATTAAAGAATACGAAGCTTCCGGTCATACTGGTGATTAATAAGGTGGATACGGTAAGCAGGGAAGAGGTACTGATTTTTATTGATGCCTATCGGAAATTCTATGAGTTTGACGAGATTATTCCGGTATCGGCTTTGAGGGGCCTTAATACGGAGGATGTTATTGATACTATTTTTAAGTATCTGCCATACGGACCACAGTTTTATGATGAGGATACTGTAACAGATCAGCCCATGCGCCAGATTGTGGCTGAAATTATCCGGGAAAAGGCACTACATGCATTGAATGAAGAAATTCCCCACGGAATTGCTGTTTCCATTGACAGTATGAAGGAAAGAACCGGTGGAAAAATTACGGATATCGATGCTACAATCGTGTGTGAAAGGGATTCTCACAAGGGTATTATCATTGGGAAACAGGGTGCGATGCTGAAAAAGATTGGAACAAATGCCCGTTACGAGATTGAACATCTGATTGAACAAAAGGTGAATCTGAAACTCTGGGTCAAGGTGAAAAAGGACTGGCGGGACAGTGACCTCCTTATGAAAAATTACGGATATGATAAAAAAGAAGTTTAGATTCTCAAAATGCTGTGGAGGATTGTATGAGCGAACCGGTACAAGTTACGGGGATGGTTCTGTCATCCATGCCAGTCGGTGAATATGACCGGCGAGTGGTCATGCTGACCAGAGAGCGGGGAAAATTATCCATGTTTGCCAGAGGAGCCAGGAGACCCGGCAGCATACTGATGGCTGCGGCGAATCCATTCGTGTTTGGATCGTTCACAGTATATGAGGGAAGAACCGCTTATAGTATGGTCAGTGCGGATGTGAAAGAATACTTTATTGAATTGGCCGATGAACAGCCAGGGGTCTATTATGGATTTTATTTTCTGGAATTCGCAGACTATTATGGTCTGGAAGGTATAGATGAGGCCGAGATGCTGAATCTTTTGTATGTTTCGTTGAAAGCACTCCTGAGTCACAGGTTTGAAAACCGGCTTGTGAGGAGGATTTTTGAACTGAAAGCCCTGACGATTAATGGGGAATATGCGCCGGATCAGCAGGCGATGAGTCCGTCAGCCCGGTATACCTGTCAATATATAGCATCTGCATCCATAGACAAGCTTTATACATTTACACTGAAGCCTGAGGTCTTAAGAGAATTGGAACAGTTGATGGATCAGTATATTTCGCGGGTCGTCGACAGGAAATTTAAAAGCTTATCAATTCTGCAGATGTTTGAGGAGGAAGTTTAGCGTGAAAAATACAAAGAAATTTCTGGCTTTCTTGGGAGCGGTATTGTTGTTGGGATTGTATCTGACAACCCTGATTTTTGCTCTGATTGACAGCCCGTTTGCATATACGATGTTCAAAATCTGTCTATACTGCACCATCATGGTACCAGTGTTAATCTATGCCATGATTTTGGTCTACCGGCGGGTAAAGGAAAAAAATGAGGAGATATACGGAAAGAAGATCGATACCGTTATCTTTGATGTGGGAAATGTCCTGGTGGATTATAACTGGAAAAAGTATCTGAGCAGTTTTGGGTTCGATGAGGAGATGAACAAAACAATTGCTGAGGCCATGTTTTTGAATCCTGTGTGGGACGAGGCAGATCGTGGAATCCTGACGCCGGAGGAGTTAAGTGATGCATTCGTCAGAAACTGCCCGGAATATGAGAAAGAACTTCGGATGCTTTACGAGACACCTGGCCAGACTGTCTTCACACTGGATTATGCAAAGGACTGGATTCGGACGTTAAAAAAACAAGGATTGAAGGTATATATATTATCTAATTATTCAGAGAGGACATTCGAACAGACAAAAGAGCAATTAGATTTCCTGTCTCTGGTAGATGGAGCATTATTTTCCTTTCAGTGTCATATGATTAAACCGGAGAAAGGTATATATCAGAAGTTGACAGACAGATACCACATCATTCCAAACCGTGCGGTATTTATTGATGACCGGCAAAAAAATGTGGACGGAGCAAGAGAGGCAGGGCTTCAGGCTTTAAGGTTTACAACCTATGAGGATACCAGGAGAGCCCTGGAACGTCTTTTGTCTACGCTGGTGTAGGTTTATAAATTTTTAATATGCTGAATCATTGCTTTTTGCTGCTAAAAGGAATAAAGTTATAGTTAGAATATTACAAGGAGTAAGTGTGACAGTATATGGATAAATTAAGAAGGAAATTGCAGGACTTTATGGCAGGCCGTTATGGCATGGACCAACTGGGACGGTTTACCATGTATGTATCTATAATTGCATTGCTGATTTCTCTTTTCGCAGGGAACAATTGGTTTTATCTTATTGCATTGGTGCTGTTGATAACTACTTATGCACGGATGTTTTCAAAAAATCACAGCAGCCGCTATGCGGAGAATAATAAATACCTTGAATGGAAAGAAAAATTCTTTAGCTTCTTTCGGGGTGGTGCACGCCAGGCAAAGGACAAGGATCATCGCTATTTCCGCTGTCCGAACTGCAATCAGAAGGTGCGGGTCCCGAAGGGGAAAGGTACGATATCCATTCGATGCCCAAAGTGTCAGCATGAGTTTATCAAACGTACATAAGGATAGGAGGGCTCTCCATGTTTGGTTACGTGAGCATTAACAAAGAAGAACTGAAGCTGAAAGACTATCAGAAGTATCAGGCATATTACTGCGGGGTCTGTCAGGAACTGAAGGAATCCTTTGGGCAGGCGGGCAGGCTGACACTGACTTATGATATGACGTTCCTTGCGGTCTTACTCAGCGGCCTTTATGAGGATACTACCAAAAGAGAAGAGCATTTCTGTGTGGTACACCCGACGAAAAAGCACCCATGCCTGCGTAATGAATTTACTGCCTATGTGTCGGACATGAATATCCTTTTGGCCTATTACAACCTTCTGGATGACTGGAAGGATGAGCGTAAGAAGAAAAGCTATATGGCCGCTCAGGTCTTAAAGAATTCTTGCTTGAAGGTGGTGAAGCGATATCCCCGTCAGACAGAGGCAGTTCAAACTTATTTGAAGAAACTTCATACGTGTGAAGAGCAGAATTCTGCTGATCTGGATCTGGCTGCGGGTCTTACCGGTGAGGTATTGGGTGAGATTTATGCGTACAGGGATGATATCTGGAGTGAGGATCTGCGGCAGCTTGGATTTTACATTGGAAAGTTCATTTATCTTATGGATGCCTATGAGGATTTGGAAAAAGATAAGAAAAGCGGTAATTATAATCCTTTTAAATTTATAGAAGAAACTCTGGAGTTTCATAAAACAGCAGAGGATGTACTGACGATGATGGCCGCTGCTGCATCCAGAGCGTTTGAAAGACTTCCTATCATAGAAAATGTGGACATTTTACGAAATATATTGTATATTGGAATCTGGAATAAGTATGATATGGCAAAGGTCAAGAAAAAAGGTGCCGCCGAAGATGCTGCACACGAGGAGATATAATACAGATGACAGACCCATATAAAGTGCTTGGAATCTCCAGGGATGCAAGCATGGACGAAATTAAAAAAGCATATCGGACATTGAGCCGGAAGTATCATCCGGATGCTAATATAAATAATCCAAATAAAGCCCAGGCGGAAGAAATGTTTAAACAGGTTCAGCAGGCATATACACAGATAATGGATGAAAAAGAAGGCAAGACATCCTCCTACCAGTCCCAGGGGGCAGGATACGGAGGTTTTGGCGGTTTTGGCGGATACGGTCAGAACAGCCGGCAGAACTCCGGTGGGGGCAGTGAAGCGGATGCACAGATGCGTGCAGCGTACAACTTTATTAATAATCGTATGTATCGTGAGGCCATGAATGTGCTGAACGATATATCCGGACATACGGCATATTGGTTCTATCTGCATGCGGTAGCAAATTATGGTCTTGGAAATAATATTAATGCACTGCAGGATGCCCAGCAGGCTGTGAATATGGAACCGGATAATCCCCAATACCGTCAGTTTCTGCAGCAGCTCCAGGGAGGCGGGCAGTGGTATAGTACCATGGGGCAGGATTATGGCTTTGACCGGGAGGGATCCGGGTTTGGAAGCTGGTGCTGCCAGTGCCTGGCCTGTAATGCCATGCTTAATTGCTGCTGTTGTTGAAAATCCGTATGGCTGGACGATTACAAAAAAATATTTTTAAAATAATGTATGAGAAAAATATAATGGGGTATAATTAAAGTATACAAAAGATGACTTGAATACTTATCCTCCCCTATAACATCCCAGAAGCGGGCATATATGCAGCTTCTGGGATGCTTTTTTTAGTACCAGAATGCTTGACATGAAAGCTGCGCTAACGTTATACTCAATAAAGATAACGAATGAAGAAAACTCGTGGAGAGTATAATTGAAAGGAAAGCACGCATATGTTGGAGTGAGTTACTTGACCGCCTTTGCCGATATCGGACAGCTGTCTACACGGGCGGGTGCGTTTGTGGAGATGCTGTAATGAAGGGATATGTGGGGATTGATTGCGGATCTGCCGCGTGCAAGGGGATTTTATTGAATGAGAGCCGGATTCTTTGTCATAGCATAAAGCCTACGGGTTGGAGTCCGCGCACCACGGCGAAAGAGGCGTTTCAGATGAATGATAAATGTGCGGCAGGTACGGGACGTTTTCTTGAAATGTCTGCACATAGAATGGGACTGGACATGGATGGATTTGCTAAATGTCTGGAGGCCGGAAAAAGTTGTTCTCTTAACAGCATGTGTGCTGTCTTTGCGGATTCGGAAATTGTATCTTTGCTTGCCGCAGGAAAAAGCCGGGAAGAAATTGCAGGCGGTGTTGTACATGCGGTAGTGGCAAGAACAGCTGTTTTGACCGGAAAGCTTGAGATGGATTCCCCTGTTCTCCTGACCGGGGGCTTATCCGATATAGAAGGGCTTAGAAGCACGTTGGAAGAAAAGCTGGATTGTAGCGTGCAGACATCCCCATGGTCACGCTATGCGGGCGCAATCGGTGCAGCTTTGATATCGATGTCGGACAGTACAACTCCGATTTAAGCATGCAAAAATATATGCCGTTTATTCTTCAGTAAAAGAATAAGCGGCTTTTCCATGTCCCCGGGGAGGTCATGATAGTAATTGTTTAGGAAAGTTTTATCTCAAAAAATATGGACTTCTCTTAATTTTTTGCTATACTAAGTAGTGGATATATGAAGTATCCCATTAGGAGGAGCCATAATGGATGGTATAGATTATAATATTTTAAAGATTCTGAAAAAGAATGCCAGAGAAACAGCATCCAATATCAGTAAGGAAATTCACCTTTCCGTTTCCGCTGTGATAGAAAGAATCCGCAAGATGGAAGAGACAGGGCTGATTAAGGATTACACAATTATCATAGACGAGAAAAAAACCGGTGGAGACATGACCTCCCTGATGGAAGTCAGCCTGGAACATCCCAAATTTTTTGACGGATTTGCCGCATCAATCCAGGATATAAGCAGCATTGTGTCCTGCTACTATCTGACCGGGGATTTTGACCTTTTGCTTAAAATTTCATGTAGAAATTCAGATGAGCTGGAAAAGATGCACAGGCAGATTATGAGTCTGGAAGGAGTGTCTGATACGAGGACACATGTGGTTTTAAAGACAGTAAAGAATATATATTCAGCCATACCAGAGCCCCGGCATCCCGGAGCATGATTGGTAAGTATGCAAGGAAAGCCAAAATCAGAAGTGGAATGTTACGACGAAAGAAGGAAGATACGTGTACGGTTATCAGAGATGCTATGCAGAAATATCTTTGCAGGCAATTGGACATAATATAGACGAGGCAAAAAGACATATTGCACCGGGAGTGGCACTGCTGGCTGTAATCAAAGCAGATGCCTATGGGCATGGAGCTGTGGCTGTGGGGAAGTATCTGGAAACAACAGCAAAGGCTGATTATTTTGGAGTTGCAACCCTGGAGGAGGCAATCGAGCTGAGACAGGGAGGAATTTTACACCCGATTCTTGTCCTTGGATATACCTCACCCAGTCAGTATGAAGACGTGGTAAGGCATGGAATCACACAGACAATCTATAGTCTGGATACTGCACAGAAGTTGGATAAAGTGGCTGCCCGGCTTCAGATGAGAGCTGCGGTACATATCGCATTAGATACAGGAATGACAAGAATAGGATTCCAGTGTGTGACTTCTGATGCAGATGTGATTGCAGAGATAAGCAGGCTTCCGAACATTGAACTGGAGGGTGTGTATACCCATTTTGCCTGCGCGGACCAGGAGGATAAAACTTACTGTGCCATGCAGCTGGACAAGTATGAGAGAATGATGGATATGCTGACGGACAGATGCGTTATGATACCTGTTAAGCATGTATGTAATTCAGCCGGGATTATGGAGTTTGAAAATTACAGATTTAATATGGTACGCTGCGGGATCATAACCTATGGGATATATCCTTCTGAAGAGGTGCAAAAAGAAAAGTTTAATCTAAAACCCGCTTTACAGTGGAAAACGCATGTGATTCATGTAAAGGATGTAAAAGCCGGTGTAGGGGTAAGTTATGGTGCAACCTACGTTACCCATAAACCAACAACCCGGATTGCCACTGTTTCTGTAGGCTATGCAGACGGATACCCCCGTGCCCTCTCATCAAAAGGACGGGTGTTGATACGTGGTCAATATGCGCCTATTCTGGGCAGGGTATGCATGGATCAGATGATGGTTGATGTTACGAATATTCCGGACGTCCGGGTGGAAGATATTGTAACTCTGATTGGAACGGATGGAGATAAGAATATATCCGTTGAAGAGATAGCCGATCCGTCGGCTCGCTTTAATTACGAGATGCTATGCAATATCTCAAGCCGCGTACCCAGAATCTATCCCGGAGAAGTATACAATGAAGAATAGAACAGGAGATATAAAGATGAGTGAAAAAAATGTATGGAATATCAGAAGTGAATCGGAACTTGCCAGGATAAACACCTTGGCGGAGGATTATAAAGAATATATTTCACAGGGAAAGACAGAGCGCAGATGCGTGGATCTGGCCGTTATGGAGGCTGAGAAAAGGGGCTTTATAAGTCTGGAGGATAAAATCAGAAAGGATGAAGCTTTAAAGCCCGGTGACAAGGTCTATGCACATTGTATGAAAAAATCGCTGCTTCTGGCCGTTATCGGACAGGAGCCGATTGAAAATGGTATGAATATACTGGGGGCACACATCGATTCCCCAAGACTGGATCTGAAGCAGAATCCCCTGTACGAGGATACCGGGATGGCCCTGCTGGATACCCACTATTATGGAGGAATCAAGAAATATCAGTGGGTAACGATTCCTTTGGCAATTTACGGTGTGGTGATAAAAAAAGACGGAAGCACAATTCAAGTGGAAATTGGCGATAAGGAAGGGGATCCGGTCTTCTGCATCACAGATCTGCTGGTACACCTTGCAGGCGAACAGATGGAAAAGAAGGCCAAGGAGGTTATAGAAGGAGAAGGCCTGGATATTCTTATCGGAAGCCAGCCGGAAAAGGATGCGGACAAAGATGCGGTAAAGCGTAATATCTTGAAATTATTGAAGGACAAGTACAATATAGAAGAAGACGATTTCCTCTCTGCCGAAATAGAGATAGTGCCGGCCGGAAAGGCAAGGGACTGCGGTTTGGACAGAAGTATGATTATGGGATATGGACAGGATGACAGAGTTTGTGCTTATACCTCATTGATGGCTCTCCTGGAAGCGGAGAATTTATCCAGGACGGGAATCTGTCTTCTGGCCGATAAAGAGGAGGTTGGAAGCGTAGGGGCTACCGGTATGCACTCTCATTTCTTCGAAAATACCATAGCGGAGATCATGAACTTGACGGGTGAATATTCAGAACTGTCATTACGCAGAGCGTTAAGAAATTGCTTTATGCTTTCTTCAGATGTAAGTGCGGCATTTGATCCCAATTATGCAGCATCCTTTGAAAAGAAAAATTCTGCTTATTTTGGAAAAGGCCTTGTATTCAATAAGTACACAGGCGCCCGCGGAAAGAGTGGATGCAATGATGCCAATGCAGAATATCTGGCAAAGCTTCGCAAAGTGATGGATGATGAAGGAATTCTGTTTCAGACGTCAGAGCTTGGAAAAGTTGATGTGGGCGGCGGCGGAACCATCGCCTATATTCTGGCCAATTATGGCATGGAGGTCATTGACAGTGGAATTGCTCTTTTGAATATGCATGCACCCTGGGAGATTTCCAGTAAAGCAGATATTTATGAAGCATATAAAGGCTACGGCGCATTTTTGACACATATGAGATAGTAAGATTACACCAGGAGGATGAAAGTTTTATGGATATGATTAAGGTTCTTGCCGATGAGTTGGATGTGCTTTCCTGGCAGGTGGATGCTGCCGTAAAATTAATTGATGAAGGAAATACGATCCCATTTATCTCCAGATACAGGAAGGAAGCCACAGGGTCTCTGAATGATGAGGTACTTCGTACTTTATATGAAAGGCTGACCTATTTGCGGAACCTGGAGGAGCGGAAATCTCAGGTTATGTCCGTTATTGATGAACAGGGAAAGCTGACGGAAGAACTGAAAAAAGCAATTTTGGAAGCACAGACACTGGTCGTGGTGGAAGACTTATACCGCCCTTATAAACCAAAGCGGAGAACCAGGGCTACCATAGCAAAGGAAAAGGGTCTGGAACCGCTGGCTAATATCATCAGTCTGCAGTTAACTTCGAATTCCCTGGAAGAGGAGGCAGGCGCATATCTTTCGGAAGAAAAAGAAGTCCTTACTGTGGAAGCAGCTATAGCAGGGGCCTGTGACATTATAGCGGAAGGGATTTCCGATGAAGCAGATTTTCGGGCCGAAATCCGGAAAAGAACTATGAAGCAGGGTCATATTATTTCTACTGCCAAGGATGAGAAGGAACAATCCGTATATGAGATGTATTATGATTTTGAGGAACCGGTATCAAAGATTGCGGGTCATCGGATTTTGGCGCTGAACCGTGGGGAAAAGGAAAAATTTCTGACAGTTAAGGTTACCGCACCTGTGGAGGAGATTATCCGCTATCTTGAAAAAAAGATGATTGCCCGAAACAATCCAAACACAATGCCGGCTTTAAAGGCTACGATTACAGATGCTTATAACAGGCTGATTGCACCGGCCATCGAACGGGAGGTGCGCAGTGAACTGACGGAGAAGGCTGAGGATGGCGCTATCAGGGTTTTCGGAAAGAATCTGGAACAGCTGCTGATGCAGCCTCCGATTGAAGGACAGGTGGTGCTGGGCTGGGATCCGGCTTTTCGTACCGGCTGTAAACTGGCTGTAGTGGATGAAACCGGCAAGGTGCTGGATACGACGGTTATCTATCCGACAGCACCCACGAATGAAGTAAAAATCCGTGCTGCCAAGGATACAGTGATTAAGATGATTGAAAAGTACCATATTACTTTGATTTCCGTGGGAAATGGTACTGCCTCCAGAGAGTCGGAACAGGTAATCGTGGATATGCTGAAAGAGGTCAGAGAGCCGGTGCAGTATGTGATTACCAATGAGGCCGGAGCTTCCGTATACTCGGCAAGCAAGCTGGCCACTGAAGAATTCCCGAACTTTGATGTGGGACAAAGAAGTGCTGCATCAATTGCAAGGCGTGTGCAGGATCCGCTTGCTGAATTGGTGAAGATTGATCCGAAATCCATTGGTGTCGGCCAATATCAGCACGATATGAATCAGAAGAAGCTGGGTGACGCGCTGTCCGGTGTAGTGGAAGACAGTGTAAATAAGGTAGGTGTGGATTTGAATACAGCCTCCGCCCCATTGATGGAATATATCTCAGGTATCAGCAAGGCAATTGCCAGGAATATAGTGGCTTATCGGGAGGAAAACGGACGGTTTACGGATCGACGTCAGCTTATGAAAGTACCTAAGCTGGGACCGAAAGCCTTTGAACAATGTGCAGGATTTATGCGCATCACAGGAGGGAACAATCCCCTGGATGCAACCAGCGTGCATCCGGAAAGCTATGGTGCTGTTCATAAGCTTCTGGACCGGCTGGGAATGAAGACAGAACAGATTTTGGAAGGCAGCGCTGTCTACCATATCAAAGATTACAGGAAGATGGCAGAGGAACTGGGCATAGGGGAAATTACACTTCGGGATATTGTAAAGGAGCTTCAAAAACCCGGACGTGATCCCAGAGACGAGATGCCGAAACCGATTCTTCGAACCGATGTGCTGGATATGAAGGATTTGAAGGAAGGCATGATCTTAAAAGGAACGGTGAGGAATGTTATAGATTTCGGAGCATTTGTGGATATCGGTGTTCATCAGGACGGCCTGGTACACATCTCCCAGATGACCGAAAAGTACATCAAGCATCCCTTGGAGGTTGTAAGTGTTGGAGATATTGTGGAAGTAAAGGTAACCTCTCTGGATCTTCAGAAAAAACGAATCGGACTCAGCATGAAGCTTTGATCAAATGCACATATAGGGAAAGATATGAAAAATCAAGCAAAAAAAACAATTAAAGAAGTTGTGGATGTTAACGAAGATGAAGTTATGATTGAAAGAGAAGAGATCGTTGAGGTAAATCAGGTAATTTCTCTAAATGTTGATCAGAATGATAATATGGAAACAATTGCAGATATGAGTGAACACTTTTCGCAAACCATACATCCCATACTTAGTATGTATAATGCTGCTATGAACGCAACAACAGCTCGTATGGAAATTATCAGGGATGAATTTCACTTCCGTAAACAGAGGTGCCCCATCCACCATATTGATACGCGACTAAAATCAGCAGACAGTATACTGGGGAAATTGAGAAAAAAGGAGCTCCCACTGACGCTGACGGCAGCCTGCAACAATATCTACGATATAGCAGGGGTTCGGATTGTGTGTCCGTATATAAAAGATGTATATCTCGTTCATGAGAGAATTTTAGCTCAGGATGATATTTACATCATGAAGGAAAAAGATTATATCAAGCAGCCCAAGAGAAATGGATACAGGAGCTTACATCTAATAATCAGGATCCCTGTATATTTTATGAATAAAAAACAACTTGTTCCGGTAGAACTACAGATTCGCACTCTGGCGATGGATTTATGGGCCAGTCTGGAGCATGATATTAAATATAAATCACTTCATAATGAATGCAATATTGATTTTACTGCAAAATTGTATGAGTGCAGCGGATTGATTTATCAAGTGGAAGAAGAGATGGAAAAGATGAATCAGGTATTAGAAGAATATTAGTACCAGTTGATCTGCAAAAATGATAAGCCGGTGTTCACACGGCTTATCATTTTTACTATCCGTGAATTTAAAAAAGTGTCCTCCATCTGCCCACATTGGCTTTGCTTTCAGGAAGCCAGTTACTTTACAAATATCGGTATTTCATCGGCAATTGATGTACAACTGCCGGGCTGTACGGTTTATGCACCACATGGCTATGATCTTGTAGTCGATACAGATCAGTTTGACCAATACAGCAGGGAACGCGTCACATTTATCTTTGCGTAATTATCTTAAGAACAAAAGCAGAAGGAAGGATTTATGTCAAAATATTGAATCCATCGCTGAATGTGTCAGAATAATTCCCCTAACCAGAGGAGGGTGAGAATGAGAGAGAGACAAAAGAAATCAAAATCCTTTTCAAGAAGGATTATTAAGGTCTGGATTTTGGGGATTGTACTTCCGATGATTCTTGTTGAAATCCTGATTTTAGTGCAGTTTTATAAGATTAATCATAAGGAAGTAGATCGGGCGATGACAAACAGCCTGCATATGGTTTCAGATAATATGGGGACACTGATGACAAACATGAACGCCATATCCTGGCTTTTGGAAGCGGATGGTACGGTGGGAAAGAATCTTCCGCTCTATTTTGAAGAAGAAAATACAATTAGGAAAAGTGAACTGCTCATCTACCTGAGAGAACAGATTGCAAATTATGAGGTGGCCAATTCATCGATTGGCAATCTCACCTACTTATTGATTCCACAGGGACAGAAAGAACCTGTGAAAATCAACACCTCTTCTTTGGCAAGCGGAGAACTTCCGCAGAATAAATACTATTTGTGCAAATGGAAAGATGTTACTTTTTATGGTCCATGTTTATCCCAGTCAAAAGTTTCCTCCTATCCCTGTCTCTCCTTGCTCCGTCCGTACAAGACAGATCAGAGGTACGGGGAGATATACATTTATCTGGAATCAGGATTTAAATACCTGCAAAAATTGTTTCCCAGGGATGTCATGGGCATGAATCCAATCTTTCTGGTGGAATCTGAAGATGGAAAGACAATGTATAGTTCAGATGAACAGGTAATTCCTTTACATACAAAGACTTCCGATTACCTGAAGAAATATGCAATAGATTCACATCGTTATAAAACGTATGAAAAGAAGGAGAACGCCGGATGGACACTTCATCTGCTGCTTTCCACCAACAATTATTACAGGCAGATTTATGGTATGGCCTTTAACTTTGGACTGATAACAATACTTGCGGTGACCGTATGTATCTTTATATCTGTCATTCAGTGGAGAAGTATTTATCACCCATTTGTTCTATTTGAAAAAAATCTTCGTCGGATTGCGCTGGATGAGGATGTGCAAACAGAAGTAGGGCAGATGAATATCCAGGAGTTTGATGATAATTTCGCTTTGATGGAGCGGTTGAAAAACAATATTGTTCTTTTGGTGAAGAGGGTGCAGACGAAGGAGAAAGAGCGGTCAGAATTGGAAATCAAGGAGATACTGGGAAAGATTAATCCACATTTTCTCTATAATACGTTGGATACGCTGAAATGGTATGCCGCAGGAAAACAAGACAAAGAGATGGTACACTTTATTATAGCACTCAATCAACTGCTTCTGTATAATATGTCCAAGGACACAAAAACAACATTGAAAAATGAGCTGGATGCGATTGAATCTTATATTACATTACAGAAACTAAAATATGATATAGATTTTCAAATTCATATAGGGAAACATACGGAAATTCTTCAAGCCGATATGCCGCGTTTTGTCATACAGCCGTTGGTGGAAAATGCAATCCTTCACAGTGGAGCTGAAAAAGGAAACATACGGATTGATATTGAACTTTTAACGAATGGAAAGATAGATATTTTGGTTAAAAATGTAGGAAAACCAATTAATACAGAAAAATTTAAGGAAGTTCTCGTGCAGAAAAATGATATTTCCGCAAATGGGATTGGGTTGCAATATGTCGCACGGATGCTGGAAAACCATTTTTCGGATGAATTTATTCTGAAAGCGGAAAGGACTGAAGATGGTATAAATGTCATTGAGATGCAGATTCCATTTCGCGCAGAGAAAATAACAGAACCATCAGAGGAATAACCGGCAGGAGGATAGCAGGACTATGATAAAGGTTTATGTTGTTGATGATGAAAAGTTGGTCCGGCAAGGAATTATCGGATTGATAGAATGGGAAAAGTACGATATGGAGGTTGTGGGAAATTCCGGAAGTGGGGAAGAGACGATTCTATTTTTGAGAGAGAATGAAGTGAACATCCTGTTTTCGGACCTCGAGATGCCCGGTTTATCCGGGATGGATTTTCTAAAAGAAGTAAAGGAAACACAACCGGATACACAGATTGTTGTACTGACCATGCATCAGGAATTTGAATTGATTCAGCAGTCTTTACGTATTGGTATACTGGATTATATTACCAAGGCACAGATTGAAGAGGAAAATGTTCATGTATTTATGCGTGGGGTCAGAAAACGCTATCTTGAGCGTACGCAGCTATATGATAGAGTCATATCCGATAATGAAGTTTATATCTGGATAACGGAAGGAAGTACACAGCGGGAGAATGCAGTGAACCTTTTAAGAGAATATGCATTAGCTTTTGAACTTTTAGGTGATTCCTATATATTCTTTTCAGGTGACTGTAATCGTATTCTTCTTATGCATCTTATAGAACTGTCCGGAAGGCAGCAGTCTGTCCTTGTGGAATTAAAGCAGGTAAAAGGTATTTCTCATAATCAATTAAAAGATATACTTGATAGAGAGATTAAGATATTGCTTTTTAGAGAGCGTCAACCCGCTAACTACAGGTATACGTATATTTACCCGGAGCTTCCAGAAATAAAACGGGGAGATTCCAGACAGGAAATACTTAGTAGCTGTATGAAAATGGAGTTTATGCTTGATAACAGCAGATATGAAGAAGTTATGGAACGTATAAAATGCGCAGATTTATCATCTGAGGAAAGAACTGCGGTTTTTTATCATTTCAACCTGTATTGGTCTGAATTTTCCGGAAGGGATATCCGACTCTATTTTGATGAAGTGGCTTATTTCAGGTGCTGGTATCAATGGCGGGAATGGTTTAATCAAATACATATAGCGGTACAAAAGAGAATCGGAAATACGGGGACTGGAATCGGTACGATGGAACTGATTCATAAGGCTATTATTTATATCAGAGAACACATGGATCGGGAGATTGCGCTTGACGATCTTTTACATATAACGGGGATGAGTAAAAGCTTTTTTTCAAGGAATTTCAAGAAGGTTACCGGAAAAACCTTTATTACCTATTTAAATGATATGAGGATTGATTCTGCAAAAAAATATTTGACTGAGACAGAGCAATCGGTTCACTGGATTGCTATACAAGTCGGTTATGTAGATGAACATTATTTTAGAAAACTGTTTAAAGATAAAACAGGAAAAAGTCCCAAAAAGTATCGTGAAACCCAAGGAAATCAGAACTGAATACAATCAGACCATATTTATGCACAATATTACCTTCTGAATATCGTTTGTTTCGTGTATAGTTACAATATCGGAAAAATGAAGGAGGAAATGTTATGAAGAGAAAGATTGTAACATGCTTGTTTTTCTCAGTGATAATCTGATTTATGATTGGATTGTGAATGCGGATCAGTTCCAGGAAAAATTCGGTGCTGAACTGGCGGCCGGCAACCTTCCGGATGTAATGATGATCAGTCCGAATGACTTTGAAGATCTGAGCAGCCAGGGCGGACTTGCAGATCTTTCGGAGGTATATAAAAAGTATAGCTGTGAAGCTCTGGAGAAAGTATACAACTACGATGGAAAGTTTATTGATGTAGCGAAAAAAGATGATAAGATTTATGGGCTTCCCATGGGTACGGATCCTGCGCAGATGACATCACAGATGCTTTATAACATGACACAGCTTAAGAGTGTGGGAATCACATCGAAAGACCAGCTTCCAAAAACTATTAAGGAGTTCGAAGCACTTTGTGATAAGCTGATGGAGACGGATTATGATGGAGACGGAAAGACAGGAGGCCCTGTACTTCCGGCCTGCAAAAACTATATGGATGCACAGCTTGGGGACTTTTCGCCTTACTTTCATGCATATGAAACCTGGAATGACGGATGGTATGATAAAGACGGAAAACTGCAATATGCCGGGATCGATGAAGGGATAAAGACTACGTTAACAAAACTCAATGCGTGGTATGAGAAAGGATATTTTCAGAAAGATTTTGCGGCTTATGATATCTGGGCAGCGGATTCACCGGTGGTAAATGATATTGTTGCAGGTAAATATGCGATTATTCCCGGTTCCTGGTGGGTGCCGAACTGGCCGCTTAATAATAACAAAGTAGAACATCCGGATGCGGACTGGGTAATCGGACCGAACCTTTCACCGGACGGAAAACAGCCCAAAATCATGATTGATCGTTATCCGGTTAATAATTTTGTCGTTGCAGGGCGTGATTTCAAACATCCGGAAGCGATATTTAAGATGATGTACTGGTCCTTACAGTATGAAACTAAAAACAGTAATCCGGATGTACAAAAAACCATGTCTGAGGAAGAGAAGACTGAATTGGACAGTTACGTATACACTTGGCTTCCATACCGTGTTTATTTCCCGAGTTCTTTAAGGGATAATTTTAAGTTCATTTCGGATCTGGATGCAAAGGGCATAAGTGAAATCAGTGAAGATGAAGGATTAAATAATAATGAGTTCTGGGGGGCATGGACGCAATATCTGAATTATAAAAAGAATCCGGATGACGGTGTGGCATGGGGGACCTATTTCAGCCGTCTTGCTCCGGATGGCGGGGTTTCCAACATGATAAAAACGGTAGAGACGGCTGATATTATTTACGACGAAGTCTATATCAGCACGCCTGCAATGGTCTCAAAAAAAGCAGAACTTGATAAATTACGGGACAATACTTTTATCAGTATGGTGATGGGAGAGTCACCGGTGTCTGACTTTGATAAGTATGTAAAACAGTGGAAGGCACAAGGTGGCGATGAGATAGGCAAAGAAGTCAATGAATGGTACGAAAGTAACAAATAGATTATGACCGATTCAGCCATAAGGACGTATGAAGTCATGCGCTCTTATGGCTGATTTAGAATCGATTTTAAAATGTATCCGACACAGTCTGGCATTAAAAAGAAAGGGGTGTATCTGTAATGGCACAAAATAAAAGAATCAAAAGACCCAAAAAGAAAGGATTGTATAACACCAGGGAATTACATACCATGTTGATACCTGCGGTGATCTTTACAACAATTTTTTCCTATGTTCCTATCTTTGGTCTGATTATGGCATTTCAGAATTTTAAACCGTTGATGGGTTTTAGGGAGTCTCCATTTGTGGGACTGAATCAGTTCCGTTATATTTTTACCATGCCCAGTTTTAAAACAGCATTTTTAAATACGATGATTATATCTTTTTTTAAGATTGTGCTGAGTATACTGGTACCGCTGATTTTGTCGCTGATGTTAAATGAGGTGGCAAAAAGCTGGTTTAAGCGAACCGTGCAGACCATTGTATTCATTCCGTATTTCTTTTCATGGGCGATTCTCGCCGGTATGATATTAGAAATATTCGCCTATGACGGGGTTGTTAACCAGACCTTGATGCATGCGCTCGGATCCGAGGCGAAGGCCTTTTTAGTGAGTAATAAATATTTCCGTACAATTATTATAGGCTCCGATGTCTGGAAAGGAATGGGATATAACACCGTTCTTCTGCTCGCAGCCATAACAAGTGTAGATACAACGCTTTATGAAGCGGCGCAGGTGGATGGCGCAGGCAGATGGAAGCAGGCACTTCACATTACGTTACCGGGAATCTTACCGATGGTTGCGGTGCTGACGGTATTGGGACTCGGAAATATCCTGAATGCGGGATTTGAACAAATTCTGATTATGTATAATCCAACCGTAGAAAAAACCGTAGATATTTTGGATACTCTGGTCTACCGGCTTGGTATGGTGAGTCATCAGTACTCAGCTGCGGCGGCAATGGGGTTGTTTAAATCGATTATTTCTCTTTTCTTTGTGGGAATCAGTTACTGGATTCTTTATAAAAAGAGTGACTATCGTGTGTTTTAAGGAGGTGTGACAATTGAAAGTAAAGCATTCAGTCTCTTATTATGTCTATCAGGTTTTTAATACAGTGGTTCTTACACTTGTTGCACTGTCTTGTATCTTTCCGATTTTACATGTACTGGCAATTTCCCTTAGCAGCAGTAATGCTGCAATGGCAGGGAGGGTGACGTTCCTTCCGGTAGAATTTTCCCTTTCTGCTTATGCGTATCTGATAAAGAAGAAAGATTTTTTTAATTCGGTGGGAATCTCCGGAATGCGTGTACTGGTTGGTACAATTTTCAATATGTTTTTGATTATATTGACAGCCTATCCGCTTTCACGTACCACTGCGCAATTCAGGAAAAGAAATGTTTATATGGTTTATTTTGCAATCACGATGTTTCTCGGGGGTGGTCTGATTCCTACATATATGGTAATCAAAAACCTGCATCTGCTTAATAACTTCTGGGTTTTGATCCTTCCGGGTGCGATGAGCATCTGGAATGTTATCATCATGATGAACTTTATCAGAGGACTCCCAAGGGCTGTGGAGGAATCGGCATTTTTAGACGGTGCAAACCATTGGAAGACCTTATTTTATGTAATTCTTCCGATGTCGAAGCCATCACTGGCCTCTTTGTTGCTGTTTTCCATGATTGGGCATTGGAATTCCTGGTTTGACGGTATGTTTTACATGAACAATCCGGACAATTATCCGATGGCAACCTATCTGGCGACACAGATTATCAACAACAATCAGACAATGACAAATATGACGCCGGAGCAGCTGGCACTGCTTTCAAGCCTGAGCGAGAAAACAGTAAGAAGTGCACAATTATTTATATCAATTATACCGATACTGATTGTTTATCCGTTCTTACAGAAATATTTTGTAAAGGGTATTACGGTTGGTTCCGTGAAGGAGTAAAACTATGAGCCATGCAAAGATAGAAAGTATAAATGGAAGTCCTGCCCTTGTCGTTGATGGGAAACCGTTTCCGCCCATGGCTATGACTGCCAGGTTTGATCAGCCGGATTATATTCAGAAACTGGGAGAGTCCCATTTGAGAGTCTTTTTTTTAATGACAAATACAAACTGGCTGCGCCCCGGAAGGGACTATCTGAATCAGGATGGGGTCCGATGTCATGAGGAGGGAGGAATGGAAGCCTTTGTCAAAAATGCAGAAATCCTGCTGTCTCGGATACCGGATGCATATATGATTGTACGGATTGGTTTGCATCCTCCGATATCATGGATGGAAGAGAACCCTGAAGAGTTAATCACTTATCAAGATGGAACGCATGAACCAGCCGTTCTGGAATCAGAAGTACACAAAGATGAGGTTCCCGGTATGTATTCTTTCGCTTCGGAAAAATGGAGAGAGGATGCAAAAAGGGCTTTAAGGGATTTTTGCGATGAAGCAGATACGCTGCCTTTTGCGGATCGGATTATTGGATATTTTCTGGCAGCGGGAGGGACTTCTGAATGGTATCCGGTCAATGCCATCTGTGATAGGGAAAAGAAGAAGTATGGAGATTTTTCGCCCTCCTTCATTAAGTTCTACGGCGGTTTTTTGAAAAAGAGATACGGGAGTGTGGAAAAACTAAAAAAAGCCTGGAAAAAGGAAGAAGTATCATTTGAAAATCCCGATATTCCTAATGTGGAGGATCAGTACTATCTTTTTGTGGAAGAGGGAATCATGGATGCGATGAAATATTACGAAAGTGCAGAACGTATTCTTGGGAAATCCATTGACATGGACGGGGGAAAACCGGCGAATCTCGGCGTATTTTTGAATATGGAGGATTACCGGTATGTTGCGGATTTCTATGATGCTTTTCATGAAGCGACAGCGGATGCAATTAATTACTTTGCAAAGTTTCTAAAGGATCGGTATGAAGGAAAGGTAGTGGGAGCATTTTATGGGTCATACGGCTGTACGGATTATTATAACAGCAGCACGACGACATCTACCCTTTCCATATTGGATAGTGGATATGTGGATTTCCTGGCTGCACCAGGTGTTTATAATAACAGAGAGCCAGGTGGCTGCGTGGCACAAAGGGAAATGCAGGACTCTTTTCGATTACGGGGACAGATGTTTGTGGCAGAAGAAGACAGCAGGACACATTTGGAGGATGCGTTCTACAGGGATGCCATGGGCCTTTATGATATAAGGGACAGCATTATAACGCTGAAGCGGGACTTTGCAAGGATTTTATGTGAAGACATCTATGCATGGTGGTTTGATCAACATGAAAAAGGCGGAAGATATAAACATCAGGCTATATATGAATTATTTCAAAGGCAGGAAGAAATTGCCGCCTATGCCTATACGCTTGATCGCCGCAAGAAAAATGAAATTGCATTTATTTACGATCAGGAGAGCTGCCACACAGTATCCTGCTATACGAACACACTGATGCTTGATTATTACAGAACTTCGGAGTTGGCGAGGATCGGTGCACCGGTGGACTATTATTTCCATAATGATTGCGGCAGGGAAGATATGCCGGACTATAAACTCTATGTTTGCATGAATGTCTTTACTCTGACGGATGAGGAAAGGGATGAACTGATAAAAAAAGCCAGAAAAACCCATGCGGTTGTTCTCTGGCTCTATGCACCGGGATTTATCAATCCGGATAAAGATCCGGTCATGAGTAATGAGAATATCGAAGATCTGACTGGTTTTAAAACAGGTCGAATGGATCATACCTGCTCACCCAGGTTTAAGATTACAAATCTTACGCACCCGGCGGTACGCTATGCGGAGGAGGATTTCAGGTACGGTTATATTGACAGAGATGTACACAGCAATGTATGGCTGGAAAATGTGATTCTCCCCGCTTATATGAATCCGGGATTCTACATCGATGACCCGGATGCCGATGTATTAGGCACTTACTGCGAGATGGGCCTGCCTGCCTATGCGCTAAAAGAAATGGACGGCTGGACCAGCGTCTACTGTGCACCTCAGATCTTAAGGGCGCAGCTTCTGGCTTCACTTGCTGAATACGCAGGTTGCCATCTCTACAACAAACAGGATGATATCATCTATGCGAATGAAAACTTTGTTGCCATACACGCAGCCTGCAAAGGAATTCATACGATTTACTTTAAAGAATCCTGCAGTCCTTATGAAGTCTATGAAAAACGTTATTATGGACATAATGTGAAAAAACTGGATCTCAATATGCGGATGGGTGATACCATGATGTTTTTGGTGTCTCCGAAGGCTGATAAAAAAATATAGAGGGGTGGGAAAAAAATGCGAAAAGGATTCCATTTCAGAGAAGACGGAACATTTAAAATCATGCAGCTTACAGACATCCATTATACGGAGGATGATGCAGCTGACCGCCAGAGCGTAGCATCGATTCGTAAATGGATCGAGACAGAAAAACCTGATTTGATTATGGTTACAGGGGACGCAGTATACGGTGAGGATAATTTGAAGAATATTGAGAAGGTCATGGCTCCGCTTTGTGAATCTGCAATTCCATGGACTTATGTTTTTGGCAATCATGATGTGGAATTTAACAGCGATAAACAGACGTTGTTTTCTATGCTGGAAAAGATGAAGGGTTTTGCCGGATATGATGACAGGGAGGCAATTGATGGATACGGAAACCACATGCTTCCGATTTATGCACAGGATGGAAAACTTGCATGGGTCGTAGCCGGGATAGACGCAGGGAACAGAAATCCGCTGAAGCAGGTAGGAGGCTATGCCTGCGTAACAGCAAATCAGATTGCATGGTATCAAAACCAGTTGAGCAAGTTTGAGAAAGAGAATAAAAATTTCCAAGCTCTGGCTTTTCAGCATATACCAGTTCCGGAAATCGAAGAATTGTGGCGTTATGAGGAGTGTTTTGGTGTTAAAAGAGATGGATTTGGTTGTCCTCTGGTAAATGCAGGACAATTTCTCTCCATGTTACAGGATGGACATACAAAAGGATTATTCTTCGGACACGATCATCTGAATTCTTTCTGGGGGCATTATTACGGGATCACTCTTGGATATGGAAGAAAAAGCGGTTATGGAAATTATGGCGCTGAAGATTTCTTAATAGGAAGCCGCCTGTTTCTATTGAATGAAGAGAAACCGCATACTTTTGATACTTATGAGATTCTGGAAAACGGAACTCATGTATATTCACCATGGAAATACAGACCGCTTCAAAGGCGGGATGAGGGTTGATGCACCAACAGAAATAATTTTACAGGAGGAAAAGTAATGAGTAAGAGAATCAAAGTGGCAATCGCAGGATTAGGAAGCAGAGGGAAAGATGTTTATGCTCCGACAGCAAAATTATTTCCGGATAAGATGGAAATTGTGGCAATTGCTGATATTGATCCTGTAAAGGTAAGCGAAGTTGCAAAAGAGTATAGTGTGCCTGAATCCGGATGTTTTTCCAGTGCGGAAAAGCTTCTTGCACAAGATAAACTTGCGGATGTCATGTTTATCACAACACAGGACCAGCAGCATGTGAAACATGCGCTTCCGGCATTGAAAAAGGGCTATGATATTCTGTTGGAAAAACCAATTTCACCTGATCTGGACGAGTGCAGGGAGTGTGTTAGGGTTGCTAATGAATGCAGGAAAAAAATTGTGGTCTGCCATGTCCTGAGATACACACCCTATTACACGAAACTCAAAGAAGTCATAGGCAGCGCTGTCATCGGTGATATTGTCTCAATTATGGCTATAGAAAATGTAGGGTATTGGCATCAGGCACATAGCTTTGTTCGCGGCAACTGGAGAAACTCTGATACCACGAGTCCTATGATCTTACAAAAGTGCTGTCATGACTTTGATTTGCTTTTATGGTTATCCCAAAAGACATGTGCTTCTGTTTCTTCTTTCGGAAATACCTACTATTTCAAAAAAGAAAATGCACCGGAAGGTGCAGCCTTACGCTGCCTTAACGGATGTGAAGTGAAAGAACAATGCCCGTTTGATGCGGAGAAAATTTATATTACGAATGAGGATACAGGTGTGGCAAAAGGAAAGACAGGCTGGCCTGTTGATGTAGTTGCATCCCACCCTACGGTTGAGAGCGTCACAGAAGCAATTAAAACCGGGCCTTATGGCAGATGTGTCTATATGTGTGATAACAATGTAGTAGATCATCAAATCGTAAATATGAACATGACAGACGGTTCCACAATTTCTTTAACGATGGCGGCGTTTAATACGACAGGTTCCCGTTACCAGAAATTTATGGGAACAAAGGGCGAGATTGTTGCGGACTTATCGGAAAATACAATTAAAGTGACTCCGTTTGGAAAGAAAACGGAAGTGATTGATGTTTCAAAGTTGGCGACGGATTTTTCAGGCCATGCAGGTGGGGATAGCCGTATGGTGGAAGAATTTATCGATATGATTGCAAAAGGAACGGAACCGGAAGGAAATATGACATCGATAGAGCACTCTATGGAAAGTCATTATTGTGCCATTGCGGCAGAAAAATCAAGACTGGCCAATGGAGCAGTCATTGATTTGGAGACACTTAGGCAATTGTAAATTTTTGGGCAGCTACGAAGTAATTCAAAAAACCCTTGAAAATAACCATTTAATGAGTTATAATGGGAACAACTAAACAGGAGATTCTTCGGGGCGGGGTGTGATTCCCCACTGGCGGTACAGTCCGCGACCTGCTGTCTGTTGACAGCGGCTGAATCGGTGCAATTCCGATACCAACAGTTATAGTCTGGATGAAAGAAGAACGGTATACATTATTTTGCATATCAAGTGCCCCGGATTACGAATCCGGGGTTTTTCTGTATACCAAAGTATGCAAGGAATGCTCAGAATCTCCCACAGAAAAGGAGAATATGATTATGAGTTCAAACACAATGACAAATCTACACAACAATCCGGTAAGAGGGGCCACAAAGACCAGAACGATGGTTCAGATTGCAATGCTTGGCGGGCTGGCGGCAGTTCTTATGCTCTTTGAATTTCCGATGCCATTTCTGGCACCATCCTTTTACGAGCTTGATTTCAGTGAAGTCCCTGTTTTAATAGGAAGCTTTGCCATGGGGCCGTTGGCAGGTGCCTGTATTGAATTAATTAAAATTTTGATTAACCTGGTATTGAACGGAACAAATACTATGTTCGTGGGAGAGCTGGCGAATCTTTTGATGGGATGCGCTTTGGTAGTACCTGCAGGATTTGTCTATAAAAAACATAAAACAAAAAAATATGCACGGGTCAGTCTTTTAATGGGAACCATTTTTATGACAATTGCAGCGACATTCCTGAATGCGTATGTTCTTTTGCCCGTATATGGTAAAGCTTTTGGAATGTCGATGGATGTGATTATCGGGGCCGGAGCAGCTGTCAACAAATCGATAGACAGTCTGTTTAAATTCTGCCTGCTGGCCGTTGCGCCATTCAATATAGTAAAAGGGGTCCTGGTTTCGGCTATTACTCTTTTACTTTACAAGCACATCAGCAGACTGCTAAAGGGCCAGAACCTATAGTAACAGTTCAGACGTGCATAATCGAGCTGATGGCTGAACTGCTAATAACCTGTATTAACTATTAAGCCCCGGAGTTGCACTGACTCCGGGGCTCTGTTATAATGGTATAATAATGCGGGAATCGAGGAAATATTACATGGCACTTATTAAGGAAATCACAAAGCTGACTGATAACAAATATGTGAATTTATATTACCTGAAGGCAGAGAATAAAAAAGGAGCACCCCATAATTATTATGTGGCCTCCCGTGCCAGACGTCTTGAGGATTTGAAATGCAGGACAAAAGCAAATTCACCAGACGGTGTTATCATCTATAGTTTATATGGCGAGGATAAGGATCGGGTTGTACTGATACGACAATACCGGTATTCAATCGATGACTATATTTATGAATTCCCTGCGGGTCTGGTAGATGAGGGAGAAAACTTTCACCAGGCTGCAGTCCGGGAACTGCATGAAGAAACGGGTCTTGACCTGGAGACGATACCGGTGGAAACCGGTTATGAAAAGCCGTATTTCACAACGATTGGTTTGACGGATGAATCATGTGCTACTGTCTACGGTTATGCATCCGGAAAGATTACTGAAAAGTATCAGGAGGACAGTGAAGAGATCGAAGTTGTTCTGGCAGACCGCACTGAGGTAAAAAGAATTCTGAAAGAAGAAAATGTAGCCCTCATGTGCTCCTATCAGCTGATGCATTTTTTGAAAAATGAAGATCCGTTTTACTTTTTACAGTCATAAGGTCCGGCATGCCTTGCGAATTGTGCCGGAACAGAGTATAATCAAATCTTGAAAATCCACTAAGGGAGAGAATAGCATGAATATCACAAGTGTGCGCAGTATATATAAAAATCGGGAAAGCTTCCTGGATAAGGAGGTTACAGTAGGAGGATGGGTGCGCAGCATCAGGGACTCCAAAACTTTTGGATTTATCGTGCTTCACGATGGAACCTATTTTGAGACGTTACAAATTGTTTATCATGATAAGATGGGGAATTTTGAGCAGATTTCGAAGTTGAATGTGGGAGCAGCCATTATTGTAAAAGGAACGCTGGTGGCCACACCACAGGCAAAGCAGCCTTTTGAAATCCAGGCCGCAGAAATCACTATAGAAGGGCCATCTGCACCGGATTACCCTCTGCAGAAAAAGCGCCATTCATTGGAATACCTAAGGACGATACAGCATCTTCGCCCCAGAACCAATACTTACCAGGCAGTGTTCCGCGTGCGTTCCCTGTGTGCATATGCCATACACAAATTCTTCCAGGAGAGAGGATTTATATATGTGAATACGCCTCTGATAACGGGAAGTGATGCAGAAGGAGCCGGAGAGATGTTTCAGGTAACGACACTGGATCTTGCGAATGTTCCGAAAAACCAGGAGGGTCTGATTGATTACTCCCAGGATTTTTTTGGGAAAATGACGAATCTGACTGTGAGCGGGCAGCTGGACGGAGAGGCATTTGCCCAGGCGTTTAGAAAAATCTATACATTTGGCCCGACGTTCCGGGCGGAAAATTCCAACACGACCCGCCATGCGGCAGAGTTCTGGATGATTGAACCGGAAGTAGCATTTGCCGATCTGGAAGATAATATGGAATTGGCAGAAGCCATGCTTAAATACATTATCAATTATGTGATGGAGGAAGCACCGGAGGAGATGAAGTTCTTTCATTCATTTGTGGACAAGGGACTTATTGAACGATTGCAGCATGTGTCTAACTCTGAATTTGGCCGTGTGACTTATACAGAGGCGATTGAAATTCTGGAGAAAAATAACGATAAGTTTGAATACAAGGTACAGTGGGGCTGTGATCTGCAGACTGAACATGAAAGATACCTCACGGAGCAGGTGTTTAAGCGCCCTGTCTTTGTGACAGATTATCCGGAAGAAATCAAGGCGTTCTATATGAAGCAGAACGGGGATGGCAAGACCGTTGCCGCTATGGATTGCCTGGTGCCCGGTATTGGAGAGATTATCGGGGGCAGCCAGAGAGAAGATGATTATATGAAGCTTGCGCAGCGTATGGAGGAGCTCGGTCTGGATCCGGAAGGATATGATTTCTATCTGGATCTGCGTAAATATGGTTCCACCCGGCACTCCGGTTTCGGACTGGGATTTGAACGCTGTGTTATGTATTTAACAGGCATGAGCAATATTCGTGACGTCATACCATTCCCGCGTACAGTAGGAAACTGTGAATTATAATTGATTTAGCATTTACGGAGCGTGGCTAAAAGGGAATTCCTTATAAGGACAGGCTTTGAAAGTTCAGGAGCATACTCCTGAGTTTCGAAGCCTGTTCTTCGTATAAGAAGTTCATTATACGGGCTTAAAGATTGCCCCTGATAGATGGGAGGAAGCTATGAAAATTATACACATTGCAGATATACATCTGGGCGCGGAACCTGATATCGGTTCTGCGTGGAGTAAAGAGAGAAAGGCGGATATACAGGATACCTTTCAGAAAGTTATCACACGCTGCCGTGAAGAAAAGACAGATCTTCTGCTTATAGCCGGGGATTTATTCCATCACCCGCCATTGCTCAGGGAACTGAAGGGGGTCAATTACCTGTTTAAAAGTATCCCCGACACAACAGTGGTATTGATGGCTGGTAATCATGATTATCTGAAAAAGGACGGGTTTTTTGAAAAGTTCTCCTGGAATAAAAATGTGGTTGGCCTATGGGGTAACTCCTGTCAGAGAATAGAGATTCCCAAGCTGGACTTAGCAGTATATGGATGCAGCTATTATGGACGCGAGATTTTGGAGCCGTTATATGATGACGTCAGACCGGAAGGAAGTTGCAGGTATCATATCCTGGTGGCGCATGGAGGAGACGCCAGACATAGTCCCATAGACAGAAGAAAGGTTTTGGCAGCCGGCTTTGATTATGTGGCTCTGGGACACATACATAAGCCGGAGGTTATTGCAGAGAACCGGATGGCGTATGCTGGCGCTTTGGAGCCTGTCGATTGCAATGATTTGGGTCCGCATGGCTATATGAAAGTAACTATGAAAGAAGATGCTGTATCTGCAATATTTGTTCCGGAAGCCGTCTGCCAGTATAAGGTACTGGAAGTGAACGTGAGTGAGGAAAGTACACAGTATGAGCTGGAGAATATTGTAAGTGAAAAGATCCGCAAAGAAGGAGTTCGGGATATCTATCATCTTTACCTGAAGGGGATGCGCGATCAGGGGATGGAATTTAATCTGTTAAGGCTTATGAAAAAAGGACGCGTGGTGAAAGCCAAAGACCTTACACATCCCTGTTATGACTTAGATGAGCTTGCCCGGATTTACGATGGCAGCCTGATTGGAGAATATATCAGAAGACTCAGGGGGTCAGACGATATTGGAGAAAGGGCACTTTATTACGGATTGGAAGCACTGCTGGAAATGAAGAGGTGATTAATGAAACTAAAAGAGTTAAATATAAAGAACTTCGGTAAATTCTATAACCATTTTATTGCCTTGGAAGACGGTATCAATCTCATATACGGAGATAATGAAGCTGGGAAGTCTACGATACACGCATTTATTCGCAGCATGCTTTTCGGCTTAAGCAAACAGCGGGGCAGGGCATCAAAAACAGACATGTATCATCAGTACGAGCCCTGTGAAAATCCCGGATTCTATGCCGGATCCCTCAGGTTTGAAAGTGGAGGAAGGCACTTTCGTCTGGAGCGGAATTTCAGCCGGGAAAATTTTCGGGAGGAATTGCTATGCGAAGATGACGGAGAGCGTCTTTCTGTAGCGGATGGCGATTTGAGGATGCTGCTGGGAGGAGTCAGCCGGTCCATCTACGACAACACGGTTTCTGTGGGGCAGATGAAGAGCAAAACGGATGAAGAACTGACCAGAGCGCTTCGAAATTATATGGCGAATTACCAGGGAGATGTAGATCAGGAAACAAATCTGGAGGAGGCGATAAAGTCGTTGAAAACCAGAAAAAAAGAGCAGGAGGAGAAAAGAGATGTATTAAGATCCCGTCTGGAGGAGCAGGAAAGACAGCTGCAGTCACGGATCGAATTTTTACAGGAGGAATTAAAACATAAGACTGATAATCTGGAGCAGACCAGGGAACAATATCAAACGAAGGCATATGACCCCGAAAGGTCTGAAAAAGAAGGAGCGCATTCAAATCACGAGAATAGATTTAATAGAAAAAAGAGATATATCGCAGTTGCTGTTATTGTCTCTTTCATCTTTTTGAGTATTTTTATAGTTTTCAAAGTTCCCGGCATGGCTGCCAGAGGAGGTTTGCTGGCAGTAATTGCAGCTCTTGCCTGGGCTGTAGCCAGGATATGGATGCATCCTCACAAAGGGGAATTTCATGCAGAGGGGGAAATTGAAGATGAATCCCTGAAACTTCAATGGAATATGGATTATCTGCAGTCGGATATCACAGAACAGAAGATGATACTTGAAGAGATGAGAACAGAGGAAGAGAATCTTCAAAAGACCATGGCAGAACCCAGTGAATATGAAGAAGAGATAAAGGCGATTGAACTCGCCATGCAGGTCATAGCGGATATCGCCCTCACGATGCAGCAGGAAATCAGCCGTCAGCTGAAGAAAAAAATTTCTGAAATCATATATGAGCTGACAGGAGGAAGATACACGCAGGTCACGATTGATGAGAATTTTGAGATTTTGCTGCATACAAGGGAAACTTGCATACCTATCTATCAAGTGAGCAGCGGAACCGTGGAACAAGTGTATTTTGCACTTCGGATGGCAGTTATGGATATCTTATGCAAAGAGGAGGAGATGCCGCTTATACTTGATGAGGTTTTTGCCATGTATGATGAAAAACGCCTGGAGCGTGCGCTTAGATGGCTGCATGGAAATAGGAGACAAGTGCTGTTGTTTACCTGCCATGACAGAGAAGAACGCCTGCTTAACAGGCTTGAAATTCCTTATCATAAGGTAAAGTTAGGAGGAAAGTATGATTAAAATAGGATGCCACCTGTCTTCATCCAAAGGCTTTCTGCATATGGGGCAGGAAGCGGTAAGCATAGGAGCCAATACATTCCAATTTTTTACAAGAAATCCGCGGGGGAGCAAGGCAAAGCCGCTTGATATGGAGGACATCCATGCATTCCGGCAGTTTGCCGAAGAACATGGAATACCTGTGATACTAGCCCATGCTCCGTATACCTTGAATCCTTGCTCAGGAACAGAAAGAACACGGGAATTTGCGTTTGAGACGATGGAAGACGATCTGAGGCGCATGGAGTATCTCCCGGGTAATTATTATAATTTTCATCCGGGAAGCCATGTCGGACAGGGAAGTGAAGAAGGAGTGCGCCAGATTGCGGAAGTACTGAATCATATACTGCGGCCGGAGCAGACAACCACAGTGCTGCTGGAAACTATGGCGGGTAAAGGAACAGAAGTAGGCAGATGCTTTGAAGAACTGCATGAGATAATAGAACGAGTGGAACTTAGCAGTCATGTAGGGGTTTGTCTGGACACCTGCCATGTATATGATGCGGGATATGATATTGTTCAGAATCTGGATGGTGTGATTGCAGAATTTGACAGGATTATCGGTCTGGACAGACTAAAGGCAATCCATATAAACGATAGTAAAAACCCTTTTGAAAGCCACAAGGACCGTCATGAAAGGATTGGAGAGGGAGCCCTTGGGCTGGAGGCTTTTGTCAGAATCATCAATCACCCCAAATTGAGAGAACTGCCCTTTTATCTGGAAACACCGAATGAACTTGCAGGGTATGCACGTGAAATTGAGTTATTAAAAGAGAATTATATATGATACAAGGAAAGCTGCCAATGGCAGCTTTTTCGCATATCATCAGATCTTTTCATGATTTTTAAATTTATTCAAGACTTTCTGGATACGTTCCACAGGGTCCAGGAGGGCGCTGATAGAAGAATCATGATTCAAGGTATCGATGAGCAGCGCGATGTATTTACTTAAATCACAAGTCACATACCAGGGCTTACTCAACAGTTCGGGGGTCTGGTATACAAGATTAGTAGTCAGAACCTTTGTGAACAGTCCCTGCTCATAAGCACAGTCAAACTTTTCCAGACCATTAGTAAAAAGGCCAAAGGTCGAACACAGATAGAGATTTCTTGCTCCACGCTTTTTCAGAAGCGTGGCAACTTCTATCATACTGTCACCGGAGGAAATCATATCATCGATGATGATCATATCTTTTCCCGACACATCGGCACCCAGAAATTCATGAGCAACAATAGGGTTGCGTCCGTCCACAATCGTGGAATAATCTCTGCGCTTATAAAACATACCCATATCCACGCCAAGATTATTGGCCATATAGATTGCACGTTTCATACCACCTTCGTCAGGGCTGATTACCATCAAGTGGTCGCTGTCAATCTGCAGGTCACTGCCATGGCGCAGAATGTTTTTAATAAACTGATAAGCGGGTTGTACGGTCTCAAAGCCATGAAGAGGGATTGCATTTTGAACCCTGGGATCATGGGCATCAAACGTTATAATATTATCCACCCCCATGTCCACAAGCTCCTGAAGTGCGATGGCACAGTCCAGAGATTCTCTTCCGGAACGTTTGTGCTGGCGGCTTTCATAGAGAAATGGCATGATGACATTGATACGCCTTGCTTTTCCTCCAACGGCGGCTATTATGCGTTTCAGATCTTGAAAATGATCATCCGGCGACATATGACTTTCCTGTCCGAAAAGTTTATAGGTCATGTTGTAATTACAGATATCAACCAAAATATAAATATCATCACCGCGCACTGATTCACCCAGAATACCTTTGGCCTCACCAGTGCCGAACCTTGGAACTTTAGATGGAATAATAAAGCTGTCTCTTTGATATTCGTGTAGAATAGCAGTGGATTTATGCCCTCGCTCCCTTCGCCAGGATACCAGATAATCATTCACTTTTTTACCGAGTGCGGTACAGCTTTCCAGCGGTATGATCCCCAGTCTTCCCACTGGTAAACCATCATAATAGTTTTCAGATTCCTCACTCATTGCGTTCTTCCTCCCAAAAGTTTTTTCTGGATACGTATATCGTTTCCAAATAGTTTGATTATAGTATAGTTACTTGAGATGCGGGAAAATGTCCTTTCAGAGTAAATTTCAGCAAACCTGTCCAAAGAAAGATTTGTGGAAATGATTGTGGATTTTTTCCGAAGCATCCGTTCATTGATGCACAAGAACAATTGCGAAGATACAAAGGAGTTTGTGAGTTCTGTTCCAAGATCATCAATAATTAACAGATCACAGTCAAAGATATTACTTTGGTTTTCCTTTGCTTCTTCGGTTGTGGAAAAAGTGTTTCTGGCGAATAACTCAAATAAATCAAATGCTGTAAAATATACAACACAGAAAGAGCGGTCAATGAGATCTTTTGCAATGCAGTGAGAAAAAAAGGTTTTTCCCACTCCGGTATCTCCGTAGAAAAAAAGATTCTCAAAGCTGCTGTGAAAAGTATCCACAAAGTGATGGCAGCGTTTCAATGCCAATGCCGCAGTATCATAAGAACTGATACCTGTGACTTTATTAATCAGATCTTTCGAATAATAATTCAAATCACAGCAGTCAAAGTTTTCACTCTCCAAAACATCACGAATATTTGACTGATCATATAAAAGTTCAGTCTCGGCTTTCTTAAAGCATGTACACTTCTGATTATCTATATACCCTGTATCCTTGCACAGGGGACAGTCATACTTTAAATCCAGATAATCTTCAGGATATCCAAAAGCAAGAAGAAGTTCTGCCCTCTGGGAGGATAATTGCCTGATTGCTGCCAAAAGATTCGTATTATCGTGAGAACCACTGAACTTTGCACGTATTTTGGCGAGACTGATTTCAGTAATCTTTGCGTCAATCCGGGCAAGCTGCGGAATGCGGGCATAGGCCTCTTTTATATGCTCATCCCGAAGGTGTCTGTGCTTGTGCTGTTTTTCACTGTAGACACGCATAATTGCATCATACTGTGCATTCGAAAGTGCCATTACATCTCCTTACTGGTTTAATAGTTGTTTTTCCAATTTTTCATAATCATATTCACGCTGGTGAAAATTATTGAATTTATTTGCTGCCTTAGACTTAGTCTCTGCACCCTTCTCGGACGCTTTCACCCGTTTCTGATGCTGTTGATCCAGTCCGTCGATATCACTCGGTGATTTAACATTATTCTGCCGCCAGTTGGACAGAATGCCCTCTGCATATTTAAAGCTTGGCTTGGCAGTCTGGGAAATTGTTCTGGAACATGCTTCTTTTATAATGTCAAGTGAAAACCCATATTCCTTCATCCACCGGTTCATAAATTCCACTTCGGTAGCAATCGGATCCCGTCCCCGGATTCCGAAAGCTTTTAAAATAGCATAATAATCCCTGCTCCAGGTATTGGTCCGCTGTTTAGCGGCGTCCACTGTATGTACGTTCTCCTGGTGCCAGGCAAGTCCTACCTTTTCTATGTAACTTAAGCTCCTGTGATTTTGGGAAACACAGTACTCTATTAAATACTCCACCAGATCCAGGGGAAAATGCAGTTCATCATAGAAATAGAGAATTCTCTGCATATCTGTGGCACTCAAGGTTTTTTTCAGGTACTGCTCCGCAAGAAAAAGAAGCTGTCCAATATCCGGGTTCTCCTTCTGAAGCTGCCTGATAGCTCCTGGGGACAGATATTTGGGCGGCTGTGGGCTGCCGGGTTCCTCCTGCTGTGCCGGTGATTCCTGCCCGGATACAGTAACAGCGGTTTCCATAGAGGCAGGAGCTGCTGAAGCACTTTCCAAAGGCAGCAGTGAAAGCCCTGAAAGTTTCCTTTCAGAATCGAATTCAAGTTTCAGGATACCTGCTTTCTGCCAGTATTTCAAGGCCCTTAGCACATCCTTCTCCGTACAGGAAAAGGCGTCTGCAATAGAAGACAGGCTGATAGCCGCAGTGCGTCCGTGCATCACGTAAAGCAGGTACAGATAAATCTTTACAAATTCACCGTTGGCTTCGGGCATGTATTCATTTATAAATATGTCCGGAACAAGAGTCACTGAGGCCGAACGCATATCCTTAATGGTCAATATACTGCTCATCTAAAACACCCTTCTTTCAAGTACATCCAGTATAGCACAGTATTCCTCTTCTGAGAATAGCTAAAGTGTATCAAATTGTGAGCTCCAGTCGAACAGATAATACTTTGTGGATAATGTTTATAATGTGGATAAAAAAATCCCGCTGTCATTATTTGGAGGATGAAAAGAGAGAAAATGTTGGATTTAAGGAAAAAAGCGAGAATTTTGTCGATTACATTATGTAAACAGAGAACTGTTAAAAAATCCACGTGATTACACAAAGAAAAATGTGTATAATCATGTGGATAATGTGCATAACTTATACTCCTAAAAGATTTTCTCCGATTTTTACAACATCTCCGGCTCCCATAGTTATCAACAAATCGCCGGGCTCACAATTTTCCAATAAATAATTTTCTATCTCATCAAAGGTAGGAAAATATTGGCATTCAGTGCCCAACTTTAGAATTTCCTGCTGAAGGTCTTTAGAGGAGATTCCAATTGTATTTTTTTCCCGGGCAGCATATATATCTGCCAGCAACACTTTATCTGCCAGAGTCAGCGCCTTTGCAAAATCTCCAAGAAGTGCTTTTGTTCTGGTATAGGTATGAGGCTGAAATACACACCAGGTTGTCTGATGAGGGTATTTCTTTGCGGCTTTTAAGGTGGCGGTGATTTCTGTCGGATGGTGAGCGTAATCATCTATGACAGTCACTCCTCCGATTGTCCCTTTATATTGAAAGCGCCGGTCGGTTCCTGTAAAGGTTGAGAATCCCTCCTGTATTGTAGCTGTATCCAGGCTCAGCCGGTGTGCCAGAGCAATCGTAGCCAGGGCGTTGGAGACATTATGCATGCCCGGTATGCGCAGAACAAATTCCCCAATGGGTTTCCCATGAAAGATACAGGTAAAAGAAGGGCAGCCCATTTGATCAAAGATAATATCAGCGGCTGTGTAATCAGCGGAATTTTCCAATCCATAAGTAATGACTTCACAATTAAGACCTTCAGTTATGGATTCGTATTTTGGTGTATCCGCGTTGATAATCAATGTGCCGTCAGAAGGCAGGAGAGCAGCAAATTTATGAAAAGAATGACGAATATCATCAATATCTTTAAAAAAGTCAAGATGATCTGCATCGACATTCAATATCAGACTGATTTTGGGAAAGAAACTTAAAAAACTATTTGTATACTCACAAGCCTCAGTAATAAATATCTCAGATTTACCTACTCTGATATTACCATGAATGGAAGGGAGAATTCCTCCGACAGTTATGGTCGGATCACAGTCTCCGGCCATAAGAACATGGGAGGCGAGAGAAGTGGTAGTAGTTTTGCCGTGAGTTCCTGAAATTGCAATAGGGGTTTCGTAGTTCTTCATAATCTGCCCCAACAACTGGGCCCGGGTCAGCATTGGAATTCCCTTTTCCACTACACAGGCATATTCCGGATTATCAGGATGAACTGCAGCTGTATAAACCACCAGATCTATATCATCTGTTATGTTGGAGGGCACCTGGGAATAATGTACTTTGATGCCCAGTTTTTCCATCGCTTTCGTAAGCTCACTTTGCTTTATATCAGATCCTGATATCGAAAACCCTTCTTTAAATAAAATCTCAGCGAGACCACTCATACTGATTCCGCCAATACCTATAAAATGCACATGGATGGGTGTATTAAAATCAACTGTATACATATTGAAAATCCTCTTTAATTAATAATTTTTTTATCATTATACGCTTTTAACCATGAAAAGTAAATATATAAGACAGAACGCTGCCGGAACCGCATCTGAAATCCCGAAGGAGGCTTTGCCTGAATGAAATTGTTGTTAATTGTAAAAAAAAGAAAAATAAAAGAAAATGCTGAAATGAAAATTAGGTAAAAAGTTATAAAATGTAGGAAAAAAGATTTGAAAAAATATAAAAAATGTTCACAATTAATTCAAAATATGTTATAATATAATATATTATATACGACAAGAGGTGATTGCATGATTAAAAAAGAGATGATAGCAATGCTGCTTGCAGGTGGTCAGGGCAGTCGTTTAGGTGTACTTACACAGAATGTTGCAAAACCTGCGGTTGCATTTGGCGGAAAATATCGTATTATAGACTTTCCGCTCAGTAACTGTATTAATTCAGGCATTGATACAGTCGGTGTTCTTACCCAATACCAACCCTTGCGGCTCAATACGCATATAGGAATCGGCATTCCCTGGGATTTGGATAAAAACGTTGGCGGTGTTACGGTACTGCCCCCATACGAGAGAAGTACAAACAGTGAGTGGTACACTGGAACGGCAAATGCAATCTACCAGAACATGGATTTTATGGAAAATTATAATCCGGACTATGTTCTAATCTTATCAGGTGACCACATCTACAAAATGGACTATGAAGTGATGTTGGATTTTCACAAAGCCAACAAGGCAGATGTTACAATCGCCTGTATGCCGGTTCCGATTGAAGAAGCCAGCCGTTTTGGAGTCATGATCACGGATGGCAGTGGCCGTATTACGGAGTTCGAGGAAAAACCGGAGCATCCCAGAAGCAATCTGGCTTCTATGGGAATTTATATCTTTAGCTGGCCGGTATTAAAAGAAGCACTGCATGCACTGAAGGAGCAGACAAGCTGCGACTTCGGCAAACATGTTCTTCCATACTGCAGGGATAACGGGAAAAACCTGTTTGCCTATGAGTTCAATGGTTACTGGAAGGATGTGGGGACCCTTGCCTCTTATTGGGAAGCTAATATGGAACTGATTGACATTATTCCCGAGTTTAATCTGTATGAGGAATTCTGGAAGATCTATACGAAGGGGGATGTGATACGTCCTCAGTACGTATCCGGCGAAGCTGTTATTGAGCGAAGTATTATCGGCGAAGGGACTGAGATTTATGGAGAAGTACATAATTCGGTGATAGGGGCGGATGTCTATATTGCTAAGGGGGCTGTGGTTCGGGATTCCATTATCATGCGGCATAGCAGAATCGGCGAGGGAACACAGGTGGACAAGTCGATTATAGCGGAGAACGTTAAAGTTGGCGCTAATGTACAGATGGGGGTTGGTGAGGAACAACCGAATGTGCTTAAGCCCCATGTATACTCCTTTGGACTTGCTACTGTTGGTGAGAACTCTGTTATTCCTCCTAGTGTACGGATTGGAAAAAATACCGCCATCGTTGGAGAGACCACTCCGGAGGATTATCCGGATGGGGAACTGGTATCCGGCGGTGTGATTCGAGAGAAGGGCGGTGAATAATATGAGAGCACTTGGTATTATTTTAGCAGGCGGCAATAACAATAAGATGAAAGAGTTATCTAATAAGAGGGCAATTGCAGCCATGCCTATTGCAGGCAGTTACAGGAGTATAGACTTTGCTCTGAGCAATATGGCAAACTCTCATATTCAGAAAGTGGCGGTTTTGACACAATATAATGCAAGATCCCTGAATGAACACCTGAGCTCTTCAAAATGGTGGGATTTTGGACGCAAGCAAGGAGGAATGTATGTATTCACGCCCACGGTCACAGTTGGAAACAGCTGGTGGTACCGCGGCACGGCGGATGCAATTTACCAGAATCTGTCTTGGCTCAAGCAAAGTCATGAACCATATGTCGTGATTGCTTCCGGAGATGGAATATACAAGCTGGATTATAATAAAGTTCTGGAATATCATATTTCAAAGCGGGCAGATGTCACTGTAGTCTGCACGGAATGCAGGGAGGCGGATACCAGCCGGTTTGGTGTTCTAAAGATGAATGAGGATTGCCGGATTGAAGAATTTGATGAGAAGCCCATGGTTTCGCAGTCAAATCTTATATCAACAGGTATATATGTCATTCGCAGAAGGCAGCTGATAGAGCTGATAGAACGTTGCGCACAGGAAGACCGTCACGACTTTGTAAAGGATATTCTGATACGATATAAGAATCTGAAAAGAATCTATGGTTATAAAATTAATACGTATTGGAGCAATATTTCTACGGTAGAGTCGTATTATAACACGAATATGGACTTCTTAAAGCCGGAAGTACGGGAATATTTCTTTGGAGAATATCCGGGTATTTATTCCAAAATCGATGATTTGCCGCCCGCTAAGTATAATCCCGGCAGCTGTGTAAAGAACAGCCTGATTGCCAGCGGCTGTATTATCAATGGACATATTGAAAATTCAGTGATTTTTAAGGATGTGTATGTGGGCAATAATTGTGTGATTAAGAACTCTATTGTGTTAAATAATGTTTACCTGGGAGATAACACGCATATTGAAAACTGTATTGTGGAGAGCCGTGGTACAATCAGGGCGAATTCATACTATTGTGGAGAAGATGGTATCAAAATTGTAGTGGAGAAGAACGAAAGATATGCAATCTGAAAACTGCGATCTGAAAAAACTGCTAAGGGGGCAAAAATCGATATGAACATTACAGACGTAAGGGTACGTAAGGTTACAAAGGATGGTAAGATGAAGGCGGTTGTTTCCATAACAATCGATGACGAGTTTGTAGTACATGACATCAAAGTGATTGAAGGGGATAAGGGTCTTTTTATCGCCATGCCGAGTCGTAAGGCAACAGATGGAGAGTATCGGGATATCGCCCACCCCATCAATTCCGAAACCAGAGACCATATTCAGACCATAATTTTGGACAGGTATGAGCAGGTGATGAGTGAAAGTGTGGCAGACGAGGCTCTATAGCAATATAAAGTTGAAAAGCCGCTTGCGGCGGACACACCGCCTTTCGAACAGCACAATGGAGTATATAAAGGGACTACTGTACATGAAAATGAAGGCAGCAGTCCTTTTACATTTGCCTTGAAAATTCAGACAGTGTTCTTTATAATGATTCTAGTATAGCGGAAGCAAAACATGAGAAAGCAAAGGATGGATATGTAATGATTGCTTTACCGGAAGAATTTCTGACTCGAATGCAGCAGATGCTTGGGAAAGATTATAAAGAATTTATCATGAGTTATGATGAGCCACGTCAGTATGGGCTGCGTGTCAATACCTTGAAAATTACGCCTGAGAGGTTTCAGACCATTACTCCTTTTCCTGTCAAGCCAATCCCCTGGGTGGAGAATGGTTTCTATTATTCTGAAGATATTCACCCGGCACAGGATTCCTATTATGCGGCCGGTCTGTATTATCTTCAAGAACCTTCGGCCATGACACCAGCCGGCCGCCTTCCCATAGCGGACGGAGACAGAGTGCTCGATCTTTGCGCAGCTCCCGGAGGAAAAGCAACCGAACTGGCGGCCCGTCTTAAAAATACAGGTACTTTGGTGGCAAATGATATAAGCAATTCCAGAGCCAAAGCGCTCCTTCACAATCTGGAGCTTTTTGGGGCGGGAAACATCTTTGTGACAAATGAAAAACCGGGCAACTTGTCCCGGGCTTTTGAAGGATGGTTTGACAAGGTTCTGGTAGATGCCCCATGTTCGGGAGAAGGAATGTTCCGAAAAGCACCCGAAGTTGCAAAAACCTGGAGGACTGACCGCCCTGAATACTTTGCCAATATACAGAAGGATATCATAGCCAACGCCGTTAAGATGCTGGGAAGCGGAGGGATGATGCTATATTCCACATGCACATTCGCATCACAGGAGAACGAAGGCTCCATATCGTGGCTTTTGAACCATTTTCCGGAGATGGAGTTGGTGGAGATACAGCCATATGAGAAATTCGGGCCGGGGATACCAAAATGGGGCGACGGCAGACCGGAACTGAAAAAATGTATGCATATCTGGCCCCACCGCATGGAAGGGGAAGGGCATTTTCTCGCACTGTTACGAAAAAAGGAAGTCCGGAATACAGTGATTCAGCCCTTTTTGTCCCCCTTGAGACTGGATAAAAGTGAAAAGCTTCTGCTGGAAGAATTCATGAAGGAGCTGGGGATCAGCATTGCGACAGACCATATTGAAGCTCGTAACGGAAAAGCTTACCTGATTCCGGAATTGCCCGAGCAAGTGAGGGGGCTTCATTTTATTCGTAATGGACTTTTTCTTGGTACCTTTAAAAAGAACCGCTTTGAGCCGTCCCAAAGTTGGGCCATGGCGCTGTCAGCAGACAAATGCTCTCAGAGCATCTGCCTGCCCAGAGGTGATGCACGCATCGAAAGATATCTGCGCGGAGAGACAATTCAGGCGGAACAGGAAGCGGAAAAATTAAAAAATGGATGGAAACTGATCTGTGTCGATAAATTTTCTTTGGGTTGGGGGAAACTGCTGAATGGTGTCATAAAAAACAAGTTCTTGTGTTCATGGAGAACAAATTAAGGAAGATATTGTGCTAATTCGTCGTATAATGATACGAAAATACGACAAAATATTACAGGAATATTAAGAGTGATTAAAAAAAGCTTTCGTTTTTTACATCTATATGATATAATCAATGGCACGGGGAATAGCGGAGACGCCAAAAGGGGAAACTACGAGGTGTAAAGATGAGAGATAAAAAACGATTTTGCGCGATAGTTGTGGCGCTGCTTCTGACAATGTCAGTTGTACCAGGCTATGCAGCGACAACCCAGGAGAAAATCTCTGATGCGCAGACACAGAAAAAATCAACTGAGTCAACGCTGGAGGATACAAAATCAAAGATCGCTGTTCTTGAATCGAAAAAAAACCAGTCGGAGTCATACTTATCGGATTTAAGTCAGCAGCTTACGGAATTACAGGAAAGCCTTGAACGGCTCCGGTCGGATTCGGAAGTCAAACAGCAGGAGCTGGAGCAAGTACAGCAGGAACTTGAAGAAGCCAGGGAACAGGAATCCAAACAATATGAGGATATGAAGCTGCGGATTCAATACATGTATGAAAATTCCGGTTCGGGTTACATAGATATGCTGTTTTCATCAGAGAATTTTGGCGATTTTCTCTCCTGTGCTCAAAACATGGCAGAGATTAATAAATATGATAGAAACATGTTAGATGACTATAAGGCAGCAAAAGAACAAGTCCAGGAAAAAGAAGATAAAGTTGTGGCGGAGCAGCAGAAGATTGCCAGTCTCCAGGCTGAGAGCACAGAGAAACAGGAACAAGTGCAGGAAATATATCAGGCGACTTATATTCAGATGCGTGAATACACGGAAAATCTTGGCAGTGCACAGTCAGAAGCAAACAATCTTCTTGCTCAGATAAGTGCCCAGGAAGAAAACATCACACAACTTATGGTACAGGCTAAGAGCGAAGAAGTAGAACGCCAGCAGCGTGAAGCTGAAAAAAAAGAAGCAGCCCAGAATGCGGCCAGACAGCAGAGTGTGTCAAACAGTTCCACAGCAGGCAGGAACAACAGCGGTTCTTCCTCCGGTACCAGCAATACAAAACCATCTAGTCAGAAAAACAATAATACCAATAATGCTGCAACCCCAAGTGGAAATAGCAGCAATACAAACACACAGGCATCAGGGACCTATCTTGGAAGGTTTAAGCTGACTGCCTACTGTAACTGTGAAATCTGTACCGGCAAGTGGGCAGGCGGGCTGACAGCAAGCGGAACCACACCCACAGCGGGAAGAACGATTGCAATGGCTGGCCTTCCATTCGGAACACAGCTGTTAATTAACGGACAAGTTTATACAGTGGAAGACAGAGGGACCCAGTACGGTCATGTAGATGTTTTTACTGCGACGCATTCTCAGGCATTGAGCTTTGGGCTGCAGTATGCAGATGTGTATAGACTGAATTAACATCCATATCAGTTCAGCCATTTGAAGGTATGGCTGAACTGATATTATCTGATCTGAAAAAAGATGTTGACTTTTTCGGTGATTTTTTATATAATACATATTGCTGATATGGCAAATAATGAAAACAATTCAAAAGTACGAAGCGTGGCTCAGTTTGGTAGAGCGCTGCGTTCGGGACGCAGAGGTCGTGGGTTCGAATCCCGTCGCTTCGATTTAGAGAAACTTGTGAATATAGGGGTTTGCAAGGAGGATATCCAAATTAACGGATATCCTTTTTTTAAACTGCGTATTTTCATGAATGTTGAGATATACACAATTATGTGCTATTATGCTTTTATAAAAATCGCAAATGAGGAGCGGGAATATATGAAGAAAAGTTATAAAAAGGCACTTTTGGAGTTCTCCGAGCAGTTGGGACTGACGTTGGATACCCAGACGGCGATTATTTTCGGAGTACATAATGGATATTCTGTCTGCCTGACACCGGTGAACGAATCCTATCAATTTACTTTAAGTGTGGCAGTAAGCTATGAAGAGGGTATGCCGGATGCAAAGGTTTTGAAGGGAGCTGTATCAACATCCAGGACGGTCAGGGCTTGTGCGGTGCAAGGCTATAGAGCGAATTATTCTCTGCGTGCGGGTATGACGAAAAAAAAGACAGGGGAAAACCTGCAGGAAGCTCTTTTGGCAGTGACAAGCTATCTGCATGAAAATGCTCTGAAGAACTGCTGTCAAAGCTGTGGTGCTTCAGGTGCTGCGGAAGTCTATAACATATCCGGCACTGCTGAAATGTTGTGCGGGGATTGCTTTTCAAAACGATGCGAAGAAGTGGCAGAAAAAGAAACACAGCAAAATCAAAAGAAGGAAAACCTGATTGGCGGGATTGTGGGGGCTCTGCTTGGTTCTATACTGGGAGCGGCGGCTATTGTCCTTCTGGGACAACTAGGTTATGTAGCGGCACTATCCGGCCTGATTCTTGGGGTATGCACACTGAAAGGATATGAAATTTTGGCTGGACGTCTAAGTAAAAAGGGGATTGTTATAAGCATAATCATTATGCTTATAATGGTTTATGTTGGTAATCGGGTGGACTGGTCAATTAGTGCTGCACAGTATTTTGAAGATTTAGATATACTAACGGCTTTCCGCCTGATTCCGGATTTACTTAAGGAAGGTTATCTTGAATCCGGAGTTTATTATGGAAATCTGGCAATGGTGTATGTGTTTACTTTGGTGGGTGCCATACCTACAATTATCAGTACGCTGCGTGCGAGAAAACAGGCAAATGTAAGCCATAAGATGAGTGGGGATACAGAAAAACACTGGCCAAAAGATTTTCAATAGAAGAGGAAAGTCTTGACTAGTTATCGGAATTTGATTATTGTAAAAGAGAAGTACATTGATTTTAATGCAAAATAAATCGTAGTTAGAGGAAATTAGATGTTAGATGTATGTTTGTTAGGAACAGGAGGGATGATGCCTTTACCGAACCGGTGGCTGACCTCTTTGATGACCAGATATAATGGAAGCAATTTGCTGATTGATTGTGGGGAAGGAACGCAGATTGCGATAAAAGAAAAAGGATGGAGCTTTAAACCGATAGATGTGGTGTGTTTTACACACTACCATGCGGATCATATCAGCGGACTTCCGGGGCTGCTTCTGACGATGGGAAATGCAGAGCGAAAGGAACCTCTGACATTGATTGGACCCAAAGGCCTGAACAGGGTAGTATCTTCGCTCAGAGTGATTGCGCCTGAATTGCCATTTCAGATTCAATGTATTGAGATTACCGAGGCGGAACAAAGTTTTGAGATTGCAGGCTACCATATCACGGCATTTCGGGTCAATCACAATGTGGTCTGCTATGGCTATAGCATTGATATTCCGAGGGTTGGTAAATTTGATGTGGATCGTGCCCGCATGCAGGGAATACCGGTAAAATACTGGAACAAGCTGCAAAAAGGGGAGAGAATCGAAGCGGACGGAATGATATATACACCGGATATGGTATTGGGTGGGGAAAGAAAAGGACTTAAATTGACTTACTGTACGGATACCAGGCCTGTGCCGTCAATTTCAGAGCACGCCAAAGGAGCGGATTTATTTATTTGTGAAGGAATGTATGGCGAACCGGAGAAAGAAGCCAAGGCGAAAGAATACAAGCATATGACATTTACGGAGGCTGGAATGCTTGCAAAGAATGCCGGGGTCAGGGAGATGTGGCTGACCCATTATAGCCCCTCTCTGGTTTATCCGGAGCAATATCTGGAAAGCGTGCGAAAGATATTTCCGAATACCCGTGCATCCAGAGACGGACAATCCGCGGAACTGTTGTTTGAAGATTGAAGAAGGTCAGAGATGAATGAAAAGGATGTATTGATTTTAGCTATAGAAAGTTCCTGTGATGAAACAGCAGCCTCGGTTGTGAAGAATGGACGAACCGTATTGTCCAATGTGATTTCCTCTCAGATAAAGCTGCACACGCTATATGGAGGAGTCGTTCCGGAAATAGCGTCTAGAAAACACATAGAAAAAATAAATCAGGTAATAGAGCAGGCACTTCAGGAAGCAGAGGTCAGCCTGGATGATTTGGATGCCATAGGCGTTACTTATGGACCGGGTCTTGTGGGGGCATTGCTGGTGGGTGTGGCGGAAGCAAAAGCCATTGCCTATGCAAAACATTTGCCTCTTATAGGCGTTCACCATATTGAAGGTCACATATCTGCCAACTATATTGAAAACTCGGAACTGGAGCCCCCCTTTTTGTGTGAGATTATATCCGGAGGTCATACGCACCTTGTCATGGTCAGAGATTACGGAAAATTCGACATTTTGGGAAGGACAAGGGATGATGCGGCGGGCGAAGCATTTGATAAAGTGGCCCGTGCGATTGGATTAGGATATCCCGGAGGCCCTAAAATAGATAAACTGTCAAATGAAGGAAATCCGGATGCAATTGCATTTCCAAGAGCAAAAGTGGAGGACGCACCCTATGATTTCAGTTTCAGCGGCCTGAAATCAGCTGTTTTAAACTATCTTAATAAATGCAGAATGGCTGGCGAAAGTATTGCTGAAGCAGATGTTGCGGCGTCATTTCAAAAGGCAGTGACAGATGTGCTGGTAGATAATGCAATTCGGGCGGCCAGGGATTACAGGATGGATAAACTGGCCATAGCGGGGGGAGTGGCATCTAACCAACATCTGAGAGAAGCGATGGAGAAAGCCTGCGAAAGAGAGGGGATTACGCTTTACAACCCATCCCCTATATTCTGTACCGATAACGCTGCTATGATCGGGGTAGCTGCTTATTATGAGTTCCTTAACGGAACCAGGCATGGGTTAGATTTGAATGCAATTCCAAATTTGAAACTGGGTGAACGTTAGAAACCGGTGAATCAGTAAGTTATTTAAACAATAGCGATAGATTTCCTGTTTCAAATAAAGTTGAGCTCCGTAAGGAGCTTGTGGACTAGTACAGACAACATTAAATAACTTACTGATTCAATGCGGAATTCAGACCAGTGAAGCAGAAAGGTATTTATAATCGCCTATACTAGTTATAATGGAGGGTACACGAAAGTGGAAAAAAAGGACAAGTGTACGGCCATATTGCTTGCCGCCGGGAAGGGAACCCGTATGGGCAGCGGTGTTCCGAAACAATTTATGAATATTTTGGATAAACCGGTGTTATACTATTCCCTGAAGTGTTTTCAGGATTCAGAACTGATAGATGATGTGATTATAGTGACTGCGAAAGACATGATTTCCTATTGTAAGAAGAATATTGTCAGCCACTTTGACTTTACAAAAGTAAAAGAGGTGACACCTGGAGGTGCTGAACGCTATGATTCTGTTTATGAAGGTTTAAAGCTTTGCGAAGATGCGGATTACGTCTATATACATGACGGCGCACGTCCTTTCATAACGGAGGAGATGCTATTGAGAGGATATAAAGAGGTAAAAGCAGTAGGCGCCTGTGTAGCGGGAGTGCCGTCCAAGGATACAATAAAATTGACAGATCATGAAGGCTTAGTGAAGGAAACCCCGGACCGAAACGCAGTATGGATAATCCAGACCCCTCAGATTTTTCGATACAGCACCATCCGCCATGCATACGACAAACTTCAGAGTCAGAAGAAAGATGGAATAACGGATGATGCCATGGTTCTCGAAAAGATGGAAGGGCATCCTGTACGGGTATTTATGGGGGATTACAGAAACATTAAAATTACTACAGCAGAGGATCTTGATGCAGCAGAAATTTTTGCCGGAAAAACAAAAAAAATGTAAGTAAGTTATTGACATTAATCGTCATTGATGATAATATATCATTTGCGCGATTCACTGAATTGTTAATTTCTTAATTGAATTAAGTGGTCATGCATAACTGAATATGGAGAGGTATCGAAGTGGTCATAACGAGGCGGTCTTGAAAACCGTTTGTCCGCAAGGGCGCGTGGGTTCGAATCCCACCCTCTCCGCTCGCACTGTGAAAGGTGCGTTGTTTTTCTTTCGTTGTATTTAAATTACAAAGGGATATATTTCAGGCAGCTTTGGAGAAGTACCCAAGTGGCTGAAGGGGCTCCCCTGGAAAGGGAGTAGGTCGTTAATAGCGGCGCGAGGGTTCAAATCCCTCCTTCTCCGTTTTTGTCAGATAACTTTGGAAAAGAAACAAAAAGGTATTGACAAAACAGTATAATTTATGATAAGATAAACAAGTTGTTTTTGAAAAACACAGAACAACAAACAACTTTAAAAAATGCCAAAAAAGTTCTTGACAAACAGCATGCTGCATGATAAGATAATCAAGTTGCTGCTGAGACAGGAACACAGAAGAACCTTGATAATTAAACAGTGAAACACATCCTCGAAAGTTCTAAAAGTTTTAGTTTTGAACGATCGAAAGATCCTTATTAAATCAGTAAAAGGGATAAATTAGCTAGTTAGTTGATTTTGAACTGGAACAGACTCGCAGCATTTTCTTTTGGAAGATGATGCACATTTTATCAGAGAGTTTGATCCTGGCTCAGGATGAACGCTGGCGGCGTGCTTAACACATGCAAGTCGAGCGGAGGTTTATTTGGACTTCTTCGGAAAGAAGGAAGAACCTTAGCGGCGGACGGGTGAGTAACGCGTGGGGAACCTGCCCCATACCGGGGGATAACAGCCGGAAACGGCTGCTAATACCGCATAAGCGCACAGCATCGCATGATGCCGTGTGAAAAACTCCGGTGGTATGGGATGGACCCGCGTTGGATTAGCCAGTTGGCAGGGTAACGGCCTACCAAAGCGACGATCCATAGCCGGCCTGAGAGGGCGACCGGCCACATTGGGACTGAGACACGGCCCAAACTCCTACGGGAGGCAGCAGTGGGGAATATTGCACAATGGGCGAAAGCCTGATGCAGCGACGCCGCGTGAGCGAAGAAGTATTTCGGTATGTAAAGCTCTATCAGCAGGGAAGAAAATGACGGTACCTGACTAAGAAGCCCCGGCTAACTACGTGCCAGCAGCCGCGGTAATACGTAGGGGGCAAGCGTTATCCGGATTTACTGGGTGTAAAGGGAGCGTAGACGGCTGTGCAAGTCTGAAGTGAAAGCCCGGGGCTCAACCCCGGGACTGCTTTGGAAACTGTGCAGCTCGAGTACCGGAGGGGTAAGCGGAATTCCTAGTGTAGCGGTGAAATGCGTAGATATTAGGAGGAACACCAGTGGCGAAGGCGGCTTACTGGACGGTAACTGACGTTGAGGCTCGAAAGCGTGGGTAGCAAACAGGATTAGATACCCTGGTAGTCCACGCCGTAAACGATGAATGCTAGGTGTCGGGAAGCAAAGCTTCCCGGTGCCGCCGCAAACGCATTAAGCATTCCACCTGGGGAGTACGTTCGCAAGAATGAAACTCAAAGGAATTGACGGGGACCCGCACAAGCGGTGGAGCATGTGGTTTAATTCGAAGCAACGCGAAGAACCTTACCAAGTCTTGACATCCCCCTGCATGTACCGTAACGGGTACAGTCTTTCGGGACAGGGGAGACAGGTGGTGCATGGTTGTCGTCAGCTCGTGTCGTGAGATGTTGGGTTAAGTCCCGCAACGAGCGCAACCCTTATCCTCAGTAGCCAGCAGGTAGAGCTGGGCACTCTGTGGAGACTGCCAGGGATAACCTGGAGGAAGGTGGGGATGACGTCAAATCATCATGCCCCTTATGATTTGGGCTACACACGTGCTACAATGGCGTAAACAAAGGGAAGCAACGGGGTGACCCCAAGCAAACCCCAAAAATAACGTCTCAGTTCGGATTGTAGTCTGCAACTCGACTACATGAAGCTGGAATCGCTAGTAATCGCGGATCAGAATGCCGCGGTGAATACGTTCCCGGGTCTTGTACACACCGCCCGTCACACCATGGGAGTCGGAAATGCCCGAAGCCTGTGACCCAACCGTAAGGAGGGAGCAGTCGAAGGTGGAGCCGGTAACTGGGGTGAAGTCGTAACAAGGTAGCCGTATCGGAAGGTGCGGCTGGATCACCTCCTTTCTAAGGAAGAATAAGTAGAAGATGTGTTTTGCTGTTTAGTTATCAAGTAATGGGAAAGAAGTAAAAAAAGCCCATAGGCTTGTAAGTATCAAAACTGAATAACTACTGCTGGTGGCGATGCGTTTTGGGGAGACACCCGTACCCATCCCGAACACGATGGTTAAGACCAAAGCGGCCGATGGTACTGCACTGGAGACGGTGTGGGAGAGCAGGTGGCTGCCAGCTCCTTTAAAAAAAGTGTAGGGAACACTTTATGAGATAGAACGGACATTTGTATAAGAAGAGGTAACTCTTACTAAACGGTGCAATGTCAACCTACTCCAGCAGGGAAGTGCTGTTAGAACTGGTTTTACCAGTGATCAGAAGATACAACATTAGGTTGTGTTTCCTGATGACTGATAAATGATCAGTCAGATACGTACCTTGAAAACCGCATACAGATATAATCAATATCCAAGCGTTAATAACGTAAGATAGAGAAAAGACATCCGAGGCATCAGATACGCAAGTAGCTGATGTTACAAACCAAGCAAGAACGATCAAACGATCGATGCTTATAAATGAATCAGAAATGAATCAGTAAACACAAAGAACCAATCCGCACGCTAGCGGAGCGGTGGACTTTTAAAAGGTCAAGCAGTAAGAGCACAGGGTGGATGCCTTGGCACTGAGAGCCGATGAAGGACGCGGTAAGCTGCGAAAAGCTCCGGGGAGGCGCAAACAGCCTTTGATCCGGAGATATCCGAATGGGGAAACCCGCATGAGCAGACCTCATGCATCCATACGCGAATCCATAACGTATGGAAGGGAACCGGGGGAACTGAAACATCTAAGTACCCCGAGGAGAAGAAAGAAAACTCGATTTTCCAAGTAGCGGCGAGCGAACGGGAAAGAGCCCAAACCATGGTGCGTGCACCATGGGGTTAAGGACTGCGAAAAGGTACTTTCTGAGCTAGCCGAATGGTTTTGGGAAAGCCATCCAAAGAGGGTGAAAGACCCGTAGGCGAAAGGAAGGAAAGGCCGGCAGGATCCAGAGTACCACGAGACACGAGAAACCTTGTGGGAAGTCGGGGGGACCACCCCCCAAGGCTAAATACTCCTCAGTGACCGATAGCGCATAGTACTGTGAAGGAAAGGTGAAAAGGACCCCGGGAGGGGAGTGAAAGAGAACCTGAAACCCTGTGTTTACAAACTGTGGAAGTGCCTCAAGTGCACGACCGCGTACTTTTTGTAGAACGGTCCGGCGAGTTGCGGATGCTGGCAAGGTTAAGCATTTCAGATGTGGAGCCGAAGGGAAACCAAGTCTTAAGAGGGCGAAATAGTCAGTATACGCAGACCCGAAACCGGGTGATCTACCCATGTCCAGGTTGAAGCTGCCGTAAAAGGCAATGGAGGACCGAACGCACATCCGTTGAAAAGGGTGGCGATGAGGTGTGGGTAGGGGAGAAATTCCAATCGAACCCGGAGATAGCTGGTTCTCCTCGAAATAGCTTTAGGGCTAGCCTCGTTTTAGATACACGGAGGTAGAGCACTGAATTCCTAAGGGGGCGTCAAAGCTTACCAAGGGATATCAAACTCCGAATGCCGTGGAACCGATGAACGGGAGTCAGACCATACGAGATAAGTTGGATGGTCAAAAGGGAAAGAGCCCAGACCTGCAGCTAAGGTCCCAAAGTGCGTGTTAAGTGGAAAAGGATGTGGGATTTCAAAGACAACCAGGATGTTGGCTCAGAAGCAGCCATACATTCAAAGAGTGCGTAATAGCTCACTGGTCGAGAGGTCCTGCGCCGAAAATGTCCGGGGCTGAAACACGACACCGAAGCTCAGGAATGACTGTAGAGTCATTGGTAGAGGAGCATTGCTGATGCAAAGAAGCAGTACCGGAAGGGGCTGTGGAGCGTCAGGAAGAGAGAATGCCGGAATGAGTAGCGAGAGAGAGGTGAGAATCCTCTCGGCCGAATATCCAAGGTTTCCAGAGTAAAGCTGATCTGCTCTGGGTAAGTCGGGGCCTAAGGCGAGGACGAGAGTCGTAGCCGATGGACAGCAGGTGGAGATTCCTGCACTGCAGTAAGACAGAACTGTGGGGACATATGTGGAAAGCACGGGCGCGGAATGGAAAGCCGCGTGCAAGCGGGGTAGGAGTCCTGAAGGCAAATCCGCAGGACGATCTGAAGACGTGAAGCAGACCGAATCAAAGTAGGGAAGCGTGTGAGCCATGTATCAAGAAAAGCCGCTATTGTTCTTATTGTACCCGTACCGTAAACCGACACAGGTGGATGAGGAGAGAATCCTAAGGCCGGCGGAAGAAGCATTGTTAAGGAACTCGGCAAAATGACCCCGTAACTTCGGGAGAAGGGGTGCCTGTAGAGATACAGGCCGCAGAGAATAGGCTCAAGCAACTGTTTAGCAAAAACACAGGTCTATGCGAAACCGAAAGGTGAAGTATATGGGCTGACGCCTGCCCGGTGCTGGAAGGTTAAGAGGAGAGGTAAGCCGCAAGGCGAAGCTTTGAATTTAAGCCCCAGTAAACGGCGGCCGTAACTATAACGGTCCTAAGGTAGCGAAATTCCTTGTCGGGTAAGTTCCGACCCGCACGAAAGGCGTAATGATTTGAGCGCTGTCTCAACAATGCATCCGGTGAAATTGAAGTACCAGTGAAGATGCTGGTTACCTGCGCCAGGACGGAAAGACCCCATGGAGCTTTACTCCAGTTTGGTACTGGGATCCGGTATTGCATGTACAGGATAGGTGGGAGGCAAAGAAAGAAGGACGCCAGTCCTTTTGGAGCCAATGTTGGGATACCACCCCTGCAGTGCTGGGTTTCTAACCAGAGGCCGTGAACCGGTCATGGGACAATGCCAGACGGGGAGTTTGACTGGGGCGGTCGCCTCCGAAAGAGTATCGGAGGCGCTCAAAGGTTCCCTCAGAATGGTCGGAAACCATTCGAAGAGCGCAAAGGCAGAAGGGAGCTTGACTGCGACACCGACGGGTGGAGCAGGTACGAAAGTAGGACTTAGTGATCCGGTGGTATAAAGTGGGATTGCCATCGCTCAACGGATAAAAGCTACCCTGGGGATAACAGGCTTATCACTCCCAAGAGTTCACATCGACGGAGTGGTTTGGCACCTCGATGTCGGCTCATCGCATCCTGGGGCTGTAGTAGGTCCCAAGGGTTGGGCTGTTCGCCCATTAAAGCGGTACGCGAGCTGGGTTCAGAACGTCGTGAGACAGTTCGGTCCCTATCCGGCGTGGGCGCAGGATATCTGAGAGGAGCTGTCCTTAGTACGAGAGGACCGGGATGGACCGGCCGCTGGTGTATCTGTTGAGCCGCCAGGCTCATGGCAGAGTAGCCAAGCCGGGAAGGGATAAACGCTGAAGGCATCTAAGCGTGAAGCCCCCCTCAAGATGAGATATCCCATTCGAAAGAAGTAAGACCCCTTGAAGACGACGAGGTAGATAGGGCAGAGGTGGAAGTACAGCAATGTATGGAGCTGACTGTTACTAATCGGTCGAGGGCTTGACCTAAGCACTTGATGAATGCAAGTCACAGACGCAGCATGAATCCTAGTGCGCAGGTCGTTCCATCGAACAACGTGAGATGGAACTTCCAAACGCACCATGATTCAGCCAGCTAAATCAGTCAGGCGAGACAGACGTCGAGCCGGAACTGAAGAAACGGCAAAGCAATCATTAAGTGAGGTCCGGTGTTTACAAAAGGTGGAAAAGATGTGATAATCTGTATGCGGTTTTGAAGGTATGTTTTTAGATAAAAAGCATAAACTAACCTATAATTAAATAATCCTCGATAGCTCAATGGCAGAGCATTCGGCTGTTAACCGAAGGGTTGTTGGTTCGAGCCCAACTCGGGGAGCTTAAAAGAAGTCCTGTAAACATTATGTTTACAGGATTTTTTTAATAAATAGATGTCATACTATAATGAGAAATTTTTAGTTAGTGGAACTGATTATATAAAGCTATGAATCTTTAGAGAAGTATACGAGATATAAGAAGCTGCCACTACCTGCGTTTTAATTCGTATGAAGTCTACAGTGTCATAATCAGGAATCCATTCAGTTGGAATGTATAAAGACGACATAGGAGTATTTATTTTTTTGAAATAGGAAAGATCTAAATTTTGTTCCTTTGGTTTGCCTGGATTTTCTGTTTGTCGGAAAGTAATAGTTATTCTTTTTCCACCGTATTAAGAGGAAACAGAAGAGATACAGTAAAAACCTTCTTTTCCTGATCCACATCAATCGATGTCATCCCACCCAAGGTTTCAACAATTTCTGTAACAACTGACAGTCCAATTCCATGAAAATCCTTGTTATCTTTTGTGGATTCAGGAATCCCATTACGTAGTTTTACTTCACCGCTATAGGAGTTTGAAAGCTCAACCGTCAGCCAGTCATTGTGTGTGCTTACTCTGCTTTGCACGGTAAAAAAAGGATTGCTTTCAGGCTTTGTCTCGCTGCAGGCCTCAATTGCATTATCAATAAGATTTGAAAATATACGAACATAATCAATATCCGGCATATTGAGCCCATCTGGAATAAACAGTGTTGCGGAAAATTGAATGAAATGCTCACTGCATATATTAGCGGCGTCCTGCAAGATGGCATCAAGCAGCATGTGATTGGAGTATGCTTTGTGAACCAGAACCTGGCTTTTCATTGTATCATGGATGGTATCAAGCATCCTCTCTGCCTTTTGATATTCCCCGGAGGACAGCAGTGATTTTACCGAAGCCATCATATTCTTATAGTCATGCTTGAAAACACGGAAACTTTCCGTATATTTCTGGTAGGCCTTATAATGCTGCATCTGTAGGGAGAGCTGCTTTTGAAGCAGCTGCGTATGCAGTTCGAACTCCAGAAGTGAACTGATTCTGATGCTATGCTGAACTAACAAGATCTGGGAAATAAAACATAACATACAGGATACCATATAAGTAATATTGTACCAGGACAGAGACATATCATAATATCTTCCCAGATTGATGAACAAAAGGTAGGCTAACAGAGTGGTCTGAAAGATTGCAACAAGTCTTAACTGTGACTGGTTTCTATAAAGTTTTTCTATTTGCCTTGGAGGCGCGATGATATATCGAAAAATAAAGTGATAAATCAGTATAAGGCAGATAGTAATAAATACGGCGATGGGGTAATAAAATTCGTCGAGCCGTATGCTTTGGACACTTCGATGGGTTACTAATGCAAAACATGAAAGTACAATACCTCTTCCCCAGTAAATCACAACAACAAAGTAACTGCCCTCAAAGAGAAGCTGTGTAAAATCCATCTGATACATAAATCTTAACTCTAATATTATGGTGAAGAGAAGTAGAATAATTGCAGAATGGGAAGAAAGGTTTAACCCCCAGCTTATATGAAAGCCAGCGGTTACAAAAACGGAAATTGGAAACGAAATCCAATATCTCCGTCTTTCATAAAAATTCCATTTTTGATACAGGAGAAAAGAAATAATGTAAATTACAAACAGAAATTTGGTCAAAAATCGCAAAGCAAGCATCTCAAATCTCCTTTCGTTAAATATTGTAACAACCCCATGTCTTTACGTCAAGGCTCTGCTATTTGGTATTAAGCGGAAAAATCGTACTATTGAGCGGATTGACATAAACTACTTATAGATTGCATGTATTTAAAAAAAAGCAAAGTAAAGACTTGATTTTGTTTTCTTAAGAGTTATAATTAAAAAGAATTTTTGTTATATTATTCACAAATTATGGAGGAAATAAAATGGCTAGATTAAGGTTAATCAGGACACCGCAGAAGTATGTTCAAGGCAAGGACTCTCTTTTAAAATTTCATAAGGAAATGGGCTTTCTGGGGAAGAAGTGGTTGCTTATCTGTTCTAACAGCGGCTACAAGATGTGCCACGACAAGATTGAGAAAAGTTTTGAAAACTCAGATGACATACGTCATTATGAAATCTTTGGAGGTATTTCCAGTACTGGTGAGATTGACCGTCTGAAAAAAATCGTGGAATCGGAAGGGATCCAGGCAGTTGTGGGAATTGGTGGTGGATCAGCCATTGATACTGCAAAAGCGGTAGCGTATTATGAGGGGCTTCCGGTAGCAGTTGTACCAACGGTTGTTGCAACGGATGCACCCTGTACGGGACTTTCCGTGATTTACAATGATGACGGATCATTTAATACTTATCTTTTTTATCCTAAAAATCCGGAAGCGGTGATTGTGGACAGTGACATCATTGCCAGGGCACCCATTAAATTTCTGACTGCAGGGATGGGTGATGCGTTGGGAACATACTTTGAAGCCAGAGCATGCTACCGGACAGATGCACCGAGTCTTGAGAATGGCGGAATCACACGGACAGCCATGGCACTCTGTGAACTTTGCTATAAAACGTTGAGGGAATGTGGTGTTGGTGCAATACATGCCTGTGAAAACCAGGTGGTAACCCCGGATCTGGATGCAATTATTGAAGCCAATGTCTACCTCTCCGGCGTGGGGGCGGACAACGGGGGGCTTGCCGTAGCCCATTCGTTTTACAATGGGCTGACGGCGCTTGGAGGACATACTGCACCCCACGGTGATTGTGTAGCATTTGGTACATTGGTACAGTTGGTAATAGAAGGTGCGCCAAAGGCGGAATTTAAAGAGGTGCAGGAGTTCTGCATAAATGTTCAACTTCCTGTAACACTGGAGGAAATTGGAATTACAACAAAAGAACAGATAAAAGTCATTGCTGAAAACTCATGTGTGGAAGGTGAAACCATTCACAATATGGTTGCAGATGTAACTGCCGAACAGCTTTATGATGCGATTATTGTGGCAGATTCGTTAGGAAAAGCAGCAAAAGCGGCAAGGTAAATGCTATAGCATATTGAAAAAGCCCTGAAAGAAAGCAAAAACGTTTTCTTTCAGGGTTTTTTCGTAATCAGATAATATAAGAGGAAAAATCAAGGATGTACTATTAAATATTTCCCACTAACCCTATTGACATAATGGGAAATATATATTATAATATTTTCAAATTTTAAATCTTTACTGACTGGAAAACCAGAGGTTAGGATCTTACGCCTATACTCTGGCTTTTTTGTATACCAAAGTATGCAAGAGAAACTGCTGGTGGACTTCGGGGTACGTAAGTTGGAAGAACATTAACAATCATTAACAGGAGGAGAGTATCATGAAAAAGATTAAGTTGCTCGTTTGGTTGTGCACACTGGGGATTATGGCGGGAAGCCTCGCAGGCTGTGGAAAGCAGAATGCAAAGGGGACTTCAAAAGAGACGAAGGAGGCTTCTAAAATTACTATAACGAATGTATCTTATGATCCAACTCGTGAATTGTATGAAGCATATAACAAGATTTTTCAAGAGCATTGGAAGGAGAAGACCGGTCAGGAAATGGAAATTACGCAGTCGCATGGAGGTTCCGGAAAACAGGCTTTGGAGGTAGCCAATGGTCTGCAGGCAGATGTGGTAACTCTGGCTTTGGAATATGATATCAAATCCATAGAAGACGCAGGCCTGATTGAAAAAGGGTGGGTAGATGAATTTGAGCATGACAGTGCTCCCTATACTTCTACAATTGTTTTTCTGGTAAGAAAAGGGAACCCCAAAAATATCCAGGACTGGGGTGATCTGGTTAAAAAGGATGTGGGGGTTATTACGCCGAATCCCAAGACCTCCGGTGGGGCAAGATGGAATTATCTGGCTGCCTGGGCCTATGCAAATCATACATTTGGAGGAGATGAGGAACAGATAAAGGAATTTATGAAGGCACTTTATCACAACGTATTGGTGTTAGACTCCGGTGCAAGAGGGGCAACCACATCCTTTGTGGAAAATGGGCAGGGGGATGTTCTGATTGCCTGGGAAAACGAGGCCTATCTGTCTATTAAGGACTCAGAAGACTATGAGATCGTAACCCCAAGTATCAGTATTCTTGCCCAGCCATCCGTAGCCGTCGTAGATGAGGTGGTAGATGAACGTGGAACAAGGGAAGCAGCGGAAGAGTACCTGAAATATCTGTACTCGGATGAGGCGCAAAAAATTGCTGCTGATTATTATTACCGTCCCTCTAATCCCGATATTTTAAAGGAATATTCGGATGTATTTAATCTGAACATTAATCTTGTAACAATTGAGCAGTTTGGCGGATGGGATAAGGCTCAGGAAGTCCATTTTGCTGACGGAGGTATTTTTGATGAAATCTATGAAGAATAGAGGGAAAGCAAAAAAAGCCAGGGTGATACCTGGCTTTGGACTTTCCGCCGGCGTGACTCTTACGATGCTGAGCTTTATTGTGATCATTCCACTGGCATCTCTGGTTATTTATACAGCACAGATGGATTTTCATGAGTTTTTACATACGATAACAAGGGCACGGGTTCTGGCCAGTTTTAAGGTGAGTTTTTTGACTGCATTGGCGGCTTCATCGGTTAATGCGGTTATGGGGATGATTCTGGCATGGGTTCTCGTCCGGTATGAGTTTCCGGGTAAAAAGATTATGGATGGCATGATTGAACTGCCATTTGCTCTTCCGACCGCAGTTGCAGGTATCGCATTAACTTCCCTGACTACAGACAAGGGCTGGATCGGAAGCATCTTTGCCGGATGGGGAATACAGATTGCATATACCAGGGTGGGAATTACGATAGCCCTGATATTTATCGGGATTCCCTTTGTGGTGCGTTCTGTACAGCCGGTGCTCGAAAAACTGGAACCTTCCTATGAAGAGGCTGCGGGTGTCCTTGGAGCAGGTAAGGCTCAGATTTTCCGGCAGGTAATCTTTCCCGAAGTTCGTCCGGCACTATTTACAGGGTTTGGTCTGGCTTTTGCCCGGTGTCTGGGAGAGTATGGAAGCGTTGTATTCATTGCGGGTAATAAACCTTATTATACAGAGATTACTCCACTGATTATTATGTCTGAGCTGCAGGAATATGATTATACAAGCGCAACGGCTATCGCTCTTGTCATGCTGGCAGTTGCATTTCTTATTTTATTTGCCATGAGCCTGATTCAGGCAAAAAACAGTAAAATCTTAAGAGGAGGAAACTAATATGGAGACAAAAAAGGGGCTGACCCGGATCGTCCTGATTGGTGCCAGTGTTATATTTATGTTCCTTATGTTGATTCTTCCTCTTGCTGTGGTGCTCGTCACTGCTTTTAAAGATGGTATCAGTGCCTATCTGCGTGCGGTATCGGATTCCTATACGATAAAGGCACTTTTTCTTACCGTGGAGGCAACTGTACTGGCAGTACTGTTTAATACTATCTTTGGCCTGTTTGCAGCCTGGATGATTACAAAATTCCAATTCAGGGGAAAGGGTGTACTGACAACGTTGATTGATCTGCCGGTAACGATTTCTCCGATTATTGCAGGACTTATTTTCCTGCTGACTTTTGGCAGACAAAGTCCTCTGTATCCATATCTTAAGGATTTGAATCTGGAAGTTGTGTTTGCGGTTCCTGGCGTTATACTGGCTACAGTGTTTGTTACATTCCCATTTGTCTTCCGAGAGATTATTCCGGTTCTGGAGAATCAGGGGACAGATGAAGAAGAGGCGGCGGCTTTAATGGGAGCCGGTGGATTCACTATATTCCGCCGCATCACATTCCCCCATATAAAGTGGGCACTGCTCTATGGGATTGTATTATGTGCTGCAAGAGCCATGGGCGAATTTGGAGCCGTATCGGTACTCTCGGGACATTTAAGAGGAAAGACCAACACGTTGCCACTGCATATTGAAATTTTGTTCAATGAATTCCAATATGTACCGGCATTTGCAGTTTCCTCCATATTAGTTTTACTTGCAATTTTACTTCTGATTGTCAGAAGTTTTGTGGAGTATAAGGGAAAAGGAGATGAATGAAGCGATGTATGTGGAGCTTAAGGATATCAATAAAACATTTGCGGATTACAAAGCCTCGGATCATGTGAGCTTCGGTATAGAGAAAGGAAAACTGATTGGGCTCTTAGGCCCGAGCGGCAGTGGAAAGACAACAATTCTTCGCATGATTGCGGGTCTGGAGACTCCGGATTCTGGAGAGATTGTCATCGATGGAAAGGTGGTAAATCAGGTTCCTCCAAGCCAACGGAAAATCGGTTTTGTGTTTCAGAATTATGCCCTGTTCCGATATATGACGGTGTATGACAATATAGCCTTTGGTCTGAAGATACAAAAAGAGAGTAAGAAGATAATAGATGAGAGGGTACGGTATCTGATTCAGCTGATTGGTCTGGAAGGCCTGGAAAAAAGATATCCGGGGCAGCTGTCCGGAGGACAGAAGCAAAGAGTTGCTTTTGCCAGGGCATTGGCACCCAATCCCCAACTGCTTCTTCTGGATGAACCCTTTGCCGCCATCGATGCCAAGGTGAGGAAGGAATTACGATCCTGGCTGAAAGAGATGATTGGGCAGCTTGGAATTACCAGTATCTTTGTAACCCACGACCAGGAGGAGGCAATTGAAGTTGCCGACGAGATTATTATAACAAATCACGGACGTGTTGAGCAGAAAGGGACACCGGTAGAGATATATAAGAACCCTGCAACCGATTTTTCGGCAGCTTTTTTCGGAGATGGAACGATTATAAAGGATTATAGCAGGTTTAAAAGCTTTGAAGAGATATCCGGTGCTGCAACTGCAATTGTCCGGCCGGAATTCTTACGGATTACAAAGAAAAACGAAGTTCAGAAATATAAAAGTTCCTGCTCGGAGGGAGTGGTACAGAGTATCTCCTTTCGCGGAAGAAGTCTGGAAGTCCGCGTCCGTGTGGAGGATATCCTTCTCATCGCAAACAGGGATCCGGAGGAAGCAGAACTTGAACCGGGAGAAGTTGTAGATGTATTCATCTACCGGATGTTCGCTTTAAAAGGCAATGAGGCTGTTTTACTGGAAAATCAGGCGATGGTGGATGATTCACTGATTATCTAAGGAGGGGACATGGATTTTAAAAGACTGGAGACAGATATCTTAATTATCGGCGGAGGAACAGCCGGATGCTTTGCGGCTCTGACCATCGCCGCAGAGAGTGATGCAGAGGTACTGCTTGTTGAAAAGGCCAATATAAAGAGAAGTGGGTGTCTTGCAGCGGGTGTCAACGCAATTAATGCATATATTACGGAAGGGCAGACGCCCGAAGACTATGTGGACTATGCAAAGCGGGATGCGGAAGAAATCGTCAGAGAAGATTTGCTTTTGTCCATGGCAGAGAGGCTTAATGCGGTCACGCATAAACTCGAGGCGCTTGGGCTTGTCATCCAGAAGGATGAGCAGGGAAGATATGCAGCAAGAGGAAAGCGTAATATAAAAATCAATGGTGAGAATATAAAGCCGATTCTTGCAAATTCCCTGAAGGGCCAGAAGCAGGTAACGGTGCTCAATCATATCAACATTACGGATTATGTGGTGGAAAATCAGGAAATCAAGGGAACCTTTGGATTCCATGTGGAAGAAAAAGTATGGTATCTGATTCAGGCGAAAGCAGTGATCTGTGCCACAGGGGGAGCGGCAGGGTTATATAAACCAAACAATCCTGGGTTTTCCAGGCATAAGATGTGGTATCCCCCATTTAATACGGGAGCGGGATATGCCATGGGAATCCGTGCCGGTGCCGAAATGACTACATTTGAAATGCGTTTTATTGCGTTAAGGTGTAAGGATACCATAGCTCCTACAGGAACGATCGCCCAGGGTGCAAAGGCGGGGCAGATCAACAGCAGAGGAGAGAATTATGAGAAAACCTATGGTCTCACCACTTCCCAGAGAGTGTATGGAACGGTACGGGAAAATCTGGAGGGAAGAGGACCCTGTTATCTGGATACCCGGGGTATTTCCAAAGAACAGGAAGAAGAACTTTACAAGGCTTACTTGAATATGGCCCCCAGCCAGACCTTAAAGTGGGTGGAGGCAGGAAAAGGACCATCCGATGAACCTGTGGAAATCGAAGGCACCGAGCCATATATCGTAGGAGGGCACACGGCCAGCGGTTACTGGGTGGATGAAAAAAGGGAAACCACGATACATGGCCTGTATGCAGCAGGAGATGTAGCAGGCGGATGTCCGCAAAAATATGTTACAGGGGCTCTGGCCGAAGGAGAGATTGCTGCGCAGGCGGCAGCCTTATATATAAGAGGAAAGGAAATACTTCCCGTAAAAGAGAAGGAGATAGAAAAAAAAGAAAAAGAGTATCTGTCTTTTTTTCGGAACAAATCCGGTACATTTACGATAGATCAGGTAGAGGAGACCATGCAGAAAGTCATGGATCTGTATGCCGGAGGGATATCCGTTCATTATCAATTTAATCAGAAACAGCTTCTGGTGGCAGAGGAGAAGATTCGATTCTTGTCTGCTATCAGTAAAAAACTTCATGCGGGGAATATGGATGATCTGCTCAGAATTTATGAATTGAGGGAACGGCTTGTAGTTTGTGAAACGCTGATTGCCCATCTGAGAGCGAGAAAAGAGACGAGATGGCACAGCTTTTGTGAAAATACGGATTATCCCCAAAAGAGTGATCAGTGGCTCAAATATGTAAATTCCAGGATGGAGGATGGAGCCATACGGATTATCTACAGAGATCTGGTTACGGGAGGTGAGAAGTATGAGCATAAGGATTCAAAGTGAAAACTGCATCGGCTGCGGACGCTGTATGGAGGTATGCCCGGGGAATCTGATTAAAAAGGATGAAAATGGAAAGGCTTGTATCCGCCGCCCCCGGGACTGTTGGGGCTGCACCTCCTGTATTAAGGAATGTGCGGTAAACGCCATCGGCTTTTATCTGGGAATTGATATGGGCGGACGTGGCAGCGTGCTCACGGTTGAAAAGCAGGGGCATATCTGTCACTGGCAAATAGAGAGCCCCGAAGGGCAGGTAAGAATCATAGACGTAGATCAAAGAGATTCCAATAACTATTAGGAGGAGAGCGAGGATGAGTGAATTAACCCATTTGGAGGAGTTGGAAGCGGAAGCCATCTATATTATGCGGGAGGTGGCGGCCGAGTGTGAAAATCCCGTGATGCTGTATTCAATCGGAAAGGACAGCTCGGTTATGCTGCATCTGGCATTAAAGGCATTTTATCCCGAAAAGCCGCCGTTTCCATTTCTTCATATAGATACCACATGGAAATTCCGTGAAATGATCGAATTCCGCGACAAAACAGCGGAGGAGCTTGGAATTGAGATGCTTGTGTATACCAATCAGGAAGGTGTGAAAGCCGGAATCAATCCTTTTGACCATGGTTCGGCCTATACGGATATCATGAAAACCCAGGCGCTGAAGCAGGCACTTAATAAATACCAGTTTGACGCAGCCTTCGGCGGCGGGCGAAGGGACGAAGAAAAATCCCGGGCAAAGGAACGGATTTTCTCTTTCCGTAATCAGGCGCAGGCATGGGAACCCAAAAATCAGAGGCCTGAAATGTGGAAGCTTTATAATACCAAGATGCATAAAGGAGAAAGTATTCGTGTTTTTCCAATTTCCAACTGGACGGAAAAAGACATCTGGCAATATATCAAACAAGAGAACATCGAAATCGTGCCCCTTTATTTTGCAAAGGAACGCCCCGTCGTATATCGGGATGGAAATATCATCATGGTGGATGACGGCCGGATGAAGCTTAACCCGGGGGAAGAGATTGTACAGAAGAAGGTTCGCTTCCGGACTCTTGGATGTTATCCGCTTACGGGAGGCTGTGAGTCCGAAGCGGATACTCTGGATGATATTATCGAAGAAACTTTGCGTGCTGTATCTTCCGAGCGTACCAGCAGAGTAATCGATCATGAGGCAGCAGGCAGTATGGAGAGAAGAAAAAGGGAGGGCTATTTCTAAGATGAAGGGATTGTTGAAATTTATAACCTGCGGAAGTGTTGACGATGGAAAATCCACATTAATCGGCCATATCCTGTACGATTCCAAACTGCTTTATACGGATCAGGAACGTGCGTTGGAACTGGAATCAAAGGTGGGAAGCCGTGGCGGAGCGTTGGATTATTCTCTTTTGCTGGACGGACTGATGGCAGAGCGTGAGCAGGGTATCACGATCGATGTGGCTTATCGTTATTTTACAACAGACAGCCGCAGCTTTATTGTGGCAGACACCCCTGGGCATGAGGAATATACCAGAAACATGGCGGTAGGTGCTTCTTTTGCAGATTTGGCTGTGATTCTTGTAGACGCTTCAAAAGGCGTACTTGTCCAGACCAGACGCCATGCCAGAATCTGCTCTTTGATGGGTATCCGGCATTTTGTATTTGCGGTAAATAAGATTGACCTGATGGATTACAGTCACGAAGTTTTCAGGAACATAGAGGGACAGATTGGGCAGCTGGTGGAAGAACTGGGATTGACAAATGTAAAAATCATACCAGTATCAGCCACAGAGGGAGATAATGTAACTGTGTCCTCTCAAAACATGGACTGGTATCAGGACGAGACACTACTGGCATATCTGGAGCAGGTAGATGTGAGTGATGTGGAAGAAGAGCAGGGATTCTATCTTCCGGTACAGAGAGTCTGCCGCCCTAACCATGCTTTCAGAGGATTTCAAGGGCAGGTGGAATCTGGAGCAGTAAAGAGGGGACAGGAAATAACCACGCTTCCGAGCGGAGAAACAGCGATTGTAAAAAGTATCTTCGTGGGAAACCATGAGGTAGTAAAAGCAGAGAAGGGGCAGCCGGTTACCATTCAGCTGGATCGGGAAGTTGATGTATCCAGAGGATGTATCCTTGAAGATGCTTCTGAAACAAGGGTGGCAAACCAGATAGAAGGCAGAATTTTGTGGATGGATGATATATCTCTTACCGAAGGAAGGAATTTCTTTGTAAAAGTGGGTACAAAAACAATTCCGGGTACGGTCACGAAGATCTGTTATTCCATAGATGTGAATACCGGGGAAGAAGAGCGTGCGGATTCTCTGAAAAAGAATGAGATTGCCTTATGCCGGATTGTATTTGCTCAAAAAATCGTTGTGGATGCGTTCAAACACCATAAAACATTGGGTGAATTCATATTGATAGACCGTGTGAGCAATATGACCTCTGCCTGTGGGGTAATTGATAAGGTTTTGGTGCGGGAAGGCGGATCCGGTTACGAAGAGATAAGTGAAGTCCGTTACAGATTAAAGGGGCAGCTGCCCATAACCGTAGGATTTTCTAAGGAATCAGATCAGTTCAGCACAGAATTTTTAAAAGATGTGGAAGCAAGACTGACCGGATTCGGCAGACATACGTATCTTGCGGAGAATTTAAACGATTTGAATCTCGTGGATGTTGTGAAAGCCCTGTCTGAGGCTGGAATTATAACATTGCTTCCAACCACAAGGAAGAAGGAGGAAAAGCTTCTGGATGCGTTGGGAGAATCCTTCTTGAATATTGCTGAAAAGGGTGAGAATCTATCTGTGGAGGATGCTGTAGCAGCAATTCTCAAGGCATCCTCCCTACAGCAAGCAGAAGAAACATATGTTGACAATGAAGGAGGATTAGGGATATAAATAGGGCAGACTACAGGCAGTATGCTGTATGTGTGCAGGGACAAAAAGAGATGAAAAAGGGCACTAAAAAGGTAGTCCGTCATAAGACAGTACGAAACTTTAAACTGTTGATGGGCAACTGCCAAGTAAAATGTCTAAAACAAGCGTATCACTCACGGTGAGTGATACGCTTGTTTTTACTGCCTGTCATAATGGGCAGTGTCCATAAGGAAGCAACTACCGCACACGGAAATAACGTGATAGACAGCCGACAGACGAATGTATGTATAATGTTGCCGCCGTTTTTAGGGGCCTTCTCTTTATCAAGTATAGAAAATTTATTCTGAACGTTGAAATCACAATTCAGGTGTGTTAAAATATAGTTAACCCATTCATATATTGACTGTATCACATAAAAAGCAGCGAGGTAAAAGTATGTCTGATAATTATATTCAGGTATCAGGTGCAAGGGAACGAAATCTAAAAAACATAAATGTTCTGATACCCAAAAAAGAAATCACGGTTTTTACAGGTGTTTCCGGCTCAGGAAAATCATCTTTGGTATTTGATACAATAGCGGCAGAATCGCAAAGACAATTAAATGAAACCTACACCAGTTTTATCCGTCACCGTATGCCGCATTACGGAAAGCCCGATGTGGACAGTATCGAAAATTTGTCCGTAGCCTTTATTATCAATCAAAAACGATTAGGCGGTAATGCTCGTTCAACAGTCGGGACAATTACAGATATTTATTCTGTATTACGGTTATTGTTTTCCAGAATTGGAGAGCCATTTGTAGGTTATTCAGAAGTTTTTTCATTCAACAATCCGGCTGGAATGTGTGAATATTGCGAGGGCTTGGGAAAAATTGAAACTATTGATATTGAAAAGCTGTTAGATAAGAATAAATCCTTAAATGAGGGAGCTATCCGTTTTCCAACTTTTGAATCCGGTGGTTGGCGATTAACCCGCTATATTCATTCAGGATTTTTTGATAACGACAAAAAAATTAAGGATTATTCTGCCGAAGAACTGGAGTTGTTACTTTACGCTGACGCAATTAAGGTTAAAACCCCCACCCCTGAATGGCATAAAACCTCATTGTATGAGGGTTTGATTCCACGCATTGAACGGAGTTTTCTTAAAAAAGAAGATGGCGAAAAGGTTAGATATGGAAAAGAAATTGAGCGGTTTGTTGTAAAACAGGACTGCCCCCACTGTCACGGAACACGTTTAAATGATAAAGTGTTGTCTTGTAAAGTGAACGGTAAAAATATTGCGGAATGTGTAGATATGCAAATTAGTGAGCTTTTGGATTTTGTTCAATTCGTTAATGCGCCTATAGCCGCTACAATTGTTTCCGAACTTGTGAATCGAATTCAGCACATGGTATCCATAGGACTGGGCTATTTAAACTTAGGCAGAGACACATCTACACTTTCAGGCGGGGAATCTCAAAGAATTAAAATGGTTAGCCAACTTAGCAGCAGCTTGACTGACCTTACTTACATTTTTGACGAACCGAGTATAGGGTTACACCCTTATGACATAAGTGAAATTAATGAGCTTATGCGGTTGTTGCGTGATAAAGGGAATACGGTTCTGATCGTCGAGCATGACCCGGACATGATAAAAATTGCAGACCATATTATTGATATGGGGCCGGGTGCTGGAACCCACGGAGGGGAAGTTGTATATCAAGGGAATTTAGATGGGCTGAAAACAGCGGGTACTATCACAGGAAAGTATTTATCGTATTGCCCCAAGCTCAAACCTGATACTCGTACCCCGAAGGGCTGGCTTTCCATTAAAAATGCAACCATGCATAATTTAAAAAACCTTTCAGTTGATATACCCAAAGGAGTAATGAATGTTGTAACCGGGGTTGCCGGTTCAGGAAAAAGCACGTTAATTAATGGCGTATTGCCACGGCTGTATCCTGAAACTGTTTTTATTGACCAAAAAGGGATTCAAGCGTCAAAACGTTCCAACATAGCGACCTTTACGGGTATCTTTGATATTATCAGAAAACTATTTGCGAAGAGAAACGGCGTAAGCGCCTCTCTATTCAGTTACAATTCGAAAGGTGCTTGTCCTGCCTGCAAAGGTTTAGGGGTCACTTATACAGATTTGGCGTTTATGGATACAATCGTTACTGTATGTGAGGAATGTCACGGAAATCGCTATACGGATGAAGTGCTTGCCTATCAGCTAAGAGGAAAAAATATTGCTGATGTTCTTAAAATGACGGTCACGGAAGCCTTAGAATTTTTTCAGGAAAAAGAAATAGTAATGGTACTTAAAAGGCTTTCAGACGTTGGTATCACTTATGTTTCTTTGGGACAGCCATTAAGCACGCTTTCAGGTGGAGAATTACAGCGAATAAAACTTGCTTCCGAACTTGAAAACGGTGGCCAGATTTATGTTTTGGACGAACCGTCAACAGGGCTGCATATGGCTGATATAAAACAGTTGATTCGTGTAATGAATCGTCTTGTAGACCAAAATTCCACGCTTATTGTTATAGAACACAATTTGGATATTATCTGTCAAGCGGATTGGATTATTGACATAGGCCCCTATGCAGGACAAAATGGTGGTAAGATTATGTTTACAGGATTACCGAAAGATTTAATCAACTGTCCAGATTCTTTAACTGGAAAGTACCTAAAAAAGTATATTAATAAAAAATAGGAGGTTGACTGAATGGCTATCAAAGAATTAGAGGAAAGTTATGTTCCCTTTCAATGCATGATTGTATCAGATTCAAATCGGTTCAATGTTGAGGGTGTTTCAACGGCACAATACTATATACTCGACACATTGAATAAGCAAGGGGCGAAAACTACGAAAGAACTTGCTGAAATGAGAGGTATCTCACAATCTGGCATTTCAAAATTAACAAAGCGTTTGCTGGAAAAAAAGTATATTATTCAAGAAAGGCAGACGAATGACCGCCGATCTTACAATATTGTTCTTACCAAAGAAGGGAAAACTTTTTTAAATCGGGTTGAGGATTTTGGAAATGAAATTATGAACTTAATTGAAGAAGCATTAACAAAGGAAGAAGTACATGCTTTTTCAATGATGTGCAAAAAAATTACGAACTTATACGCAGAAAAGCAATAGGCATACTTAGACAGTGTCGTCAATAGTCGCATAGTAGAATGTGTGCAGGACTTTCCATTGCAGTTATTCCAGTGCTTATTTTACATGTTTTGTGTTCTAATTATTTTATTGGTGGAATGACCGCCGGAGCAGTAAAAGGTTAGGGAGGGGACTGTCACACTAAAATAGCATTTTCCTTCATATCCACATATAATATTATGATTTTGAATTTATAATCGGAGTATAGTTATGAGACTGAACTATCCATATTTGGGTTATAAAGAGGAATGTCAGCAGGTTCCGATACAGTTTCCAGCACAACACCAGCCTGTGCAGCCAGGTCTGGAAACGCTTATGAATCCGAAACCTATTTTTGATAATCCTGAATATAAAGGAACGGGAAAATTAAAAGGAAAGGTCGTACTGATTACAGGCGGTGACAGTGGTATCGGCAGAGCGGTAGCTTTGATTATGGCTAAGGAAGGTGCGGATATTTCCATTGTTTATTACGATGAACATGAGGATGCACAGTTTACGAAGGAATGTGTAGAAAAGCAGGGAAGAAAATGTATCCTGATTGCAGGAGATGTACAAGACGAGGTATTCTGCAGGCAGGCGGTTGCAGAAACCGTCAAGTCATTGTGCCGGCTGGATGTATTGGTGAATAATGCAGGGGTACAATTTCCACAGGATAGTATTGAAGATATTACGGATGAACAGCTTAGAATAACCTTTCAGGTTAATATGTTTTCAATGTTTTATATGACAAAAGCTGTATTGCCGCATCTGAAGGCGGGAAGTACAATTATCAATACTACCTCCGTAACCGCCTATCTTGGAAATAGATTAATGATTGATTATGCAAGTACAAAAGGTGCAATTGTCAGCTTTACCCGCGCGATGGCAAATTCTCTTGTATCAAAGGGAATTCGGGTTAATGCAGTGGCACCGGGTCCCGTCTGGACTCCACTTCAACCGGCAAGCTGGCCGCCTGAATATATCACGACTTTGGGCAGCAATACACCCATGAAAAGACCTGCGCAGCCATGGGAGCTGGCTCCCACATATGTTTATCTTGCGACTGATGATTCCTCTTATGTGACGGGGCAGGTTCTTCATGTAAATGGCGGCGCTTCCATGCAGTCATGATATAGCAAAAGAGCCCTAAATGCTTGAAAAAATCAAGCACTTAGGGCTCTTTATAAGAGGCGCAGACCGGATTTGAACCGGTGAATCGAGGTGTTGCAGACCTATGCCTTACCACTTGGCTACTGCGCCATAATGACTCCGACGGGAATCGAACCCGTGTTACCGCCGTGAAAGGGCGATGTCTTAACCGCTTGACCACGGAGCCATATGATATCTGATTAATTTTACAGCGGTCTGCTTACGTCCTTCAAAGCAGTGACCGAGAATTATAATATCATATACTCCACTTATTTGCAAGCCTTTTTTGACCTTTTTTATAATAACGTCTATCTTAATCTTATTCAGTTGCTTTATCCAATATGTGCCGGTGTGCAGACTTTTTTTGATTTTATTTTATCAAAGCTCCAATAATGACAATATTTATGTTTTAATAAGAAAATTTGACGAAAAAGGTAGGAATAAATATCATTTATATATCTAAAATAATTGATTTTACGGAGATATAATGGTAAAATATCCATAAATAAAACAATAATATTGTTTTAAAAGGAGGATGAGTGTATGAAACGTAAGACAATTTCAGCTTTACTGACATTTGTTCTGGCAGCAACGACAGTTCTCGTGGGGTGCGGTGATTCATCGAAAAAACCAGATACCTCAACGAATGAAGAAAAGAAGGAAGCAAATAAACCGGATACCTCAGAAGAAAAATCAGAGGAAGAAGAGCAGGCGGACGTCAATGATGATGGGACTGTAAATAATCCTGAGGCCGTGCAGGTGGATAAGAATAAACTGGTATTCTGGTCCTTATTCAGTGGTGGTGACGGTGAGTTTATGGATAAGATCATCAGTGACTACAACAACACACAGCCAACAAAACAAGTCCAGTCAATCATGTTGGTGTGGGGGGATTACTATACCAAGCTGCAGACGGCAGTTGCGGCAGGAAAAGGTCCGGATATCGGGGTGTCTCATGCATCCTCACTTCCTGAACTGGTAGAACAGGGCGTTGTACAGCCGCTGGATGACTATCTGGATGAAATTGGAGTTGATCTTAAAAGCATGTATACGGAAACATCCATTGAATCCGTAACATTTGATGGCTCCATATATGCCATTCCGCTGGATACACATGCCGAAATCATGTATTTTAATAAAGACATCCTGGAGCAGGCGGGAGTATCCTTAAATGAGAAGGGACAGATTGATATAGGCAGTACGGATGATTTCTATGCTGTCTGTGATAAGATTAAAGCAGTAATTCCGGAGGGAGGATCGGTAATATCCCTTACAAGTAATGGGGATGATCCATACCGCGTATGGTGGGCCTCTTATTTCCAGATGGGAGGAAGCCCGTTAATCAATAAGGATGCCAGTGAAGTCACTTTGGATAAGGACATTGCAGTAAAAGCAGCTGAATTTACAAAGAGCCTTTATGAAAAGGGATATGTAGCCGAGGGTATTGATGATCACCAACAGTTTTTCCAGAGCGGAAAGGCTGGTATCTATATCGGTGGAACATGGGGAACCGGTGCCCTGGAAAAGACAGAAAACCTAAACTTTGGGGCGATGCCATATCCGCAGATGTTTGAGAAGAATGCCTGCTGGGCAGATTCACATACACTGATTCTTCCCACGAAGAAAGACAGAAGTGAGGAGGATTCTAAGGCAGCGGTAGAATTTATGGTCAATGCTTCCAATCAAGGCGGGCTGACATGGGCGGGATCCGGTCAGATTCCAGCCAGCAATTCTGTTCGTGAAAATCAGGAATATTTGGATATGCCTTACAGGAGCAGCTATATGGAGGCGCTTACCACTGCAGTACTGCCCTCCAAGGTATCTACATTTAACGCGATGAAATCAGGTATGATCGACAGTCTGAATCTGTTATGGTCCGGTGACATGGATGCATCGGAAACAATTGATACGCTTTACGATGAACTTGATACCAATCTGCCATAACAGTTTGACGGGAGAAGGAGAGCTGCTAAGGCTCGCCTTCTCCACTTTCATTATCGCAATTTGCATAGTTACGGGAGGAAGATTAGGTGAATAAAAAAATAAAACGTAAAAATCTACTGGTCGGATGGGGATTTGTTCTTCCGTTTTTTATTTTATACACGATATTCACGATCTGGCCTGTTATTCAAGGCATTTACGTCAGCTTTCATAAATGGTCCCTGATGGGAAAAGTAAAGTTTATCGGGTTAGATAATTATGTGAGATTTTTGGAAGATAAAAAATTTATAAGTGCGTTGGGACACACCACATGGTTTTCTCTTATTGCGGCACCGCTTCTGGTCATTGCAGCGCTTATCCTGGCTATGTTTGCCAATCGGCCGGTAAAGCTGAAAAGAGGACTTAGAATCTGCTTCTATCTACCCAGCGTGCTGTCAGTTTCCGTTGCATCCTTTACAGCAAAGTATATGTTCACACCCTATAGGGGATTTATTAATGGATTTCTTCATTCTATAAAGGTTCTGCCTGCGAACCGGGAATTGCAGTGGCTGAATGAAACAAACCTTGCCTGGGCTGCAATTATTATCATGACTGTATGGTGGACCGTTGGTTTTCCTATGCTGCTGTATCTGTCTGCATTACAGGATATCCCGCCTCAGATTTATGAAGCCGCATCAATAGATGGGGCTACAAAAAGGCAGCAGTTATTTTCCATTGTCCTGCCGCTTTTGAAACCCACTACTTACCTGGTGGTTATGCTGCAGTTAATTGCCTGCTTTAAGGTGTTTGGCCAGATTTACATGATTACCGGAGGTGGTCCTGCCAGTAATACCAGACCGTTAATTCAGTATATCTATGAAACTGCATTTAAGAAAAATAATATGGGCTATGCCGCGGCTATGTCCTATGTGTTGTTTATAATTCTGGTTGTATTAACGGCCATACAGCGGGTAGTGGAAAAGAAGGGGGCAAAAGCGGATGAAATCTAAAGCAAAGCGAAATCCCGGTAGTTTCATATTGTCGGCTGTTTCAGTGATGATGGCAATTATATTCATTACGCCAATTCTCTGGTCTCTGGCAGTTTCCTTACAAAAGGAGGGAAAACAGATAACAGGTATACTTGACTGGTTTACCCCACCCTACACATTGAAGAATTATCCGGACCTGATTATTGGCTCAGATGTGACCCGATGGCTGCTTAACAGTATATTCATTGCAGTTATCACAACTGTCTTCACAGTTATTTTATCTGCGATGGCGGCCTATGCGCTGGCAAAGATAAAATTCAAAGGAGTCAATGCTCTTTACTTTTACTTTCTGCTTGGACTTATGGTTCCCGGGGAGGCGACTATCGTACCGCTGTTTATTACTGCAAATGGATTTAATCTGATAGATACGTATGCCGGATTGATTCTGCCTTCCATTGCGGGTTCCATGAATCTGATAATTATGGTAAGCTTTTTTAAGAGCCTTCCCAATGAGCTTTTGGAAGCCGTGCGCATAGACGGCGGTGGTGAATTGACTATATTTTTCAAAATTGTTATGCCGCTGTCAAAGGCTGTTATTTCAACGGTATGTATTTTTTCCTTTATTGGAAGCTGGAATAACTATCTGTGGCCTTTGCTGTGTTCCATGAGCAGCAGTAAATTCACTCTGCCCATTGGTATTCCTACCTTTGCCGGCACCTACACGGTGGATTATGTAAAACCTATGACAGCCAATATGATAGCGGCTGTTCCTGTAATTATTATTTACATAATTTTTGAGCGGCAGATCGTGGAGGGGATTTCCATGTCCGGTGTGAAGGGATAAATTTATTAGAAAATAAGATATGATGAGACGGAGGATGTTAGGATGAAGTGTTACAGAAAAGATTACCCAAGACCACAGTTTGTCAGGAGTCATTGGGAAAATTTGAATGGGGTATGGGACTTTGCGTTTGATGAAAAAAATTGTGGAGAGAGATCCGAATGGTTTCAAAGCTTTCCGGGGAAATTGAAAATTCAGGTTCCATTTACCTGTGAAACAAAAGCAAGTGGAATTGAGGAGCAGGGAATACACGAAAATGTCTGGTATAGGCGTATGTTCGATGTGGATTCTGCAATGATTGAGAACAGGAGACTGATACTGCATTTCGAAGGAAGTGATTTTACAACCAAGGTATGGGTGAACGGGATTTATGCCGGCAGTCACAGAGGTGGATACACAAGGTTTTCTTTTGATATCACGGATTATGTATCGGAGGGAGATAACCAGCTGACTGTGAAGGTGGAGGATTCCGGCGATATCTGCCAGCCCAGAGGGAAGCAACGCTGGGTGGAGGAAAGTTTTGGCTGTTGGTATGTCCAGACCACCGGAATATGGAAAACAGTATGGATGGAGTCCGTTCCCCTCATTCGTCTGGAGCATGTAAAGATGACCCCGGTTCTGAACACGAAAGAACTGGAGGTTGTATATGAAGTTTCAGCTCCTCCGGAAGTATTCGGGGAAGAATTGACAGTGGAGGCAGAGATAAGCTTTGAGGGAAAATTCATTGCATCATCTTCCATCTCACTTACGGCGCCTCACGGGGAAACGGTAATCAATATTCTGGGTGGGGGAAATGCCAACTTTGCCTGGGGAGTGAAAACCTGGTCGCCGGAGGAACCTAATCTGTATGATGTGGATTTCCGCTTACGGTATCAAGGGACAGTCCAGGATGAGGCAGGCTCTTACTTCGGGATGAGAGAAATCCGTATAGATGGCCCTAATATACTCCTTAATGGCAGACCACTCTACCAGAGACTGATTCTGGATCAGGGGTATTGGAAGGATTCCCATCTGACACCGCCGGATGAGGAGGCACTGATAGAGGACATTGATAAAATTCATGCCCTTGGATATAATGGGCTGAGAAAACACCAGAAAATCGAGGATGAACGGTTTCTTTACTGGTGTGATGTAAAGGGGATGCTGGTTTGGAGCGAAGCAGCAGCCAGTTATGGATACACGGATTATGCGGTAAAGCTTTTCACAAAAGAATGGATGGATATCGTAACCCAGAACTATAACCACCCTTCCATCATAACATGGACGCCCTTCAATGAATCCTGGGGAATTCCGGGTGTGGAAACGAGCAGAAAACAGCAGCACTTCACAGAGTCTGTCTATCATCTGACAAAGAGCATGGATGCATATCGGCCGGTGATTGTGAATGACGGCTGGGAACATACGGTATCCGATATTATTACGCTCCATGATTATGAAGAAGCAGGTGATATTTTCTATAAACGTTATGCAGACCATAAGGATGAGATTATGAATACGGATATGTATCACAGTAACTTTAAGTCAGCGATGGCCAATGGCTATAAGTACAAAGGGCAGCCGGTAATCTTAAGTGAATACGGTGGAATTGCCTTTAATAACGACGACAGTGGCTGGGGATACGGAAATAAGGTGAACACGGAGGAGGAATTCATCCGAAGATTTGATGAGATCACGACGGCAGTAAAAAAGGTGCCTTATATATGCGGGTTCTGCTACACACAGGTTACGGATGTGCAGCAGGAGATTAACGGACTTATGGATATAAATCGAAATTTTAAAGTAAAGCCGGAGATTATTAAAGAAATCAATGAAAGGCAGGAGGGATACTGGAGGAATTTCTCATAGATGATGTTGACGAAACATTTGAGAAGGGCTATTCCTCCAGCGGGTATCGCCGCATTTGTATGTAGTATGAGATGACAAGTATAACAGCGGCGGCGGACCAGGCGGCCACTTCGGCATAATAAATTCCTGCCTGCCCGATATACATCGGTAAAACAATGGCGATCAGCATACGCAGCACCATTTCCGCAAAACCGGAAATCATCGGGATAGCGGTATTGCCCAGTCCCATCAGTGCGGAGCGGTAGATATGCAGCATGTATAGGATGGGCAGGCAGAGACTCATGATGGTTAAATAGTGATACGCAACATTTAAAACGGCGGTAACTTCGTCAGGCGTACCGGAGATGAAGATACTGAGCAGCTGACGGCCGAGCAGCAGCATACTGCCGCCTATGGCAATGGATGTAAACAGAGCTATGAAGAATGCGGAGTGCATCCCTTTGCGGATTCGGGATATTTTTCCGCCGCCAAGATTTTGCCCTACATAGGAAGTAATGGCATATCCGTAGGAAGTGGCGGCAATTTCCAAAAGGCCGTAGAGCTTGTTGGTGGCGGTAAAGCCTGCAACAAACAGTACGTCGTAGATATTGACGACAGACTGCACGACCATACCACCGATACCAATGATGGCATTTTGCAGCGCGACAGGAGTACCGAGGAGCAAAAGCTGCTTATACATATCCCGATCTAAAATCAGATCCTTCTTTGTCAGGCTGAGAATGGAGATACGCCGGAGACTCAGGAAGCAGTACACAACCGATAAAATCTGTGCCAGTACGGTTGCTATGGCGGCGCCTGAAATTCCCCAGTGGAAGACCAGTACAAACAGAAGATCCAGTGCAACATTTGTGAAGGCGGCAACTACGATGGCATAAAGCGGTGTTTTACTGTCTCCCATTGAACGGAGAATGGAGGACAGCAGGTTGTACCCCATGGTGACAGGCAGGCCGGCAAACATGATGCGCAGATAAACCAGTGAATCAGAGATAACCTCTGTTTTGGTCTTCAGCAAAAGCAGAACGGGTTCTGCAAGTGCCTGACAGAAGATCACCGACAGGACAGACAAAATGGCACTTAAGGTAATGGAAGCACCAATGGCACGATTCAATTTTTTATAATCCTTTTGACCAAAATATTGAGACATCAAAATGGAAAAGCCTTGTGCGAAGCCCTGAACAATACCAATGGCAAACCAATTCAGCCAGTCGGCGGAGCCCAATGCTGCCAGTGCGTGGTTACCGACAAATTTTCCCACAATGGCGGTATCGACAATAGTGTATAGCTGCTGGAATATATTTCCAATCATCAGCGGCAGGGCAAAGGCCAGAATTAGCCGCAGGGGTTTTCCTGTTGTCATGTCCTGAATACGTTCTGTAGTTTTCAAAAAATTTCCCCCAATTTTAATTGTGTTTATCTCTATGATTTTTGTCATAGACAAAGCTTAATATATCATGTTTCAAGACCGGGTGCAATAGTTTGTACCGAAAGATATTCAGCGGACAAAACAGGGTATTTAGAGGATTGGTGTGTGGGAACAGGTGATTTATGCTATCATTGAAAAAAAGGAGGTTGCTTGATAATGGATATTTCTAAGATACAGGGGAAACTATTGGATATTGAAGGTGCATTTAATGTACGGGAGCTGGGGGGCTACAAAAATTCCCGGGGGCAGACGATACAACGGCAGTGCTTTATACGCAGCGGATCGCTCGGGGGGCTGACACAACGCGGTATTGAGGCACTGTTGGATTACGGAGTAGACTGTATTATTGATCTGCGTTCACTTATGGAAGCGGAGAAGCAGCCCGATATATTGGCAAAGCATGATAAAATCAAATACTACCATGTCCCCATGCTTGATAATGTGCAGTCAAATATCAGCAGTGAAATCAGCGATATGTTTCCGGAATCTCTGGAAGCTATGTATCAGGGACTGATCGATAATAGTTACACTGAATTGAAAAGAGCTTTTGAAATTTTTTCCGATACGCAGAACAATTGTGTACTGTTTCACTGCAGTGCAGGTAAAGACCGGACAGGTATATCTGCGGCGTTGCTTTTAGGTCTTGCAGGGGTGGATTACGATACAATTGCCGAGGACTATTCCTGGACACAGCACTTGCTGCCGGCATCATTATTCGAAAATATGCCGTTTCAGGTTCCGGAATTTCTGTTTGAATCCAATCCGGAAGCTATGCGTACAACGCTTGCGTATATTGATAGAAGATACGGCGGTGTCGATTCCTTCCTTTCAAAGATTGGAGTTACGGATACAGAAAAAGAAAATATCAGGAATAAGATGTTCGCATAGTAATAGCAAAGCCTTTTTGGCATAAAATGTACAGACGGCGGCTTTCACAAGCCTTATTTTCAATGACAAAGACACATGAAGGGGTGGTGTAATATGTGCACAGCATTATCATTACAATCCTCACAAAAAGAAAACTTTTTTGGCAGAACCATGGATTTTTCTTACGATATTGAACCGGGACTTTATATAATCCCCAGAAATTATCAATGGAATAATGTTATCCTATTGAAAAGATATCATAATTGCTATAGCTTTATAGGAATCGGACAGGAAACCGGCGGTATGTCAGGTTTTTTTGATGGAGTGAATGAAGAGGGATTTGCAGCCGCAGCTCTGTATTTTCCGGGCTATGCGGATTATGAGGCACATGGAAATGTGGGCAATAAAGAAGCTGTTGCATCATTGGATTTTCTGCACTACATCCTGGGACGTTGTGATTCTGTAGAGACCTTGAAGAATATATCAAAATATCTCTATATCGTTGGCCTTCCGGATCCGGTTACCCAGACAATAGCTCCGCTTCACTGGATTGCAGCGGACAGGAGCGGAGCCTCTGTTGTTGTGGAACAGACAGAGAATGGCCTTGAAGTTCTTGATAATCCCATAGGAGTTATGGCTAATAGTCCGAACTTCGCATGGCATATGACAAACTTAAGAAACTATATGACGGCTTCAAACACACAGGAGGAGGAAGCCCTCTGGGGAGGTGTCCGTCTGACACCCTTTGGACAGGGGGGAGGAACCAGTGCCCTGCCCGGAGGATATACCTCGCCCGAACGGTTTGTCCGTACAGCCTTCATGAAAACACATGTGCATGAGCCGGAAACCAGGGCGGAAGCAATCATGACCTGTTTTCACATCATGGAGGCAGTTTCAATCCCCAAAGGTATTGTGTATACGGACAGAGGCGTTTCGGATTATACAAAATATACCGCTTTTATAAACACCAGTACCTGCGAATATTACTTTAAAACGTATCAAAACAGTCAGATAGCGGTTGCTGGACTGACGGATTATGACAAGAATTATGACGCTCCGATTTTTCTGGGCAATTTATCGAGACCTGTTACGGTTGAATACTTTAGGCCTTAGCGGCGGCCAATACATGGTGCCTTCCCTTTGGCAGTACGTATGGAGAACCTGACACGGGGTCACGGATGACAGAGGAGTTCATCTCATAAACAGTCTGGATTAATTCTTCCGTAATCACATCCGATGGTTTTCCTTCTGCGATCAGAGTACCTTCGCGAAGCGCGAAGATATAGTCCGCATATCGCGCAGATAAATTAATGTCATGAAGAACCATAACAATGGTCGTTCCCTTCTTCTTATTCAGATCGGTCAGCAGATCCAAAATCTCGACTTGATAGGTAATATCCAGATAAGTGGTTGGCTCATCCAGCAGAAGGATGTCTGTCTGCTGCGCCAATGCCATCGCAATCCAGACTCTTTGCCTCTGACCTCCCGACAATTCATCCAGACGCCGGTTGGCAAGGGCGGTAATACCCATGATGTCCAACGCTTCCTCCACCGCTTCATAATCTTCCCTGCTTAAGCCTTTCAGGAATGCCTGATGGGGGAATCGTCCTCTGCTGACCAGGTCAGCAACAACAATTCCTTCCGGGACAATCGGTGTCTGTGGGAGTAAACCGAGAACCCGGGCTAATTGTTTGGATGGAAACGAATCTATGCTTTTTCCATCCAGAGTTATCTTCCCTGAAGTCGGTTTCAGGAGCCTTGCCACTGTTTTTAAAAGTGTTGACTTTCCGCATGCGTTTGCCCCCAGAATGACGCTGATTTTATTGGATGGAATTGCCAGCGCTATATCATTTAAAATTGTCTTGTCGTCATATCCGGCGACGATATGTTCTACTTTTAACTGATGGTTTTTTTTCATGACGCACCTCCGGTTTTGTTCATACGAATCAGTAAATAAATCAGATAGGGCGCCCCCAGAATTCCGGTGATGACACCTACGGGAAATCTGGTATCAAATGCAAACTGGCCAATCAGATCCCCGGCAAGTACCAGCAGGGCGCCTACGAGTCCGGCCGGCAGTTCGTTTTGTGTACCTGCACCCGCTATTCTGGTTGCGATAGGACCCGATAAAAAAGATATAAAAGCAATGGGTCCTGTTGTAGCAGTAGCAAAAGCAATTGATACAACAGCGCTCAGAATGAGTAAAATTCTTGTCCTGTCTGCGTGGAGCCCCAAGGTGATGGCAGAATCCTCTCCCAGTTCCAGAATCCGAAGATGCTTTCCCAGCAAAATAATGACAGGCGTGAAGATGATAACGACGATGGCAAGCATAGGGATTTCAGATAACTGAATTCCATTAAGGCTTCCGCTGAGCCAGCGGTATGCGGCCGGAACATCGTGTTGGGGGGCTTTCAGCAGAAGATATGAGATAAAAGCATTCAGCATTGCCTGGACACCCAGTCCTATAAGAATCAACCGCCCGCCCTCAAATTTCCCGCCTTTTGACAGGAGATAGATGAAGACGGCTGTTACAGTACCGCCAAGAACGGCTCCAACGGATACTACGGCGCCGGAAAGATTCATGATAATCAGGAGAAAGATGGCTGCGGCATTGGAACCGGAAGTCACCCCTATAATATCAGGACTTGCAAGCGGATTGCGGAGCATGGTCTGGAAGGTACTGCCGGCCATACCAAAGGCAAAACCTGACAGCAGACCCGCAAGCATGCGCGGAAGCCGCAGCGTCCTGACTGCAAATGTGGCACCTTTGACAGCTTCACCTGTCAGGACTTTCCAGACCGTGCTTAAGGAATAGATGGTGTTTCCCAGTAAGAGCATGGCAATGCATAAAGCGGCAACGGCAATGGCAAGAATAACGACTACTGAAATATAACGTCTTTTCCGTCTATGGAAACCATCGGATACTCTGTTTTTATTTTCTGCTGTCATAATGCACTCCCCTTTGATTTTATGGCTACCATAATCAGAACCGGCGCACCAATAAAAGCAGTGACAACACCGGATTCCAGTTCGCCGGGACTTCCAAGCAGACGCCCCGTAATATCTGCAGAAGTCAGAACCAAAGCGCCTCCGACTGCAGACATTGGTATGATAATTCGCTGATCGGGTCCCAGTAACAGGCGTATCACATGCGGAACCATAAGTCCGACAAAGCCAATTGGCCCGGCAACAGCTGTTACCGCACCGCATAAGATGACGCCGGCAAGTGCTCCAACGGCCCGTGCGATGCCTGTGTGCACCCCCAGCACGGTTGCTACATCATCGCCCAATGCCATAGCATTCAAAATTGGTGCCAACAGGATTCCAAGCAGAGAACCAAAAATTAAAAAAGGAAGGATTGCAAGGATATTTGTCCAGTTTGCTCCGCTGACGCTTCCTACCTGCCAGAAACGAAAACTGTCCATCACATTAGAACGTGGCAGCATAATGGCACTTACAATAGAAGAAAGTGCGGCGCTGACAGCGGAGCCGGCCAGAGCAAGCTTAATAGGGGTTGCACCTCCGGCACCCAGTGAGCCGATGCCATAAACGAATACAGTGGTGAGTGCTGCACCCAGAAGTGCCAGCCAGATATACTGATTGGCAGTCTGGATGTTGAAGAAGGCAATTCCGATTACCACAAACAGGGACGCTCCGGTATTGACACCCAGAACGCTGGGGTCTGCAATGGGGTTTCGGGTGATTGCCTGCATCAGTGCCCCTGAGATTCCCAAAGCTGCACCGGCGATCAGGCTGAATACTGTGCGTGGTATGCGTTCCCGGATGACAATCTGATCAAAGGTCTCGATTTTGCCCCGGAAGAGGGCATCTATGATTTCACTCACGGATACGTTGCGGGAGCCAAATACCAGAGAACCAGCAGCACATAAGAGCAGTAAGGCGAGACTTATTATTAAGGTGATAAAAATTTTTCTGGATTGCTTCATTTTACTTTATCAGCTGCCTCTCCAAGTAAGGATAAATATTCATCGAGTGTGGCCGGAATGGACAGAGCACTTGGTGTACTGGCGGCTGCCAGGGGCGTATTATTCTCCAGAACTACCACAGCTCCATTCTTTACCGCCGGTAAAGTGCCAAGGCGTGGATCCTCCTGAAGTGTTTTTAACAGAGCGTCATCACCATAAGCAATGATGAGGTCCAGATCCATAAGCTGGTCCACATTTTCAGCGCTGATTTCCGTGGAGAAAGTATTGGCAGAGCCATCCAGCGTTTCCAGATTCGCAGGAAGAGACAGACCTAAATCTGTTAAAAATGCACCACGTGGGTCACCTGTGAGGTACACATAAAAAGTCCCCAGATCGGTGGGTGTAAAGTACATAAAAGCGGCTGTTTTTCCTTCCAATTGTGGATATCCGGCTGTTTTTTCTGCAATTTCATCTTCCAGATTTTCTACCAGCTCCCTGCCTTCTGTTTCCATACCCATACCTTTGGAATCGATAAGAATCTGGTCTCTCCATGAGGTTACCCATGGCTGACCGGTATAAGCAACTACAGGAGCAATCTGGCTTAGGAGATCGTATTCTTCCTGTGTGATACCGGAATAGCCGGCGAGGATGATGTCGGGGTTGGCGTCACTGATTGCCTCGTAGTCGAGACCATCCGTATCATGGAAGATGACTGGTGCATCTACGCCCAGTTCTTTGAACTTTTCATTCGTCCAGGGAAGCAGGCCTGTTCCATCCGTAACACCGTAGTTAGCTTCGGAAACACCGACAGGAACTACGCCCAGTGACAGTGCTACATCCTGATTACCCCAGGAAATCGTTGCAACTCTTTCCGGCTTTTCTTCTATGACCGTCTCACCCAGCGCATGTTTTAGTGTAATAGGATACTGAACATCTGAGGTCTTACTATCTTCGGAAACAGTCGATGCAGATGTGGATTCAGAGGTGGGAGTTTCTTTATTTTCCGGTGTGGAGGATGTGTTGGAACACCCCGCAGCGAGCAAAGCGGCAGAGGCAATCATTACGCTTTTTGTCAATGTAGTAAGTGTTTTGATTTTCATAATATGTATGTCTCCTTTATATAAGTAGTACCAAATACAATGGGCCCTGACTTGGTTAGTTACAGCTAATTCATTCTACCAAAGGTAATTATTTTTGTCAATGCATTTATGCAGGGACTTAATGTCAGTAGGGGGTTACCAATATTTACTTGTATAAATCCTCTATTGTTTGTGATAGAATCATCCTTGTAATAAAAATGTAATAAATACATAATAAATACGAAATAACAGGAGGATTTATCATGAAACGTAAGATAGCGATTGCAATAATGACGGTTGGCCTTCTCGGCAGCACGGCACTAACTCCGGTTTTTGCAGCTACGGCTGGTTCTCAGGATTGTGATGCAGCAAAACAGGCGGTACAGGCAGCTGCGCAGAACTGTGATAAGATAAAAGGAGTTCAGATTATATCCGGAAGCAGTCTGGAGGACATTAAAGCACAGCTGAAAGCGAAAGGAATTGAGTGCCCGGACTTGAATCTTCCTGTCCAGACCCCATCAGAGGATGCAGATTGTGAAAATAATGAGCAGCCAGAAACAGAGCAGCCAGAAACAGAGCAGCCAGAGACGAATCAGCCTGAAAATCCCGGAAGCGAAACGGAAAATACTGACAATTCTTTTGCTGCCCAGGTGATTGCTTTGGTTAACCAGGAACGTGCAAAAGAGGGACTTTCCGCTCTTACATATGATGAAAGTATAGCAAAAGCAGCCTTGGTCCGCGCCAAGGAAACCGAAACTTCTTTCTCACATACACGTCCAAATGGAAGCTCTTTTTCCACTGCTTTAACAGAAGCAGGTGTGACATATCGGGGCGCCGGGGAGAATATCGCATATGGACAGCAGACTCCGGAAGAGGTTATGAATGCCTGGATGAACAGCGCAGGACATCGCGCAAACATTATGAATAAAAACTTTACAAAAATCGGCGTCGGATTCTATGAAAACAATGGCGTAAAGTATTGGGATCAGCTCTTTACTTATTAATCGATTTTTTAGAGACAGATAATATATGATAAAAACGGATTCAATTTTCTGAATCCGTTTTTTTTGTTGCATAATATCACTGTATTTTACAAAAGATACCATAGATAACGTGTAACTTATCGAAGGGATAAAATACTATGGAAGAATTTAACATCAAAACCTCTGTGCGTTTTGGTAAGGACGCACTAAGCTGTCTGGGTGAAATTCACGCGGATAAAGTTTTTATTGTTACAGACCCATATATGATGGAATCGGGGATGGTGAAGCAGGTCACGGAGCCTTTGCAAGACAGAAAGTATGAAGTTTTCAGCAAAGTAGTCCCGGATCCTCCGCTGGAGCTGGTCGTGGAAGGGGTAAAAGAGGTCATAGCGTTCCGGCCGGAAGCGGTAATTGCTTTGGGCGGCGGCTCTGCAATTGATGAGGCCAAAGCAATTATGTTTTTTGCAAGGCAGATAGGAAACCTGCCGGAGATGGAATTTATCGCCGTACCCACCACCAGCGGAACCGGTTCGGAGGTTACCTCATTTGCTGTAATTACGGATAAAGAGAAGGGGGTGAAGTATCCCCTGATAGATAAAGGCCTTCTCCCGGATGTGGCAGTGCTGGATTCCAATCTGGTAAAGAGCCTTCCGCCTGCGATTGTAGCCGATACTGGGATGGATGTGCTGACCCACGCATTGGAGGCATATGTATCCACAAGTGCCAATGCATTTACAGATGCGTTGGCGGAAAAAGCAGCTCTGACCGTATTAAAATACCTGATCCGGTCGAATCAGAATATGGAAGACAGCGAGGCCCGGGAGCAGATGCATGTGGCATCCTGTATGGCAGGACTGGCATTTGACCGGGCATCTCTTGGACTGAATCATGCGATTGCTCATAACATCGGAGGAAAGTTTAAGGTTCCTCATGGGAGGGCGAACGCAGTGCTGCTTCCTTTTGTAGTGGAATTCAATGCAGACATACAGGGGTACAATCCGAAAGAATATACAGAAGCGGCTAAAAAGTATGCTGATATTGCAAGGTTAGCCGGTCTTGGCGGGGGAACTGTCCGGATGGGGGTAAAAAACCTGGTACGGGAGATTCAGAAGATGCAGGAAATGATGCATATGCCTGCCGGATTTAAAGAATGTGGTATAAGTCGGGAGGAGTTTCTGAGGCAGTCGGATGCCATAGCACAGGGAGCACTTGCGGATAACTGCATTAAAACAAATCCAAGACCTGCATCAAAGCAGGATATATCCCAAATTCTAAAAAGGGCATACAACGGCGGACCGGCGTCCCGATAAAGCAAAAATGGAATCAAAGAAGGGGTGAGATGGAAGTGGAAGAAAAGCAGAGGATCATACAGGAATTCGTACCGGGAAAACAGATAACACTGGCCCATGTAATTGCCGGTCCTCATCCGGATATATATACAAAGCTGGGGCTGGAGGAGGGTCAGATGCATGCGATAGGAATACTTACGATCACCCCCAGCGAGGGGGCCATTGTTGCCGCAGATATTGCAACTAAGGCTTCTGAAATTACACTGGGTTTTATTGACAGATTCAGTGGGGCTCTGGTTTTTACCGGAGATATCAGTTCGGTAGAAGCCGCTGTCAGAAATATTCTGGAAACCATGGAGCAGAGTCTGGGATTTGCCCCGGCCCCGGTTACGAGAACCTGATGAAAGTGAGCATAAGGGGATAAATTGTCATGAAAAATGTAATATTTATCGGGCAGAGCGGATGCGGAAAGACAACTCTGTGCCAAAAGTTAAGTGAGCAGGCAATACACTACCGGAAAACCCAGGCTGTGGAGCACTATGGTATTTCCATAGATACGCCGGGAGAGTATCTGGAAAACCGCCGCTTCTATAATGCTTTGATCATGACAGCCGTAGATGCCAGGATTATTGCATTGGTGGTGGATCCTACTGCCCATTACCGGGCGCTTCCACCGGGGTTTGGGGGTATCTTTGGCAGAAAAAAAGTCATTGGGATTATTACGAAGATTCAGCAGGTAATGCCCAAACGCCTCGAGGAGGCGGAATCAGAGCTTAAGCAGGCGGGGGCAGATCCAGTCTTCCGGGTGGACACCCCTGAAGGAATCGGGATTGAAGAACTGGAGAAGTATCTGAGCGAGGAGGGAAGCAGCAGGTGAAGGAAGAGTTATTAAGTGTGGGAATTGATCTTGGAACAAGTACCACACAGCTGGTTTTTTCAAAGTTAAGCGTGGAGAATATGGCCTCCGGTTATACAGTCCCCCGGATGGCCATCACGAAAAAGGAAATCCGGTATAAAAGTGAGATTTACTTCACTCCGTTAATTGACCAGACCAAAATTGATTTTGAAAAGGTGAGTAGGATTGTAGAAAAGGAGTATCAAAAGGCTGGTGTCAGAAAGGAGGAGATTGATACCGGAGCCGTCATTATCACAGGAGAAACAGCCAGAAAGGAAAACTCCAGGGAGGTAATTAACGCCTTAAGCGGGTTTGCGGGGGATTTTGTCGTGGCAACGGCAGGTCCGGATCTGGAAAGTGTGATAGCAGGAAAAGGCGCAGGAACGGATCTTTATTCCAAGGAGCATCATCTTGGCGCCGTCAACGTGGATATCGGAGGGGGAACCAGTAATCTGGCCGTATTTCAACGAGGTGAGACCGTGGATACCGGATGCCTGGATATCGGCGGGAGACTGATTAAGATGGATTCTTCCCATAAAATCACATATATTGCGCCAAAACTGTTAAGAATAATTGAGCAGGAAAACTTGAAATTAGCGGTGGGGGCATATATGGATATTCAAAGTCTGAAACCACTTCTTAGAATTATGGTAGAAGTTTTGGAACAGAGTGTGGGACTAAGGAGAGATTCCCCCTACTATGAACGTATGATTACAAACCATGGAATTGGGCATGAGGAAGTAATTTCATGTATCAGTTTTTCAGGAGGGGTGGCAGATGCCATCTATCATCCGGAGAAATTTCAGGAGCCCTTTCAATTTGGAGATATCGGAATTCTCCTGGGAAAAGAGATCAGGGAATCCAAAGCATTCCAGAAATTGCAGTTGATTGAAAGTGCGGAGACCATCCGGGCAACAGTTGTGGGAGCCGGAAGTCATACGACTGAAATCAGCGGAAGTACAATCACTTATACCAGTGAAGCATTTCCGATAAAGAATCTTCCGGTGCTGAAGGTAAGCAAGGCGGAGGAGGAACCCGGTAAACTGGGAGCAGCCATCCATAAAAAGCTGGAATGGTTTTCGCTGGAAGGGAGGCTGCAAAAGGTTGCAGTTGCACTGGAAGGGCTGCCAAGTCCATCTTTTCAGAAAGTACAGGAATATGCCCGCGAGCTTTTGGAAGGAATGGAACCCCTTATGGAAGCAGGACTCCCACTTATCGTGGTGGTTGAAGAAGATATGGCAAAAGTGCTGGGACAGAGCATGTATCATCTGCTGAACTGGGAAAAAGAAGTAATCTGCCTGGATGGAATCCATCTCGCAGAAGGGGAGTATATTGACATCGGAAGGCCCATTGCGGAGGGCTATGTGCTGCCAGTGGTGGTTAAAACTCTGGTGTTTCAAGAAAATCGTGTGGAAAGGGAAAAACTATGATTTTAAAAACAAAGTTATTTGGACAGGTGTACGCTTTTAAATCTTTAAAAGAAGTGCTGGCAAAGGCGAATGAAGAGAAGTCGGGGGACAAGCTGGCAGGGCTGGCAGCAGAAACGGCTGAAGAACGGGTAGCGGCAAAAATTGTGCTTTCCGAAATTACACTGGAGGACTTAAGAAATAATCCGGTTGTCCCCTATGAGATGGATGAAGTCACCCGAATTATTCAGGATGATATCAATGCGTCTATTTATAATGAAATTAAGAGAATGACGGTATCGGAATTCAGAGAGTGGCTGTTGGATGAAGAGACGACAGGAGCTATGATCCGCCGCGCTTCCCGGGGGCTGACCTCGGAAATGGTGGCAGCAGTCGCAAAACTTATGTCTGATATGGACTTGATTTACGGAGCCCGTAAAATCCGTGTCACGGCTCACTGCAATACCACAATCGGAGAGGAGGGAACGCTGTCTGCCAGACTTCAGCCCAATCACCCGACCGATGACCCCGATGGAATCATGGCGTCCATCTTTGAGGGATTGACTTATGGCAGCGGAGATGCAGTCATAGGCCTGAATCCAGTGGATGATTCTGTCGAAAGCGTAAAAAGGCTTCTTCAGAGATTTGAAGAAACCAAGCAAAAATTTCAGATACCAACTCAGAATTGTGTGTTGGCACATGTAACCACACAGATGGAGGCAATTAACAAGGGAGCACCCTCAGACCTGATTTTTCAGTCCATTGCAGGATCTGAGCTTGGAAATACAGCCTTTGGTTTCAACGCCGCTACACTGGAGGAAGCGCGTCATCTGGCACTTACAAAAGGTACCGCAGAAGGACCCAATGTAATGTATTTTGAAACCGGGCAAGGATCGGAATTATCCTCGGAAGCTCACCATGATTCGGATCAGGTCACCATGGAGGCCAGATGCTATGGATTTGCCAGGCATTTTCAGCCATTTCTGGTAAATACAGTCGTTGGTTTTATAGGACCTGAGTACCTGTATGACGGGCGCCAGGTGAACCGGGCCGGTTTAGAGGACCACTTTATGGGAAAACTGACCGGAATACCCATGGGCTGTGACGCCTGCTATACGAATCACATGAAGGCGGATCAGAATAGTATCGAGGATCTTGCAGTGCTTCTGACAGCTGCCGGATGCAACTATTTTATGGGAATACCACATGGAGACGATGTCATGTTGAACTATCAGACGACAGGCTATCAGGAAACGGCAGCATTACGGGAAATATTCGGTCTGAAGGCCATAAAGCCCTTCCATGAATGGCTGGTGAAGATGGGGTATGTGGATGAAAAGGGCAGACTGACCGGCAAAGCCGGAGACGCCTCCACTTTATTCTGAGGATACGATTGAAGGAGGTATTAAAAGTGAGAGATGATGAGATAAGATCCATGGTGGAGACCATATTACAGCAGATGCTGAATGGAGAAGGAAAATCAGATTATAAGCAGTCTGCGGCCGTACAGACGAAGGATGCGGCATATAAAAAAGAAGAATCGGCTGATACAGGGGAGTGCCTGGAGGACATTACGAAAATTGATCTTCGTAAGCAGCTTCTGGTGAAAAATCCAAAGGACCCCGAAGGCTATCTGGATATGAAGGCAAAGACTCCGGCCAGACTTGGAATCGGCAGGGCAGGTGCCAGATACCGGACTGCAACGATGTTAAGAGTCCGGGCGGATCATGCCGCAGCCCAGGATGCGGTGTTCAATGATGTTTCAGAAGAATTCATAAAGAAATGCAATTTCGTACCCGTAAAGACGCTTTGCAAAGACAAGGATGAGTATATTACCCGCCCCGATCTGGGCCGTCGGTTCCCGGGAGAGGAACTGGAAAAGATACGCAAAACATGTGGTTCACATCCCAGGGTTCTGGTTATTGTAGGAGATGGGCTGTCTTCCTCTGCAATTGAGGCCAATGTGGAGGATATGATTCCATCAATCCAACAGGGGCTTCAGATGCATCAGATTACTGTGCCGCCAATTCTGTTCATCAAATATGCCAGAGTAGGGGCCATGGATGCAGTTGGTGAGGTTACGGAAGCAGACGTTATCTGTATGCTGGTCGGGGAACGTCCGGGACTGGTGACTGCAGAATCCATGTCAGCTTATATTGCCTATCAGCCGCGTCACGGTCTTGCAGAGGCAAAAAGAACGGTAATCAGCAATATTCATAAAGGCGGTACCACGCCGGTGGAGGCAGGTGCACATGCGGCGGAACTGATTGTAAAGATGTTGGAGAAGAAGGCATCCGGCATTGATCTGAAATAAGAATACGAGGTGATTGAAGATGAAGAATGATGAATTGCGTCCCAAGGTCCTGGCAATCCGGTTAATCGCCAATGTAAGTGATGATCTTGCAAAAGCATTAGAACTGGAATCCAGACATAGAAGTATCGGTATTATAACTTCCGATATTGATGATGTTACCTACACCGCTCTGGATGAGGCAACAAAAGACGCAGATGTAGACGTGGTGTATGCCAAATCCATGTATGCCGGTGCAGGCAATGCATCCACAAAGCTTGCCGGTGAAGTGATTGGTATCATCGGCGGCCCAAGTCCTGCGGAGGTAAAAAGCGGGCTTAGTTCCATCCGGAATTTTATGGAACACGGCGCCTGCTTTGTCAGTGCCAATGCAGATGACTCAATTGTGTATTATGCCCATACCATATCCAGAACCGGATCTTATCTGTCCCAGATAGCAGGAATCCGTGAAGGGGAGGCTTTGGCTTATCTGATTGCACCTCCGCTGGAAGCAATTTACGGGTTGGATGCTGCTATGAAAGCTGCAGATGTGAAGCTGGCAGCCTTCTATGGGCCGCCTTCAGAAACTAATTTTGGCGGAGGCCTTCTGACCGGAAGCCAGTCGGCATGTAAGGCCGCATGTTCTGCATTTGCTCAGGCAGTCAGAAATGTGGCAGATCAACCACAGGATTATGAATAGAAGGAGAAGGCTTTATGGAACTAAAAGATAAAGACCTGGTGTCCGTCCAGGAGACCAGAAATCTGCTGGAACAGGCAAAAGCGGCCTCAAAAGAACTGGCCAGGATGGATCAGCAGCAGATTGACCGTATTGTAAAGGCCATCAGTGAGGCGGGAGCTGCCCATGCTACAGAGCTTGCGAAGGCAGCCAGTGAAGAAACCGGATTTGGTATCTGGCAGGATAAAGTAATTAAAAATCTGTTTGCGGCCAAGGTTGTTTACGAAGCGATTAAAGATGAAAAGACAATCGGAATCCTTCATGAGGATAGAGAACGTAAAACCTGGGATATAGGAGTTCCTGTGGGGGTAATTGCCGGTATTGTTCCGTCTACTAACCCCACGTCTACCATTATCTATAAGTCAATGATTGCTCTGAAAGGTGGAAATGCCATTGTATTCTCACCTCACCCGGGAGCTAAAAACTGTATTCTGGATGCCGTCAGATTTGTTGCAGAGGCGGCTTACCAGGCCGGTTGTCCGAAAGGTGCCATATCCGCCATCAGCGTACCGACAATGGAGGCTACGCAAGAGCTGATGCGCAGTGATAATACCTCTCTGATCCTGGCTACTGGAGGCGGTGCCATGGTGAAATCAGCCTATTCTTCCGGAACGCCAGCCATAGGTGTAGGTGCCGGAAACGGGCCTGCATTTATTGATAAAAGTGCTGATGTAAAGGCGGCAGTCAGGAGAATTCTGGATTCCAAGACCTTCGATAACGGAACAATTTGCGCATCCGAGCAATCAATCATTGTTGAAAAAAGCATGGAGGCGAAGGTGCTTGGTGAGCTGAATGCGCAGGGAGCATATATCATGGATCCGGAGCAGACGAAGAAACTGGGAAATTTTATCCTGAGAGCAAATGGGACGATGAATCCCAAAATCGTAGGAAAATCCTGTGCCGAGATTGCACGGTATGCAGGCCTTAACGGAGTGCCGTCCCAGACAAAAGTTCTCGTCGGGAGAGAGACAAAGGTGGGAGCCGGCGCACCGTATTCCAGAGAAAAACTGGCACCGATTTTGGGCCTTTTTGTGGAAGAGAACGTGGATGGGGTGTTGGAACGCAGCATAGAAATTCTCCATGCCGAAGGTGCCGGTCACACGTTTTCCATGCATGCGGATGATGATGCACTGGTGAGAAAATTTGCTTTGCAGATACCGGCTTCCAGATTTCTGGTCAATACTCCCGGTGCACTGGGAGGAATCGGAGCGACCACCAATCTGTTCCCTGCATTGACACTGGGGTGCGGAGCGGTGGGAGGCAGTTCTTCTTCCAATAATATAGGTCCGCTGGATTTGATCAATATAAAACGTGTGGCATTCGGGACGAAAGAACTGGCTGATATAAGAGGCGAAAGTGGGAATATGAGCGGAGATGGATGCAGTATCAGTCCGGAACTGGTGGACTCTATTGTTGAAAAGATTATGAAGGAATTGGCTTCGTAAGTATCTGCATGAATTCAGAATTACGTAGAATACTAATAAAAAGTATTGGAGGTAACAAAACAGTATGGCAAATACAAATGCACTTGGTATGATAGAGACAAAGGGATTGGTGGGAGCAATTGAAGCCGCCGACGCGATGGTTAAGGCCGCAAATGTGACTTTAGTCGGTAAAGAAACCATAGGCGGCGGTCTGGTTACCGTCATGGTACGTGGGGATGTGGGAGCTGTTAAAGCGGCCACTGATGCAGGTGCCGCGGCGGCAGAAAGGGTAGGAGAGATGATTTCCGTCCATGTTATTCCCCGTCCTCATACGGAGGTGGATGCAATTCTTCCCAGGCAGGTGGAGCATCTGTCATTTCCGGAGGAGGAACAAAATGGTAGTGTCAAATGATTTATGAGAAAACCGAGTCAAAAAAGAGGCTCAAACGAACCTTGAAAACTGTAGATATTGATAGCGAATAGCTCTCCGAGGGCTTAGGGCACTGCCCTAAGTACCCGCAAGGGACCAGTCCCTTGACCCGATACGGGCTTTGCCCGAACCCATCCTCGCCGGAAGGCAGGAAAAGGGCGCAGTTGCCCCTTTTCTGCTAGAACAGGATAATCCGTGAACCTTATGTCAAGAAACTTTCGCGGCATATCCTCGTGCGGTGCACTGTGGTATTCCACGGTTTTCTTGACAACGGTTCCGCACCCTTTAGGCAGTTGCTTGATTTTGCATATTTAGAATTGTCTGCTGGCCAAGGAAGATAAGGAGCTGCCATTTACCTGGCATATTCCCGGCACCTTTAAGCAGTTCAACATCATTAAGAATCTTATAGTTGTTGTGTTTGTGAGGACGGAGAAAGTTGTAATAAGCTACCCACAGAGCTAAATCATAGTTGGCACCGTCGATGTTATCAAAACCGTTGGTAGGTCTGTAAGAAGCCTTGTATGTACGGTTGAGCCTTTCAATCATCTGTTTGTATGGTCGGAATTCTTTTGATACTTCATCGTCGTTGGTAAGTCCAATTACCTGGGTAATATCGAACTTAAATTTTTCTCCAAACTCATGGAAAAACTGTTGGGCAGCCAGAGGATAGGCACTATAACCGTCAGCAATGAATTTAAAGTGCTGCGGAAGTTCCTTCAGATGCCTGAAAGCCATTCGCATGGCAAGAATGCAGGGACCGACTCCACGGTTATCAGATACCTGGTAACCAATAATGGAACGGCTGGCAACATCCATGATGAACCAGATATAAGCTTTGATGCCACGGATTTTGATATAGGTCTCATCGGCAGTAAATACTTTGTCGGTTCCGTAATCATAGTTGTCAACGAAAGGCTTGATACACATAGCGGCTGATTTACAGTAGTTGGCAATACTTTGGTGGGAGATGCCGATCCCATAGAGGTCTTTGAGAGCTTGTTTGGTTTTTCGAAGAGAGAGACCAAGGTTCACATGAAGAGTCAGGCACAGAGACATCGTATTGGAATCGAACTTAGTGAATTTAAGAGATGAGGCATTCTTTGGCAGAGAGTTTAAGTCCAGCTTAAAGAAATCCATCGTGAATTCGCGGTAGATGTAATGGAGCTTATATTTGTTTTTGCCATAGTCCTCATCCAGATGCTTTTTATCAACCTTTTTGAGGTTGTGCAGATAATAAGGGCATTTAGGATTCACACATTTATGGATGATAAAGTGTTTGCGGTCTTTCTTGTGAACAAGGCTGTGATTGCAATGAGGGCACTTCAGGACGGAGGTTTTGGAAAAACGGTTCTCCTTAGTGGGAGAAAAATGCGTTTGACAGACCTTACACAGAACCTGGCTTTTCTTCTTGCCATCATTCCACATGAGATAGTCCACAGGGGCATCACATGCAGGGCAGGTACAGTGTTTTGGAATATCACACTCCACCCGGCGAAATACAGGGCGTATAGTTTTGTGGTAGCGCTGCTGGTAATAAGCGATGAGATCCTTCCAGTTCCAGTCCTGCTTGTAGGATATGATTTTGGGAAGCTCATCAATCTTGAATTTCTGGTACTTTGGAGAATGGGAATCATCAAAAGCCCACTGCTTGAGCGGGATGAATCTACAGATAAAGTTAATAAGCCAGCAGATTTGTTTATGTTGGTATTGAATAAGTTGAAGTAAATAAAGTATAATGTCCATGAGCAATGAAATCCTTTCAGGTATTTTGGAGTTTTCGTCGAGGACATTATACCAAAAAAGGGAGGTCATTGCTCTTTTTATTGCAAACTCCCATAAAATCAAGGTTTAGAACAATAAAACAAGGTAGTTATTTGACACTACCAACAAAATTCCTGAAGCCCTGAGAATGAAAGTACAAAAAGCAGAATCATACACGATTCTGCTTTTTGTAATCAAAGATTGAGCTTTTTAATGATATCCATTAAGGCTTTTCTTACAGGAGAGTCTGCGGGAAGATCAATAATCGGTTTTCCGTCGCAGTCATATTCATAAACATCCTCATCCTGAGGTACAACCCCTAAGAGGGTAAGACCCTGCTTTTCAATCTCTTCCATTGTGCCTTTGTTTAATTCTCCATGTGGTGCCCGGTTCACGATTAATCCCATGGTTCCAGGTTTCATATTACATTCCCGGACGAGCGCTGCGATTCTTCCGGCGGCTTCCACTCCCCGGCGGGAGCAGTCACTGACCACAATCATAGTATCCATCTTTGGAAGGATACCACGGCTAATATGCTCCATTCCGGCTTCATTATCAACCACAATATAAGGATAATTACCCTGAAGCCGTTGTATCTGGGCCTGTACCAGGCCGTTTACATAACAATAACATCCCTGTCCCTGGGAACGTCCCATAACCAGAAGGTCATAATCGTCCTCCTCTGTCAGGGCATCATTTAACCGCATCTGCAGGTAGTCGGATTTGGGCATGCCCTTTGGGATGGGAGAATTGGGGTCCATCCCCGCCTGCTCCAATTCTTCGCGGATCTCACCCAGTGTCGGACCGGTCTCAACTCCGAGTACTTCATTTAAATTGGAATTGGCATCTGCATCGACCGCCAGTACCGGCCTTTTACCGCTTTCGCATAAATACTGAATTAATAATCCACATAATGTGGTTTTACCTACTCCGCCTTTTCCGGCTACCGCTATCACGTGTGCCATATCTATTTCCTCCTTATCCATATGAATCTATTATAATAAAAAAATCTGAAATAAGCAAATCTATATTCCGGAATTATTTCGGAACTCACTGGGTTGGATGCCGGTATAGCTTTTGAAGGCACGGCTGAAGTAGAAAGCATCCTTATAGCCGACAAGTTCCCCGATTTTCTGTATTTCCAGCTCCGGATTTCCCAGGAGCAGGTGTTTCGCCTCATTCATCCGTAATCTGGTCAAATACTTGGAGGGGGTTTCACCTGCGTGTTTCTTAAAGATTTTACTCAGATATTCAGGCGTAAAACCAAAACGTTCACTCAAGGTTTGGAAGGAAATATCACTGCGATAGTTTTCCTGAAGATATGTCTCCATCAGCTTGCAGATGGATTCACGATCCAGGCTGCTGCTATCTGTAGTGTAGGCTTCCAGGGACTCAGATTCTTTCTGCATCGTAATCAGCAGCTTATGCAGTGACTCAGAAAGGGTTTCCAGTTTGATCGGTTTCAGTAAATAGTCTTTTACGCCATATCGGATTGCTGACTGCGCATAAGAGAAGTCATCGAACCCGCTAATAATGATTATTTTGACATCCGGATGATTTTTCTGCAGATAAGCAGCTACCTCCAGGCCGTCACACTGAGGCATGCGGATGTCGGTGATGACCAATTCCGGGCAGAGCTTATCAGCCAGAAGGATGGCCTCCATGCCATTGGACGCCTCTCCTGCCAAATTAAGGGGAAGATGCAAAGAGGCAATCTTTTTTATCAGATTTCGCCGGATTAGGCTTTCATCTTCCACGACAAGGTAATTATAGCTTTTGTTCATTTGATGTTCCCTCCTGTCATTCCTGTACCAGAATTCTGAGAAACTAAAAGCTGTGCGGCGGTTCAGTCATAATCGGACCGCCAAAAATAAATATTGTTCTCTGCGGCAAAGTATTTTCAATCTTGAATATGGCTTTGTCCCCATATAGAAGTTTAAGTCTGAGATAGACATTTTTCAACCCCATGCCTCCAATCTGCATGGATTTAAGTTCTTCATTTAAATTCAGGTTTTTGTACAAATCCAGTAATTCCTGCTTCTTTTTATCACTTAAAGTACCGCCGTTGTCCTGAATGCGAAGAAGCCAGTTGTTCCCCTCTCTTGAAGATGAGATCTGCAGCTTCCAGGGTGGCGCGATATTGAAAGCATACTTAAAGGCATTCTCCACGATGGGCTGTATGATCAGCTTGGGAATATAGTATTGCCTGGTTTCCTCTGCAATATCAAGGGTATATTCCAGTTCAGAGGAAAAACGCAGCTGCATACATTCCAGATAACACTGTGTGTAGAATATCTCTTCATCAAGGGGTACAAACATATCCCGCGAGGAGGAAATATAACGGAAATAGTCACAGAGTGATTCGCACATGTGTATAATATCTGCATTCATAGATTCTTCCGCCATAACACTGATGTTCGTCAGGCAATTATAGAGGAAGTGTGGATTAATCAAAAACTGCGTTGCCTGCAGCTTGGCTCTGGCCTCCTCGGAGCGGGATAAGAGAGCCTCCTGAGAAGTGGAACGCAGCTTTTCATACATGCTCCGGATAGATTCGCAAAGCTGTGAGATTTCTTTTATATTACTGTCTGCACTGGTCAGATTGATCTTTCTTTCATCCAGTACCCGGTCAATGGTGATTTTACCTGTAGCATTGGTCAGTTTCTGCAGTGGTGCTGTCAGCCGCTCGGAGATATAAAAGCAGATAAACAGGGTGAGAAGAATGGACAGAGAACCGATCAATCCAAAAATCAGACGAAAGTTGTTCAGAGAGTCATAGACAGCCGTACTCGGTTTCGTGAGCACTACGGTCCAGTCATAATCCGGAATTTCCTGATATGTGGATAATAGCTGTTGTCCATCCCCGGCGGTAACAATTCGGGTTGTCTTTTCACGCGTATATTTATCTACGGTCAGTGTATAATAATTTACAGATGGAGCCTGTCTCTGATACGGATAGACCAGTTCGTGGCGGGAATTGTAGATAAATACACCGGTGTCAGGATTTTGACTTTCCAACTGAGAGGCAAGTGAAAAGATTTTTCCACAATCCTGAATGACCTCCACAATCCCTTCGGGCTGGCTGTTGGAATCCAGAAACAGCCGAACAATAGAAATAAACTTCTGAGCATGCTGATTGTCTCCTTTTGCCGGAAGATCCATATGAACAGTGGGCCGGCTGATATATTTATGGCCGTTGAGTTCCATAACCGGTGTATACCAGGGCTGCTCCGCCAGATTTAAGGTAGCAGTACGTTCAAAATACCCGGATTCCACATAGGAGCCATCCAGTGTATAAAGATTGATTGCCGATGCGTTCTGGTAGGCACCGATCATCGCTGTGATAATGTCATGAATTGCCCGGGCTTTCTCCTGGGAAGCGACCAGACGGGACGGAGAAGTACCGCTTTTTTGGTACAGCTCTGAAAATTCCTTGAAATTGGTTTTTATTGCATTGGAATACACCAGGTTCATGGAAATCGAGGAAAGATTATCCAACTGTGTCTCGATAGAATTCCCGACGGAGGCACATACATTTTCCAAATCCCGGGAGCTTTCCTCCAATGCGTTTTTCTGATAGTGCCTGTAGGTAAAGACAAAGAATATACCGAGCAAAGTCAGGATAAAAAGGCCGTATATTACAAAAAGATACATTTTTTGAGAATAATGTTTTGATGGTTTTTTTATAGGTCATGCACCTCCTTCCGTGGAGCTATTATACAAGGTTGTTCAGAAAAATGCAATTGCATGTTCAGAATTGTCTATTTTGTAAGAATGAGGGGTGTGATATTATGTGTTTACAACAATTGGAAGATGTTTTATCGATAAAATACAGACAGAAATTACGAAATAATCATTTAAAAGGAGCAAAAGGATGATAAAAAAGAGTTTGAAAAAAATGATGAGTCTTTCATTGGCTGCAGCAATGACAGTTGGTTTACTTGCCGGCTGCGGATCGGGAAAAGACAGTGGTGAAGGCGGAAGTGGGAAAAAAGGTGTTACCCTGACTTTCGGAAGCCATCAGAGCGGACTTCCCAATTCTGGAGTTGTGCAGGAATTGGCAAAGGAGTTCGAAAAGGAGACAGGAATCAAGATTGATTTCCAGATATCGCCTGATGCACAGTGGAGAGACTTAATCAAAGTGAAACTGGATTCGGGTGAAGCTCCGGATATTATCTGTGCGGATACACCGATCGGTCTGGCCTCCAGCCTGCATATGGATCAGTATTGTGTAGATCTGACTGACCAGGAGTGGACAGGCCGTATGGAGGAAAGTGCACGTTCTGCAGTTTCTGTAGATGATAAGGTGTATGGCATCACATTTCCCGGAGCCAAGATGTACTTTTATCTCTATAACAAGGATATTTTCAGCAAGCTAAATCTGGAAGTACCGACGACATACGAAGAGTTTAAGAATGTATGCCAGAAAATTCTGGACTCCGGCACGACTCCGATCTATGAAGCTACCACGAATGGATGGCATCAGGTACTGCCCCTGTTTGAAACAGGTGGTCTGTGGCTGGAGCAGGATCCCGATATGTATGAAAAGCTCAATCAGAATGAAATAGATTTGGATCAGATTCCGTCATTGCTTACAATTATTAACGAACTGGATGCGTGTGCAAAAGCCGGCTATTTCGGTGAGGATTATCTGAGCAATGCATGGGAAAACGCCAAAGAAGCCATGGCAACAGAGCGTTGTGCAATGACAATCGCGGAACTTGGCTATCGTGGTGAGATCGAGTCGGATTACCCTGATTTCAAGGCAACAGAAAAACTGGGAGCCTTCGTAATGCCGTGGGGAGACAATCAGACCGTCGGTGTGAATCCTGCAAGTAATGCTTACTTTATCAACAAAGACAGTAAACATGTTGAGGAAGCAAAGCAGTTCTTCGAGTTTCTTGCAAAACCGGAAAACCTGCAGAAACGTCTGGATGGACAGCCTGAATTAAGCGCATTATGCTGGCCGGAAATCAAGAGTAAATATTCAGAAGAAGACCAGGCATTTCTGGATTCACTGAAAAAGGCAAATGTGGTTCAGACCTCTGTCAACTATATTGACAGTCAGTGGATGGATGTCGGAAAAGATCTGGAATCCATGTATACCGGGGCTATGACGCCGCAAGATGTTCTGAATACAATTATGAATCGGCGTACGGAGCAGGCCGGGCTTCAAAAAGATCCGGCATGGACAAAATAAGAGTTTGATGAACAGGAAGGTGCCTCGCTTACAGAAAAATTTCAGAGGCACCTTCTTTTACGGTTCGGGCAGGCGGATCGTCATATAATCTGGAGGTAAGAAAATGAACAAAAAGAAATTATATCCCTGGTATTTTGCCAGTGGCGCAGCACTTCTGTTTTTTCTGCTGTGCTTCCTCCCGGGAATCCTTGGTATCGCCTATTCCTTCACTGACTGGAATAACTTTACAGACGAGATAAATTTTGTGGGTCTTAAGAACTATAAAGCGATTTTCACGGGAAATTCAGAATATTTGAAATATATAGGCAACACGGTTCTTTTTACGGTGGTTACTACTGTGATGAAGACGGTCTTTGGTCTTGCCCTCGCATTGCTGCTGACGCAGAAATTCATCAAAGGTAAAAATTTTCAACGCATGATTATCTTTTCACCGCAGGTAATGTCTTATTTGGTGGTGGGTCTGGTATTTAAGAGCATGCTTCATCCTACCACAGGATTTCTGAACGATTTTCTTCGCAAAATCGGTCTTGGAGCACTGGCGAAAAACTGGCTTACAGACTTACATCTGGTTTTTCCCACCGTTATGACGGTAGATACCTGGAAAGGTATGGGGTATATTATGGTGGTGGTAATTGCGGGACTGCTGTCCATATCACCGGAATATTATGAAGCTGCCAGTATTGACGGTGCCAGCTTCTTTCAGAAACTGCGCTGCATTACCCTGCCGCTTTTAAAACCTGTGCTTGTCAATGTGACTGTATTGAACGTGACTTACGGTCTTCGTGTATTTGATATGATTTATTCGTTGACCAATGGCGGCCCCGGAAATGCCACAGGTGTGATTAATACTGCTGTATACAAAGAATTTTCCAAAGGAAATCTGGCCATGGGAACTACACTTTCCAGTGTGCTGTTCTTTATAGTGCTGGCTCTTTTGTATTTTATCATCAAGTCCATGGAAAATAAGGAGGTGGAAGCCTGATGGGAAAAACAGCTAAGATCATAGGACACGTAATTGGAAATATTGTATCAGTTTTTATCAGTCTTGTGGTGATTATCCCTCTTGTAGTATTATTCGTGAACTCCTTCAAGACATCTGCTGAAGCAAACAGGATGACCCTTTCTCTGCCTACAGAGTGGGTGTTTGAAAACTACGCCACTGTCATAGAGCAGGGAAAACTGGTTTCCTCGTTTCTCAACGGGTTTTTATATGCCACCTGCAGTGTAGTCATCATCGTTATTGTTGTAGCCGCTGCGGCATTCGTGATCTCGAGAAACCAGAAGGGTGTTAATCGGTTTCTCTATTATTTCATCATTTCAGGTATCGCAATGCCGATTAACAATGTTGCCCTTATGAAGGTTATGCAGGCGTTCCACATCGTAAACACAAGAATTGGAATTATCCTGCTCTATGCCGCAATCAATATTCCGCTGAGTTTGTTTCTGGCTTACGGGTTTGTAGAGACGATTCCGAGAGAAATTGATGAAGCAGCTGTGATAGACGGGTGTAAGCCATGGCAGCTTTTCGTCAAAGTAATTGTTCCGTTGTTAAAGCCAATTATATCAACGTTGTTTGTTCTGGATTTTATGGCCGTATGGAATGATTTCACCATGCCCTTGTACTATCTGAATAATTCCAGAAAATGGCCCATGACACTGGCAGTCTATAATTTCTTCGGTGCATTCGAGAATTCCTGGAACCTGGTTGCTGCAGACATTATACTGACGCTGGCACCGGTGCTTTTGGTGTTTGTCCTGGGACAGAAATATATTGTCGGAGGGGTATCGGCCGGTTCTGTCAAAGGATGAAGAGACAGACTACAGTCCAGCCAGAACCCGATTATACATGGAAAAGTCCGGGGATATATGATAGGATAATAGATAATTGAATTTAGCTTGAGAGAGGAGAAGGCATATGAAATTTACGGATGGATACTGGTGTGTGAAGAAAGAAATCACACCGCTTTATGCAGTAGAATATTGTGACAGCCGGATCAATGGAGAGGAACTGACCGTATATGCACCGGGCAGGCACATCTCCAACAGAGGAGACTGCCTGAATCTGGGGATGATTACCATCCGGTTGACGAGCCCCATGGAGGATGTGATCAAGGTATCCGTATGTCATTTTGAAGGAACCGCCTATAAGGGTCCCTTTGCACAGGTGCACCACACCGCTCCCCATGTGACGATCGAAGAAACAGAGGACCGTCTTATCTACAAGAGCGGAAGTACAAAGGCCGTCATTGATAAGCGGCCTGATTCCTGGGGCATACGCTTCATGGATGGAGAGCGGGAACTTACTAACACTGGTTTCCGTAACATGGCGCATATGACGGACCGGAAGACGGACCGGTGCTATATGGTGGAGCAGCTTGCGCTGGATGTTGACGAATATGTCTACGGACTGGGAGAGCGTTTTACACCATTTGTCAAGAATGGACAGGTCGTGGAGATGTGGAATGAAGACGGCGGGACGGCCAGCGAGATTGCCTACAAGAATGTCCCATTCTATATTACCAACAAAGGATATGGGGTGCTGCTGGATAATGAGAGCGATGCCTCCTATGAGATCGCCAGCGAGAAAGTAGAGCGGGTGCAGTTCTCTGTCGAGGGCGAACGGCTGGATTATTATGTCATCAACGGGCACACACCGAAGGGGACCATTGCCAGATATACGGAACTGACCGGGAAACCTGCACTGCCGCCGGCCTGGTCCTTTGGCCTGTGGCTGACGACCTCCTTCACGACAAACTATGACGAGGACACGACCAGCAGCTTTATCCAGGGAATGGCGGACCGTGATATTCCGCTGCATGTATTCCACTTTGACTGTTACTGGATGGAGGCATATGAGTGGTGCAACTTCACCTGGGATCCCGCGACATTTCCGGATCCGGAAGGGATGCTGAAACGGTATCATGACCGGGGGCTGAAGATCTGTGTGTGGATCAATCCGTACATCGGACAAAAATCACCGCTGTTTCAGGAAGGCCGGAAGCAGGGGTATCTGCTCAGGAAGTCAAACGGCGACGTGTGGCAGACCGATATGTGGCAGGCCGGCATGGGACTTGTGGACTTCACGAACCCAGAGGCCACAGCCTGGTACCAGGAGAAACTGAAAAAGCTTCTGGATATGGGCGTGGACTGCTTCAAGACGGATTTCGGTGAACGGATTCCGGTAAAGGACATCGCCTACTACGATGGCTCTGACCCGGTGAAAATGCATAATTATTATACACAGCTGTACAACCAGGCCGTATTTGAACTCCTGGAACGTGAACGCGGCGAAGGCGAGGCTGTCTTGTTTGCCCGTTCCGCGACTGTGGGCGGACAGAAGTTCCCTGCCCACTGGGGGGCGACTGCTCGGCAACGTATCCGTCCATGGCAGAGACCATCCGCAGCGGATTATCCCTGGCCTGTGCAGGCTTCGGGTTCTGGAGCCATGATATCAGCGGATTTGAGCATACAGCTCCGGCGGATATCTATAAGAGATGGTGTCAGTTCGGCCTCTTAAGCTCTCACAGCCGGCTCCATGGATCCTCTTCTTACCGGGTGCCGTGGCTCTTTGACGAGGAGGCCTGCGATGTCTTAAGAAAGTTCGTAAAACTGAAATGTGCGCTGATGCCTTACCTTTACAGGCAGGCAGTGAAGACCCATGAGGAAGGGATACCCATGATGCGTCCCATGTTTGTGGAATTCCCGGAAGACAGGGCCTGTGAAACACCGGACAAGCAGTACATGTTGGGAGATTCTCTTTTAGCGGCACCGGTGTTCAAGGAATCCGGGGAGGTAGAATATTATCTTCCGGAAGGCAGGTGGGTGAATCTGCTGACCGGGAGTGTGGCAGCGGGAGGTAAATGGCAAAAAGAGACACACGATTACTTCTCGCTGCCGTTGCTGGTGCGCCCCAACTCGATTCTGGCCGTAGGAAGCTGCGATACGAAACCGGATTATGAATATTGTGATGGCGTGAAGTTCTGTCTCTCTGTCTTTTGTGAGGGTGCCGCCTCCAGCACCGAAGTCACAGATTTAAACGGAAAAGTAGTCATGACTGCACATGCCGAAAGAAAAGGGGAAACGATCCTGCTTCATGTGGAAGGCGGCAATGGAAACTGGAGTTATGAGGTCCTGGGAGATCAGGAACTTTCTGTAGAAGTGGTGGAATGATATGAGTGAGCATAAAATCGGAATCCCCCTGGAAGGGTTTGGAGAGGCATCACGGAGGGCAGCGGCCGAGGGAATGGTCCTGCTGAAGAATGAGGGCGCAATGCTGCCCTTGACAGAAAAAGATTGTGTCTCCCTGTTCGGAAGATGCCAGATCGATTATTACAGGAGTGGAACGGGTTCGGGCGGGGCAGTGCATGTGACGTATATTTCGAACCTGCTGGATGCATTAAGGGAACAGAGAAACGTCTGTATAAATGAGGAGTTGGCCGAGAACTATGAGGCATGGATCAAGGAGCATCCCTTTGACGATGGCGGAGGCATGTGGGCCGGTGAACCATGGCATCAGGAGGAAATGCCTGTTACAGAAGAAACTGCCAAAAGGGCAGCGCAGCTTTCCAACAAGGCAGTGGTGGTAATCGGACGCACGGCCGGTGAAGACCAGGACAATGCGGCGGTGGAAGGAAGCTATCTTCTGAGCGCACAGGAGCAGGAAATGATCCAGGCGGTAACCCGGTCTTTCGATCAGGTCGCAGTGGTGCTGAATGTATCCAATATCATGGATATGAGCTGGCTGGATACACTGGAACATAAAGAGAATATCCGGGCGGTGCTCTACAGCTGGCAGGGAGGAAGTGAGGGAGGAAATGCCTGCGCCCGGATCCTCGCCGGAGTGGCGGCACCCAGCGGAAAGCTGACCGATACCATTGCCTATGCGATAGAGGATTATCCCTCTACCGCAAATTTCGGCGGTGCAGAGAAAAATTATTATCAAGAAGATATCTATGTGGGCTACCGTTATTTTGAAACCTTTGCACCGGACAGGGTGCGTTTTCCCTTTGGATTTGGTCTGTCCTATACCGATTTCACGATTGAAGAAACACAGATAAAGATCTTTGGTTTGGGAAAAGAAGCATGGATCCACATACGGGTCCGGGTGAAGAACAGCGGCTCTGTCTATGCCGGTAAAGAAGTGGTGCAGGTCTACTTTGAGGCGCCGCAGGGACGGCTCGGGAAACCGGCCAGGGTCCTCGCAGGCTTTGCCAAGACGGACCTGCTTTTTCCCGGAGCGACTCAGGAACTTACCGTGGATTTTCCGGTGGCAGCCATGGCCTCTTATGATGACAGCGGTGCGGCCGGACACCGCTCCTGCTGGGTCCTGGAACCTGGACAGTATAAAATCTACGCAGGCACGGATGTGAAACATGCTGTGCGGATTTCTTCGAACGAGGAAGCCCTTTATATAAAAGAATGTCTGGTGATCGAACAGCAGGAGGAGGTCCTGGCTCCGGTCTGTGACTACAGCAGGCTCCGGCCGGGGACACAAGAAGAAGACGGCCGTTATGAAATTACTTATGAAAGGGTTCCAAAACAGAAAATCTCCCTGGAAGAGCGGATCCGGAAGAATCTTCCCCGGGAGCTTCAAATTACAGGAGACCGGGGAATCCGTTTCCAGGATGTAAAGGAGCAAAAGGCCGGTCTGGAGGAATTTGTAGCACAGCTTTCAAAGGAGGAGCTTTCCAGAATCGTCCGGGGGGAAGGGATGTGCAGCCCCCTGGTGACACCGGGAACCGCTTCTGCATTCGGAGGCGTGGCCGAAAGTCTTTTCCACTATGGGATCCCGGCGGCCTGTACGGCAGATGGTCCATCCGGAATCCGGATGGACAGCGGACTAAAAGCGACCCAGCTGCCGATTGGCACACTGCTGGCATCTACGTGGAATCTGAAGCTTGTAGAGGAACTCTATGAGCTGGAGGGAGAGGAATTGCTGCGCAATGAGGTGGATACCCTGTTAGGACCGGGGATTAATATCCACAGAAATCCTATGAATGGAAGGAACTTTGAATATTTTTCAGAAGATCCACTGGTGACCGGACGGTTTGCAGCTGCAGTAGTCAGAGGGATTGCAAAGAGCGGTGCCGCTGCCACCGTCAAACATTATGCCTGCAACAACCAGGAGTATGGGAGAAATACGGCGGATTCCATCGTTTCCGAGCGTGCAATGAGAGAAATTTATCTGAAAGGCTTTGAACTGGCGGTAAAAGAAGGCGATGCCCGTTCTATCATGACCTCTTACAATCCGGTGAACGGCCACTGGTCCGCATCTAATTATGACCTGTGTACGACCGTTCTAAGAGGGGAATGGAATTATACGGGAATCGTCATGACTGACTGGTGGGCGAAGATGAATGATCCGGTCCTTGGAGGAAAGGCAGATATCAGCAATACGGCCGCCATGGTCAGGGCGCAGAACGACCTGTATATGGTAGTCCCAAACGGTGGTGCCGAGGAAAATGCGCACGAGGATAATCTGCTGGAGGCCCTGGAGGAAGGAAGGCTTACGATAGGGGAGCTGCAAAGGTCGGCGCTCAATATCTGCAGATTTATCCTGCAGTCTCCGGCAGCACAACGAGCCGGACAGACCGCAGCGGATGTCAGGAGGGAAGCAAAGGGATTTTCCTTTGAAACCGTACGATTTGTTCCGGCTGAAAGTGAGCGCTTCCATGTGCAGCTGGAACACAGCGGACGGTATAAGTTCCTTGTGAAAGTGCGATCTCCGCTTTCCGAAGTGGCACAGTCCTCCTGTAATCTGCTGATGAACGGCCAGGCAGTGGTGACGATCCAGACAAACGGAACAGGCGGAGAATGGACGCTGATAAAACTAAATAACATCTATCTGGAAGCCGGTGCATATGAAATCACATTTGAACCGGTGAAGCCCGGGCTGGAAATACAGTGGGTGGATATGACAAGATAGTAGATGGCAGGAATCAGGGCAGAGGAAATATATGTCCTGGTTCCTGCTATTTAAACATCACTCCTGATTGGACGGAGGCGGACTCTACTGGGATGTTGACAGGCTCTTTCAGGAAGTCCTTACAGGAATGAAAAAATGTGCAAAAGCAGGAAAAATTCCTGAAAGCGTTGGAATTGATACCTGGGAAGTGGATTATGTCCTGCTTGATAAGGAGGGAAGGAAGCTGGCACAGTCCACTGCATACAGAGATTCCAGGACAGAACGGATGGATGAGGAGGTTTTCTGCTTTCTGTCTGAGGCAGAGCTTTACAAGAGGACAGGTATTCAGAAGCAGCTTTTTAATACCATCTATCAGCTGATGGCATTAAAACAGAAGGAACAGGAGCTGATGAAGCAGGCCAGTAAACTCCTTCTTATTCCTGACTATCTCCACTATATACTGACCGGTATTATGGCAACGGAGTACACAAATGCTACAACAACTCAGTTGGTCAGTCCGGTGACAAAAGACTGGGACTGGGAGCTTATTAGAACACTGGGGTATCCCAGCAGGCTATTTGCCGGAATCAGGCAGCCGGGATATCGCCTGGGCAGCCTGCTGGCGGACATTGCGGAAGAGGTTGGATTTCACTGTCAGATAATACTTCCGGCAACGCATGACAGAGCTTCAGCAGTTATGGCGGTTCCGGCAACGAGAAAGAATACTGTCTATATCAGTTCAGGAACCTGGTCTCTCATGGGAACGGAACTTCCGGAAGCAGACTGTTTCGGCAAAAGCAGGCGGAAGAACTTTACCAATGAAGGCGGTTATGATTGCCGTTTCCGCTACCTGAAGATATTATGGAACTCTGGATGATTCAGTCTGTAAAAAAAGAGATTGCCGGAGAGCGGTGTGGATACGGATGCGGCTATTGAAACCCTGAAAAACATTCCAGTGTCCCTTCACTGCTGGCAAGGGGATGATGTAACCGGCTTTGACCATGAAGGTCCCTTAACCGGGGGAATCCATACAACCGGTAATTATCCGGGGAGAGCGAGGAACCCTGAGGAGCTTATGGCGGACATGGATCTGGCAATCCGTTTGATGCCGTGGAAAAAGAAACTGAATCTTCATGCCTCTTATGAGATTTTTGAAGATAAAAAAGGGATGGACCGGGATGCACTCAAGCCGGAACATTTTAAGAAGTGGGTCACATTTGCAAAAGAAAGAAATCTGGGAATTGATTTTAACCCCACATTTTTCCAGTATCAGAATACTTTGCCAGGGAGACGGGGGTTCCGTGTGTTATGAATATCTGGACAGGGGATGGGTACAAGGACATTCCGGCTGACCGAATGGGACCCAGGATGAGGTATAAGGATTCGATTGAACAGATTCTTTCAGAGCCTTTTGACAGAAAGCTTGTAAAGCCCTGTGTGGAATCCAAGGTGTTTGGAATCGGTGTGGAATCCTATACGGCGGGTTCCGCGGAGTTCACCTTAAGCTTTGCAGCCACGCATGAGGGATGCCTGCCATTAATGGACAATGGACATTATCATCCTACGGAAGTGGTCAGCGATAAGATCCCCGCCCTACTGTGTTATTATCCGGAAATTGCGCTGCATGTTACCAGACCGGTCAGATGGGAAAGCGATCATGTTGTCTTATTTGACAATGAAACAAAGGAGATGGCTAAGGAAATTGTCCGGTGCGATGGATTGAAACGGGTATACATGGCACTTGATTTCTTTGATGCCAGCATTAACCGGATTGCGGCCTGGGTTATTGGATTCCGAAGCTGGCAGAAGGCGTTGCTGAACGCTCTCTGTACTCCAAACCAATTGCTTAAAGAGCTTCAGGACGAAGGAAGGCTTACAGAACTCATGATCATGCAGGAAGAATTAAAGACCTTTCCCTTTGGCGATATCTGGGCTGAATACTGCAGACAAAACGGTGTTCCGGCAGACTGCAGTTGGTTACCCTTTATCATGAATAACCTGTTGCAGGTCATTTGCCCGGTTATCCTGCAAGAGTTTTGTTAAAAGAAGATTATATCTTTCTTCCCCTTTAACCCTTAACCCTTCCACGTTTTTTACCGTCTTGAACCATTTCCTCAATTGCTGTACACATATCGTATCCACCTCCATGTTTATATTTTTCCGGCTGCTTCCTGAGTGGCGGTATATCCAGAAACACAGCCACAAGGTCCTTTTTCTCCCATGACAGAGAAGTATAGTAGTCTTTTTTATCTGCCATAAGAAGTTTCCAATTTTCCTTATAGGTCTGAGTAATCCATAGCATCGTACGTCATTACCCGCACGGGCATTCCAAAGTGAACTTCCCTTTGAGCTTCAATCGCCAGGATGGCATCCGGCTGGTTTGATGAATTATACCTTATCATTTTGACGTCCCGAATCCTGTCCCCGGATTTAAAGTTTTCTCTCCCTGTTTTTTTGTAATCATCTTCCTGCAACACTTTTCCTCCTTGGTGCTCAGAAGAGTGATATAGAGAAGTGAAATACAGAGAATTCAGCTCTTTCCATATAAGAAGTATAGCAAATCATATGCGCTATTTCAATTGCTTTTTATCACTGAACTGAGGTATTTTATTCGTATGCTTTTAAAAATGAATTGAGACATATGGCTGAAGAGCCTTGAAACTAAATTAGAAATTTTAGAATCTACATAGAGTGTATTATATTCACAGATACTTGTCAATAGAATTATATTTTTGACTTCCAATACCAATATGTCAACGGGATAGTGCACCAGTTTAAACTTCAACTGGTATTACTATTTTTTTGGAAAGTGGCTATTTTAACAAATCCAATTTTCGTTTATAGTTGTCTTAATATAATTTAAAGGAGAGACGAAGATGGAAGACAACAGGTATGAATTGAATAAGGAGCTGGCTCAGATGTTAAAAGGCGGCGTCATTATGGATGTAACAACACCAGAACAGGCAAAGATAGCGGAAGCTGCAGGAGCATGTGCTGTTATGGCACTGGAGAGAATACCGGCAGATATCCGGGCAACCGGCGGTGTCTCAAGAATGAGTGACCCGAAAATGATAAAGGGAATCCAAAATGCTGTTTCCATACCCGTAATGGCAAAATGCCGGATTGGTCATTTTGCAGAAGCGCAGATTTTAGAGGCCATAGAGATTGATTATATTGATGAGAGCGAAGTGCTTTCTCCGGCTGACGATGTATTCCATATCAATAAAAGAAAATTTAAGGTTCCATTTGTTTGCGGCGCAAGAGATCTGGGGGAGGCTCTTAGGAGAATTAGCGAGGGAGCGTCTATGATTCGAACAAAAGGGGAACCCGGAACCGGAGACATTGTACAAGCCGTACGCCATATGCGTATGATACAGTCAGAAATCCGCAGGATTGTTTCTATGGAGGAAGATGAACTGGATAACAAAGCAAAAGAACTGTCGGTTCCCTATGACCTGGTGGTATACGTAAAAAAATATGGAAAGCTTCCAGTTGTGAACTTTGCGGCAGGCGGAGTAGCGACACCTGCTGACGCAGCACTTATGATGCAATTAGGTGCAGAAGGGGTATTTGTCGGATCGGGAATTTTTAAATCCGGCGATCCCGAAAGAAGAGCGGCAGCAATTGTAAAAGCGGTTACAAACTTCAATGACCGGAATACACTGGCAGAACTGTCGGAGGATTTGGGAGAGGCTATGGTCGGAATTAATGAGGAAGAAATAGAGCTCCTGATGGCTGAAAGGGGCAAGTAAACGCATATGAAAATAGGTGTATTAGCTGTACAGGGTGCCTTCGTGGAGCACGAACAAATTCTTAAAAAACTGGGTGTTGAATACTTTGAGGTCAGAAAAAAAGAGGACTTATTAACAGAAGTAGACGGAATAATCCTGCCTGGGGGAGAGAGTACTGTAATGGGGAAACTCTTAAATGACCTTGGACTTTTTTCTAATATAAAAGAAAAAATCAAAGAAGGGATGCCGGTGTTAGGTACTTGTGCCGGAGCAATCCTCCTTGCAAAAGAAATAGAGGGAAGAGTTGACGCTTACTTTGGCACGATTCCTATGAAAATCAGACGCAATGCATATGGAAGACAGCTTGGAAGTTTTGTGTCTGAACAAGAAATTGTGGGAATTGGTTCATATCCCATGCGTTTTATCAGAGCACCCTATATTCTTTCGACAGATTCCACAGTCAAAGTTCTGGGTACTGTCGATGACAGAATTGTAGCCGTAGAATTTGAAAATCAGATTGCTTTGACATTTCATCCGGAGCTGACCGAAGATTTCAGAATTCACAAGTATTTTGTGGGTAAATGCAGATGCAGATAATTAAATAGTTAATTTAAAAGGCAGATGGATATAAGATATTTATTTGTTCTAAATATTAACCTTACCGATTTTCAGAATTTATGCGCTGAAGGTCAGTAAGGTTTTTTTGCCTGGAACAAAAACTATCTTATGAGCATCCTCTAAAATCTGTTGAGATGCTTTTGAGCAAAGGCGTTCCGGTAAGTGGTAGGAGTCATTCCCTCATATTTTTTGAAAAGCTTCATAAAGTATTTTTCATCTTTAAAGCCACAGGTTTTGGCAATCGCACATATGGGCTTGTTATAACTGGTGGATAAAATGTTTTTAGCAACGTTAATTCTTGTCCGGTTCAGATATGTCAGTAAAGGATACCCCGTATATTCTTTAAATAAACTGGTCAAATAAGTAGGATGATAGTTAAAGTAATCAGCAATACCCTGAACTGATAAGTCATTATTCATATAGTTCGTACGTATCCATTCGATTATCTGAATTACTTGCAGCGGCATGCTTGGATTTTTGAGACTTTTATAAGGATACGCTTCGGCGGTAAGTTCCAGCAGTAAGACGCTGAGAGCGTAATGCTCTTTATAAGTTATATTATAATTATCTCTTTTTGACATATCCAATAACTGGTGAAAAAGTAAGTTTGTTCGTTGATCAATGGATAATCTGCCCGTTTCCGGAATTAGAAACTTTGAAGAAGGGGAAGACAAAGTATATTCTGTATCGATATTGAAAACACCTCCATTTCTTTTCAATGCTCCGAGGTTGAAGATGGAGTAATTTTCATCAGGAAGTTCAAAGTGAGTCCAATAGTAAGAAAGGTAGCCATTACTAGGCTTATGACCATAATGAATTATATTTGGAAATAATAGGATGAATTCGTTTTTTTTAATAATAAATGGATTATTGTTTTGCGTAATATACAAAGCCCCTTCCAGGACACTAATCAAAACAAAAGTCGGTAGATTTCTTTTGTCATGGATGAATGTGTCTTCTGAAATCAGATTTCCACTGGATACGTAGTGGACAGGCTTGCTTGGATCAGCTGACAGATATAGCATTTTATCACCCCCATGTAGGATAAATTATCATATAAATTTTTCCTTGTAAATCAAAGACAGCGCAGAAAAAGCAACTACTTGGAAATGACCACCTTATATGGGGATTGGCAGTTGTATGAAAAGTGGTTAAATAATATTATTGAACCTAACAAGACACTGTTATATTTCCAAAAGGAGGAAAATGATGAAGAAAAAATCACTGGTAAGTATTTTGACATTATCGATGGCTATATCCCTATTATCCGGATGTGGTGGGGGAAGTGCAAAAAAGAATGATGGATCGACAACTGGTAATAGTGCAAATAAAACAACGGAAACGTCTGATGGTGAGGTAGTAGAGATTACATTTATGGGCTGGGAAGCATCACCCTTGGAAACGAAGGCAGTAGAGGATGGTATTGCCGAATTTGAAAAGCAAAATCCAAATATAAAGGTGAATTATACACCTGCCGGCAAAGGTGGTTCTGATTACAATGCAAAGATGATTGCATCTGCTGCTGCAGGCTCGCTTCCGGATGTATTGTTCGTGGCGTCTGATACATACCGTGACATGGTTGCCAGGGGGGCGATTGAAGATCTGACTGATATGTTTGACAGCGAGCTTTCGTTCAATGACTATATTGAGTCATCCAAGCAGATTATGGAAGTGGATGGCAGAGTTTACGGACTTCATTCCTGTACTGTTTCACCGATTGCCTACTACAACAAAGATGTCTTTGACGCTGCAGGTATTAAGTATCCAAGTGCTGATCCTGCAGACAGCTGGACGATCGAAGAGTTTAGAGATATAGCAAAGAAGCTGACAACTGATGATATTTATGGGTGCTATGGTCTTGAAAATGTTGCTGATACCCTCAACGCACAGCTATTAAGCAATAATGGTAAAAGATACAATGATGACTACACCAAAAGCATCATTAATTCCCCAGAAAATAAGGAGGTATTAAAAATCATTAAAGAGATTCGGACGGTGGACAAATCCATGCCTGATGCTACTACCCTGGATTCCGTTGGCATGACGTCTAAGCAAATGCTCCAAACCGGAAAAGTGGCTATTTTGATTGATGGCTCCTGGTCAATGCAGGAGCTTGCAGATACTGGCATGAATGTTGGAATTGCTCCAATGCCTTCATATGCCAGGGTTACGACGACCGGACAAGCACATGTCCACAGCATTTCAAAGACCAGCAAACATAAAGAAGAGGCCTGGAAATTCCTTAAGTTCCTGGCAGGATATGATTATCTTGGCGCAGTTTGCCATACAGGACTTTGGATGCCAAACCGTATCTCCTTTTATGAAGAAGAGAACTGGGATAAATGGATGAATCCTGATATTCATGGAGAAGATTATAAATTAATGTTAAATTATTTTAAGAATGCGGAGGTTGATCCCAGTGCGCTGCAGAAGACAGCAAAGGGGAGGGATATTGTCATCGAAGAAACAGATATGTATTTTAAACAGGATCAGGATTTGAATCAGACGCTGGAGAATATTGACCGAAGAATTAATGAAGCTATACAGGAAAATCTGGAAGATATGAAATAGGAGGCGTTCCGCAGTCATGATTAAGTGCAGAGGAGGTAGTAAGTGAAGAATAACAAAACCAGGAAAATCAGCAAGCTTAAGAATGACAGTAAGTGGGCTGCGTTGATGTTAACACCAAATATTCTGGGCTTTTTGATGTTTATGTTAATACCGATGGTGGCAACATTTGCTCTTAGTTTCACTAAGTATGATATGCTCAGACCGCCCAAATTCATTGGATTCAATAATTACATAAAGATGTTTAAAGATCCAATCGCCCGAGAGGTCACGCTAAATACGATTATCTACACAGTGATAACAGTTCCAACAGGGATGGCAATTTCGCTGTTATTGGCAGTCTTGCTTGACCAGAAGATTGCACTAAAAAGGTTTTATCGCGCCTGTTATTTTTTGCCGGCTATTTCATCTATGGTTGTTGTATCCATTGTGTGGCAGTGGATATACAATCCGGAATACGGAATCCTGAATTATTTTCTGTCGCTGATTGGGATAAATGGTCCCAAGTGGCTGCAGGATGCAAGAACGTCTCTGGTGGCAATTGCTATCGTAGGCATCTGGAAAAACGCAGGTTACAATATGTTGCTGTTCCTTTCCGGTTTACAGGGAATATCTACATCATATTACGAGGCGGCTACACTTGATGGTGCCAGCAAGTGGCAGCAATTCAAATATGTTACGCTCCCGTTGCTTAAGCCGACTACTTTTTTCATTTTTATTATGTCAATTATTGGTTCCTTTCAGGTATTTGACCAGGTTATGTTGATGACAAAAGGAGGACCAGGACGCTCATCCTCCGTGTTAGTTCATTATCTATATCAAAATGCTTTTCAATACTTTGATATGGGCTATGCCTGTGCACTGGCATATTTGCTGTTCTTCTTAGTACTTATATTGACGCTTTTTAATATGCGTGCGGAAAAGAAGATGGGTGAGATATATTAAGGAGGCAAAATGAAAAAAAAGAAAAAAGCGAAAAAGACAATAAAAATCACACCCGTACGTATCATCACGCATGTTCTTTTAATGCTGGGTGCAGCCACCATGCTGGTTCCATTTATCTGGATGCTGTCATCATCATTTAAGAGCCTTACGGAAGTTTTTGCTTTTCCGCCGACATTATTTGGCGAAGCATTCAAATGGGAAAATTATTTTGAGATTTCTGGAAGATTTAACTATTTCCATTACTTCCTGAACAGTATCAAGGTCTCCCTTTGGGTAGTGATCTTTCAGGTGTTTACATCTGCAACAGCCGGATACGTGTTTGCAAAGATGAATTTTCCAGGCAGAGATAAAATTTTTACACTTTATCTGGCTACGATGATGGTTCCTTTCCATGTGACGGTGATCACTAATTTTTTGCAGATGTCAAACTATGGGTTGGTTAACACCTTATGGTCACTGATGCTGCCGGCGACCGTATCTACCTTCGGAACATTTTTGATGAGACAATTCTTTATTACGGTTCCTAATGAATTAATTGAAGCTGCTAAAATTGATGGATGTAATCCCTTTACAACCTTTTTCAGGATAGCATTTCCACTTGCCAAATCGACAATTGCAACTCTGGCGATTTTCAGTTTCATGGGAGTGTGGAACGATTACTTTACACCGCTCGTCTACTTAAACGACCAAAGGAAGTACACATTACCTCTTGGTCTGGCGAGTATGCAGGGAATGTATTCAACAAACTGGCCGGTACTTATGGCAGCCTCAGTTATTGCAGTGTTACCGGTACTTATTGCATTTATATTTGCGCAGGATGCCTTCGTAAAAGGGGTTATGATGTCTGGACTTAAAGATTAATATGGTAGTGTCAAATGATTTATGAGAAAACCGAGTCAAAAAAGAGGCTCAAACGAACCTTGAAAACTGTAGATATTGATAGCGAATAGCTCTCCGAGGGCTTAGGGCACTGCCCTAAGTACCCGCAAGGGACCAGTCCCTTGACCCGATACGGGCTTTGCCCGAACCCATCCTCGCCGGAAGGCAGGAAAAGGGCGCAGTTGCCCCTTTTCTGCTAGAACAGGATAATCCGTGAACCTTATGTCAAGAAACTTTCGCGGCATATCCTCGTGCGGTGCACTGTGGTATTCCACGGTTTTCTTGACAACGGTTCCGCACCCTTTAGGCAGTTGCTTGATTTTGCATATTTAGAATTGTCTGCTGGCCAAGGAAGATAAGGAGCTGCCATTTACCTGGCATATTCCCGGCACCTTTAAGCAGTTCAACATCATTAAGAATCTTATAGTTGTTGTGTTTGTGAGGACGGAGAAAGTTGTAATAAGCTACCCACAGAGCTAAATCATAGTTGGCACCGTCGATGTTATCAAAACCGTTGGTAGGTCTGTAAGAAGCCTTGTATGTACGGTTGAGCCTTTCAATCATCTGTTTGTATGGTCGGAATTCTTTTGATACTTCATCGTCGTTGGTAAGTCCAATTACCTGGGTAATATCGAACTTAAATTTTTCTCCAAACTCATGGAAAAACTGTTGGGCAGCCAGAGGATAGGCACTATAACCGTCAGCAATGAATTTAAAGTGCTGCGGAAGTTCCTTCAGATGCCTGAAAGCCATTCGCATGGCAAGAATGCAGGGACCGACTCCACGGTTATCAGATACCTGGTAACCAATAATGGAACGGCTGGCAACATCCATGATGAACCAGATATAAGCTTTGATGCCACGGATTTTGATATAGGTCTCATCGGCAGTAAATACTTTGTCGGTTCCGTAATCATAGTTGTCAACGAAAGGCTTGATACACATAGCGGCTGATTTACAGTAGTTGGCAATACTTTGGTGGGAGATGCCGATCCCATAGAGGTCTTTGAGAGCTTGTTTGGTTTTTCGAAGAGAGAGACCAAGGTTCACATGAAGAGTCAGGCACAGAGACATCGTATTGGAATCGAACTTAGTGAATTTAAGAGATGAGGCATTCTTTGGCAGAGAGTTTAAGTCCAGCTTAAAGAAATCCATCGTGAATTCGCGGTAGATGTAATGGAGCTTATATTTGTTTTTGCCATAGTCCTCATCCAGATGCTTTTTATCAACCTTTTTGAGGTTGTGCAGATAATAAGGGCATTTAGGATTCACACATTTATGGATGATAAAGTGTTTGCGGTCTTTCTTGTGAACAAGGCTGTGATTGCAATGAGGGCACTTCAGGACGGAGGTTTTGGAAAAACGGTTCTCCTTAGTGGGAGAAAAATGCGTTTGACAGACCTTACACAGAACCTGGCTTTTCTTCTTGCCATCATTCCACATGAGATAGTCCACAGGGGCATCACATGCAGGGCAGGTACAGTGTTTTGGAATATCACACTCCACCCGGCGAAATACAGGGCGTATAGTTTTGTGGTAGCGCTGCTGGTAATAAGCGATGAGATCCTTCCAGTTCCAGTCCTGCTTGTAGGATATGATTTTGGGAAGCTCATCAATCTTGAATTTCTGGTACTTTGGAGAATGGGAATCATCAAAAGCCCACTGCTTGAGCGGGATGAATCTACAGATAAAGTTAATAAGCCAGCAGATTTGTTTATGTTGGTATTGAATAAGTTGAAGTAAATAAAGTATAATGTCCATGAGCAATGAAATCCTTTCAGGTATTTTGGAGTTTTCGTCGAGGACATTATACCAAAAAAGGGAGGTCATTGCTCTTTTTATTGCAAACTCCCATAAAATCAAGGTTTAGAACAATAAAACAAGGTAGTTATTTGACACTACCATTAATATAGTAGAGGAGAAAATGATGATAGAAAAATCAGTAAGTTCCATTGAATTATCGAGTATTGTTATAGATGACAAGTTTTGGGGTAACTACATGGAACTGATACGGAATCACGTAATTCCGTATCAGTGGGAAGCACTGAATGACCGGATTGACGGAGCGGAAAAAAGCTATTGCATGCAAAACTTCAGACGTGCTGCCGGGCTGGAAGAAGGTAAATTCAATGGTTGTGTATTTCAGGATAGTGATTTATATAAATGGCTTGAGGCAGTAGCATATTCTTTAGAAATGCATCCGGACGGAAAGTTGGAAGAACTGGCGGACGGTGCAATCGACCTGATGGAGAAGGCACAGCAGCCGGATGGTTATCTGGACACGCTCTATATTATCGGTGGACTTGATAAAAAATTCACTAATTTGATGGATAACCATGAATTATATTGCATGGGACATATGATTGAAGCAGCGGTAGCATACTATAATGCTACGGAGAAGGATAAGCTTTTAAACATTGCAAAGCGGTTTGTCCAGTGTGGGATGGATAACATTGGTCGTGAAGAAGGGAAAATCAAAGGTTATCCGGGACATGAAGTTCTTGAGCTGGCATTAGTTAAACTATATGACGTAACAAAGGATGGCAGATATATAGACTTTGCTGAATATCTTATTGATCAACGTGGAAAAACCCCTTTGTATTTTAAAGAAGAAATAAAGAAAAATGGAAATAACTTTGTCTGGAAGGACAGCTATACACAGTTTCAGTATTATCAGGCCGGAATTCCTGTTCGGGAGCAAAAGGCGGCAGAAGGGCATGCGGTCAGAGCTGTTTATCTTTACGCAGGTATGGCAGATGTTGCCGCAAAAACCAATGATGAAACATTGTTAGCTGCTTGTGAAGAGTTGTGGGAAAATATAGTCAAAAAACAGATGTATGTGACGGGTGGTATTGGGTCTACCGAATATGGAGAGGCTTTTACCTTTGATTATGATTTACCAAATGACACGATTTATGCAGAGACATGTGCTTCAATCGGACTGATTTTCTTTGCAAAAAGAATGTTTGAAATAACGAAAGACGCCAGGTACGTTCATGTAATGGAAAGAGCACTTTACAATGGAGTAATCAGCGGAATGTCTCTTGATGGAAAGCGCTTCTTTTATGTGAATCCTCTCGAGGTTGATCCTGAGGCATGCGAAAAGGATCATAACAAGAAACATGTTAAGCCTGAACGTCAAAAATGGTTTGGCTGTGCCTGCTGCCCCCCAAATGTGGCCAGGCTGTTATCATCTATTGGTAATTATGCCTATGAGCAAGACTGTAACAGACTGTATATAAACCTGTTTATAGGTGGTCATATTAAGACAGAATTGGAAGGTAGTCCTGTCGATTTAAAGGTGAAGACAGAATATCCATGGAATGGACAAGTAAGAATCACGCATAATCTGTCATCCAGCTATGAACTGGCAATCAGAATTCCAGACTGGTGTGACGATTACAGCTTAACAATCGGGGGGAAAGATGTAAAATATGAACTAGAGAAGGGCTATGCAGTAATCAGGAAGGATTTTTCTGCGGGTGAATGCATTGTTCTTGACATGTCATTACCAACAAAGTTAATTGCTGCAAATCCACGTGTACGCGAGGATATTGGCAAGATAGCTGTACAACGGGGACCTGTTGTGTATTGCCTTGAGCAGGTCGATAATGGTCCCTTACTTCAAAGTCTTTATCTTGATTCTAAGGCAGAATTTGAGGTTAAATTTGAAAAGGATTTACTGGGGGGGTTAATGTTCTGAAAACTACGGGTAAGCGTATAGCGCTTGAGTCCTGGGAGGATATTCTTTACAAACCTTATTCCGGCTATGATTACAGGAATCAGGAGCTGAAGTTTGTACCATACTATGCATGGACAAACCGCAGCGTAGGTGAGATGATAGTTTGGGTTAAAGTTTACAATTAATGGAGCTGAAATGATTACTATAAAACACGATGCAGAAAGAGTAAAGGGCAGTACTATAGGGCTTATCCTTATCAATAGTATGTACAATTTGGAATATTATATCGAACAGGCTCTCAAACCACATGGTTATCGACTGCTTATTACTTACAGTGACGGAGAACCCAAAAGTGAACGTAATTGCATGGAAACATTAATTTCCGCAAAGGTTGATGGTATGATCTGTTTTTTCTCAAATTATGAAAACCAGGATTTAATTGACGGATGCCTGCAGAATAACATAAGAATACTGCAGTTATTTGGGCAGCAATATGATTGTCTGCCCACCGTAATTATTAATGACGAAACAATGACCTATGAATTGACGCATTATCTGATTGAATGCGGACATCGTCATATACTTTTTCCGGAACATCGTCACACGATTTACAAACATGCCAAGCACATTAATGGATCTTTTTTCGGATATAAAAAGGCTTTAAATGAAATTGGCAAGACGATTACACAGAAAGAATATTACTGCCTGCCTCTTAACAAAGATACTAAGCCCACGCTTCGCCGTATCATCCGGGAAAAAAATCCCACAGCTTTTGTAGCTACTAACGATGAAATAACGATAGCTACACTTGAGGTATTGAATGAATTTAATATAGAAGTAGGGAATGCTATCAGCCTTGTTGCTTATGATGATAGCGCATGGTGCGAATATCTGGGAATAACTGCTTATCAACATGATTTTAAAAGTATTGGACAGTATTGCGGCAGAAAAATTATTCAGCTAATTCAGAATCAGGGGAAAAATCAGATGTTTTTAAAAAAGTTTTCTTCACCGTTGATAAAAAGAACCTCTGTACGCAGCATTATCTAAGAACAGAAAGGGATATTTTATGGAATTTTGTAATCAATTTCTCCAGATTTCGCTGGATAAATCTGGTCAAATAGAAATAATAAATGACCTTATCAGCAACAAGCTCTTATTGTTTAAAGAAAATAGCATAACAGTAGAAACAGATCTTATAACATTTTGCAGTTGTGGAAAGGAGGCAGATAAAATTGTAGAACCGGATAAAAATACTTTAGAATTTCATTTTGCTTTGCAGCTGGCTGAAATTCAAGTGAGATATGTTTTGGAGCCCCAGGCAAAATTCATAGAGCGTTACATTAGCATCATCCCTAAATGTCCGCTTGTATTATTTCATATTACCTGTAATATGGAATTTGAAAAAGAGCCGTTGACCATAATCGACTATCATACATTCTGGAATTGCCCTACTGCTGTATTTGTCCGCGAAAATGACTATGGTATGTATACAGGTTTTGCCAATCCGTTTTTTCAGGCTACAAACAGGCGTGACAATCTAAGAATAGGATTTGCGGCCAATATAAAGTTATGTCCCGGTGAAATATATGATAGTGAAAGTAATTTTTTTGGCATGCATGACCTGTATGGGGGGATGATTGAACAGGAAATTCCACAGACTGCTATAAAATATAATAGTCGAAATCACCCCCGGTATCGCAATCCAAGTGGGGACGTTCCCCTCCACCGTTCGGAAATATGCTCCTTTAAACAATTTGCTGATGCTTATCTGAACCTTCGCGTCAAAGATTTTAAGTTTATTTTCTACAATTTTTTTTCTCCGCTTCCCCAACAGCCCAATACACAGAGAGAAGAAGAATTATACTATCATTATATTGATAACTTTGTGAAAATGGGTGGGGACATAATTACATTTAATCCCCTGACACGGAACCGTATTCCGATTCCGACGAATGATAGTTACTGGGAGCTTGCTCCTCATGGAAGCAGGGCGGAACGCATCTTGAATTATGCAAAAGATAAAGGATTAAAAGTTGGATTTTATATGGGTTCGGCTCAAAATAATGCGAACTATTGTAACAGTCCAATGACAGACTTCGCAGCCACAACTGAAAAACCGCAATGGAAAAAAATAGGCTGCAATGGTGAAATCTCAAGAGAAAATTGTATAGCCGACGATGAATTCGCAGAATGGTTTTATCAAGTGCAGCGTAATACAATAGAGAAATATGGACTCACCTTATGGGATTGGGATCCGGGTCCGGGGAATGGTTTCTTTTGCTACAGTAATAAACATGGGCATGTGCCTGGTTTGGGTAACTATAAGGGCTTTAGAAATGCTATGCGTATTGTTACCAGGCTAAAAGATGAGTTTCCCGAGTTATATATACAGGGTTTTCATGGAACAAAAGAATACGGGCTTTGGGGCTTCAAGGGATTTGATCAACATGAAGCTTACTGGGAGCAGTGCCCGTATGATGATGCAACTTTATATCCGGATTTGTCTGAAGACCGTCTGACGGCAAGTGGTATGCGCTTTCAAAGCTGGTGGAATCAGAATTTTCGTTTTATGCCGGCGATTACAAATCATTCCCTTATACATAGGATGACACAGGATTGCATGAAGCCACAGGAGTTACTGTACCTTTTTGATCATCTCGGCTGGAAATATGGTGTTATGTCAGGCCTTGCAGCTGGAGCCAGCATTACTGTGCCGATGATTCCATTTGAACCGGATGACATTTATGGAGGTTATATTGATTTTATAAAAAAATGGGTGGCCTGGGGCAAGGAAAACTTTGAATATAATAAAAATGCAGTGGCATTTGGCAGCCAGGTTGTGTGTGGCGGTGTTGATGGATATTCAAAAATTATCGGCAGCCATGGATTTATCTTTCTTTGCAATCCGGCCCCCGTTCACAGCAAAATCAGATTTACGTTAGGTGATGAAATAGGTCTGTCCGCAAAAGAAAATTATGTTCTAAAAGAGTTATATCCTAATCAAAATACATTTTATTATGATGAAGCAAGTAATAAGGGTGTTTTTGAAAAAGATGATTCCATTACAGTGGTTGTACCACCATACGAAGTGCTTTTGCTGGAATTATCAGTAAAAGAAAGTGCTGATCCGATTTTATACGGTATAAATGGGGATGTGACGATTGATGACGATAACGTTACTATTATAAAGAGTGAAGCCTTAAGCGGAGATTTTTATAAAGGATACATCTGCTTACCTGATAATAAAAGGATTCATAGACTGGTAATAAACGACATTGAAATTTTTGCGGAATATTCAAAGGGTATAAACTCCTTTATTATTAATTATGGTTATAATACTTATGAACGCTATCTTTATAATTGGCAATTAGAAAGGGGCGAATCTTTTCCAGTGCCAAACAATGATGCCAAACAAGATGTTACAGTCCATGCCTCGTTCTATGCAAGCGGCGAGATTAAGACACTTCTTGAAGAGGCAAAGCCTCGGAATGCTGCACATGAGGCCAAGTTAATCAATAAATTGCGGACTGAACTTGGAAGAGATAATTTTGCATGGGCAACACCACACCATCTGTTTCTGGTAATACCTTTTTCAGATGCTGCCTATGTCAGTACACCAAAGGTATTGATAAATCAAGTCGAATGTAAAATTACCAGTGTCAAGGTCACCCACTATGAAAAAACCAGGAATTTAATTCATTATGTTGATATAACAGAACTGGTACACTGGGAAGAGCAGAATGACATTCTCCTGACAATTGATGAGCTTCCGGCCAGACAGTTTTTGGGGGCTTATTTATACTATCCGCCCGCTCCGAAAACAGGAGTTATTCGAAACGCTGCGGAAATACCGATACCTCCGATTATCCGCACCCGCCTTGATGTCATTGCATCTGACTATATAGAAAAAGAAGGCCTGATACCGATTGTTAATAATGCCTGGCTCGACCGACCATTCATTGAGGAATACAACCCATTTACTGTTTGTGCAGACATTAACCTGGAACCTGACAATCTGGAAGGTGTTTATCTGGAAGCGCAAGTTGGCATTGATGATACAAGACAAACATTGGGGTCTGATGAAATGATGGAATATGATTGTAAACAGAAAATCTGGAAAAAGACTCTGTACATGGGAAGCCGCCAGTACTTAATAATCGATTGCAAACAAATTCATATTTGGGCTGTCGCAAAAGACGGAACTGTCAGTAGGGATTTTCCATTAAATATAGAGTGGAAGTTATATTGAAAAATTTTAATAAACAGTTACGAACGCTGTCTCCTGTAAGATAAAAAACGCTTGACAAATCCTTATCCAGGTATTATAAATATTGTTAGCGGCAAGGATGCCTGAGGCTTATAGCTCAGAGCATCCTTGTTTTTTGTGTTTTACATAAAAATAATAGCAATGGAGGATTATGTAGTATGGATACAGGGGACACAACCTTTATTCTCATTTCATCAGCACTGGTATTGTTTATGACTCCGGGTCTTGCTCTGTTTTATGGAGGCCTTGAAAGAAGAAAAAATGTATTAAACACGATGATGTCTTCTTTCTTTATCATGGGAGTGGCATCTGTTTTATGGGTGCTGGTAGGATATTCATTGAGTTTTTCAGGAAATACGCTGGGAATCATCGGGGATTTAAAATTGTTTTGTTTAAACGGAATATCAGAGGATGCAGCGAGTGCCTATGCTCCGACAATTCCTCAATTTGCTTTCGTTGCTTTTCAGATGATGTTTGCAATTATAACTCCTGCACTGATTACCGGAGCCGTAGCAGGCCGGATGAATTTTAAGGCACTGTTTGCTTTTATCATTCTTTGGTCTCTGATTGTTTATTACCCGTTGGCTCATATGGTCTGGGGCGCCGGTGGCCTTATGGGTTCCGTACTCGGTGCAGTTGATTTTGCCGGTGGAAATGTTGTACACATCAGTTCGGGTGTCAGCGGTCTTGTACTCTGTGTGATGCTAGGAAAACGGCAGGGATATGACAGACTTTCCTATCGGATACATAACATACCATTTGTTCTTCTGGGAGCCTCCATCCTCTGGTTTGGCTGGTTTGGATTTAACGCGGGAAGTGCCTTATCTGCAGGTAGCCTTGCTGCTCATGCCTTTATGACAACCAATACATCGGCAGCCGCCGGAATGCTTTCCTGGATGGTGATGGATATGATGAAACAGGGAAAGCCCACGGTAGTAGGTGCCTGTACAGGTGCCGTATTAGGTTTAGTAGCAATTACACCGGGAGCTGGTTTCGTCCCGGTATGGTCGGCCTTTATTATCGGTGGGGTTGTCAGCCCGTTATCCTATTTTACTGTATCTGTAATTAAAAAACGCATTGGTTTTGATGATGCACTGGATGCTTTTGGATGTCATGGCATTGGTGGAATCTGGGGCGGAATTGCAACCGGTTTGTTTGCAAAATCTTCCATTAATCCAGCGGCAAAATGGGATGGTCTTGTATTTGGTGATTATCATTTATTTGTTGTACAGTTGATTAGCATTGTAATTACAATTGCAGTAGCCATCGCCGGGACATGGATCTGCTCGGCGATTGTCAAATTGTTTATCCCCCTTCGGGTCTCAGAAAAGGAAGAAAAACGCGGTATGGACATCAGCCAGCATGGAGAGGATGCTTATCCGGCATTTACCGGACTTGACTGAGCACTGAGATACAGTGCGGGAACACGTAAAATGAAAGGAACTCCGGACGATGATTAAGATTGATGCAATTGTAAATGAAGAAATATACGAGGATTTGAAAGAGGCGCTAAATGATATAAACGTGCATGGAATTACCGTATCGCAAGTAATGGGGTGCGGTATGCAAAAAGGTTACTCCAGTGTTGTCAGAGGTACAAAAGTGGATATTAATATGCTGCCGAAAATTAAGTTTGAGATTGTCGTATCCACAGAGGAATGGATGGAAAAAGTTGTGAATATTATCTGCGAAATTGCCCATACAGGGAATCCGGGAGACGGAAAAATATTCATCCATGAGCTGAAAGACGCCATTCGTATAAGGACGGGGCAGAGGGGAAATGAAGCCATTTATTAGAGTTTGCACCTATGGAAAAAGCCGTAGAAAATGCGTGGGTTTTTACGGCTTTTCCCACAGTCAATCATGGAACAAAAGACAGTATTGTATCTTCAAGTGAAATTGATGCAGCTTTATATAGTTTTATTTATTTGACTATTATTAATTGTAAGTTTGAAATCTTTCCAGTCATCCGTTAATAATTGTATTTCTTTCCACATGCCATTTTCAAACACGTTTTCATGGAGCAAAATATCATATCCATTCGTAAGCCTGATAAAATCAAACCTATATTGCTTACCATTCCCCGAAGCATAGATATATACCATGTCACCTTTTTGTTTTGTCCGGTCTATTTTTTCAATGATTTTCATATTATCCTCATAAACAATTTGAACCACTGCATCAGACAAATAAAACCAACTATGTACAGGAGCGCACAAAAAATCTTCGGGTATGTAGTCAATATCTTTTATTTTCCAGCCGTCCTTTGGCGTTTTTTCTACTGTAACCAATCCATAGTAATATGCGAAATAAGAGCCTTTATTATATTCTTTGTCATTATTTGCCTTTGGCCCTGTGATTACTTCAATTTCAACTAAATAATACTTTATATTTTGGGGAGTATCCGGAGGAGCATAAGCGGGAACTATTTTTAAAAGTGTTGTATAACCAATGCCCTTAAATGAATCGATAAACTGATTTAAAGATATTTCGTTTTGTTTTTCCTTTGTAAGAAGCTCATATGCATAAGGATATGGCAGCCCTGATTCGCCAATAGAACCACACCCGCCGGAATATCCTGACATGTTTGAGGCAGCTCTAAGTATCCCGTAATATGCAAGCAATAAATCTTCGGGGGCTTCAAATTTTTTGCTGATAAGTGGGGGTTCGTTGTTCTCTTTTTGAAAGTCATTCAATGCATATGGATTAGGTAATGGCAATTGTTTTGACGGTCTTTGAAATCGCTCGCTGACGTTTGCAGCTTGCTGAGTTGAAACAGGCAATGCTTCTGCAATAATTGCATGCAAAGAAGGGTGTAATCTACCGCCTGACATCCTATTGCTCATAGAATTCGTTGAATTTATAAACGTAATCCGTGCGATTATCCCACAAAGAAAAATACAAATACTTAATAGAACTGTCTTTTTGTTAATCTTAAAAATCATAATAAAACCTCCCATATATATATATGAGAGGAATATTTTTTTAAGCCATGATTACAAAAATGATGCTATCCGGGCTGTTTTTATTCAATTTCCGCCTCAAAAGAATGAAACAGTTCACTGTCAAGCTCCATGATTCCAGCAATGCTTATCTTAAGCCCATCTGTCATTACAATGGCTTGCTCATGTACATCAATTTTTTTTGCAATACCTGTGATTGTCACATATGCACCGCCGGATTTCTTTTCATCCGGTTGGAAATATGTGACCGATATTCTGGGACGTCTCTCTATCTCTTCATGAACCATCTGCAGTTTTTCGTCCAGAACAGCTTTACGCTCTGGATCCAGTTCCACCTTCCTGTCCGTCAATCGGGCGGTCTCTCTGATTGCCGCATCATGGCCGGTCAAAGCTGCAAATGGAGCAAACTGTGCCGCCCTGTCCTGTATCGGCATATGCGGATGGTTTGTTGATGTAGGATGCCCAAGATTGATAATATCGTCGTATCTGTGTGCATCATCAGAATGAATGCCGATGCTTTGATCTGACCTCACGCCTTGTGCCCTCCAATCTGTTCATTTCTTTTTACGGTCGTTGCTCCTTCTTCAAGGTTGGTACCCTTAAGAATTGCATTCTTTCCAAACTTTTTCTTGATATCCAACATTGCATGCTGCATCTTCTTTTCGCGCTGCAACGCTGCCTTTTCCTGCTCACGTTGCTTTTGCAAAGCAGAATAGTCCGTAAATAAATCCAGCTGCTCAAAGGATTCTTCTTGTACAACATAACCTTCATCTACCACATGATTTGCTGTGATGTTAACCCTTCTGACCAGAAGGGTTTTATCTACAATTCTGTCATATAACTTCATCACAGCATCCATAATCAGCATGGTAGAGGATGTCTGTCTTTCAAGGTTTGCAGTACCATGCGCGTGCTTCGGTATCCTGCGCCCATATCGGTCGATCGTAACTTCTCCCTTATAGGCTTTGCTTATCTGAGGGTTTGTCAGATTTTCAATATCATATCCGATAGTCAGAACCATTTGGTCTGTTACCAGCTTTCGATCTACCAGATCAAGCACAAGAAGCTCTGTCATTTCCCGTACAATCAGTTTTGTCTTTTCAAAATCATAAGGATACTGCAGTACCTGACCGGACCCCACGCTGTTCGTCTCTGGTTTATATGATTTTATATCCGCTATGGTACAAGGCTCCCAGCCCCATGCATGGTCAATCAGCAGCTCAGCATTTACGCCAAACAGCCTGTACAGCAGATCTTCATTATAATAATCCGTGGATTTTCCGATCGAGCACCGTGCCACATCACCCATAGTAAACATGCCATTGCCTTCCAGCTTCTTTGCATACCCTCTGCCCACTCTCCAGAAATCTGTAAGCGGTCTGTGGGTCCACAGTAAACGGCGGTATGACATCTCATCCAGCTCGGCAATGTGTACACCATCCTTATCCGGCGTAACATGTTTTGACACAATATCCAAAGCAACTTTACAAAGATACAGGTTCGTTCCAATTCCGGCTGTTGACGTAATTCCAACGCTATCTAATACATCCTGTATAATCTTCACGGCTAACGCATGGGCAGTCATGTGGTAGGTGTTCAGATAATGGGTAACGTCCATGAATACCTCGTCAATAGAGTAAACATGAATATCCTCCGGGGCAATATATTTCAGATAAATATCATAAATCTTCATGCTATATTCCATGTAAAGTGCCATCCTTGGAGGTGCAGTGATGTATGAAATCGACAGCTCCGGAGATGCTTTCAGTTCTGGAGCAATACAGGAAGAACCGGTAAATGCCTGTCCTGGGGCTTTTCTTTTTCTCTCAATATTTGCTTCTTTTACCTTTTGAACCACTTCAAATAATCTCGGTCTTCCCGGAATCCCATAAGATTTTAAGGATGGGGATACTGCAAGACAGATTGTTTTCTCTGTACGGCTGGCATCCGCAACCACAAGATTGGTAGTTATAGGATCAAGTTTGCGTTCCCTGCACTCCACGGATGCATAAAAGGATTTCAAATCAATCGCAATGTATACGTGTTCTTCCCGTGGCATATCTCGTAACCCTGCTTTCTCTTGATACTTATTCTTCGCTTTCCTGCTTTCGCTAAAACTTCACGACCTCCGGCTCATGGGTAAATGAACTGAAAGTAGCAGTGGCATTCTTAAAATAAAACACCTGCGTATTCCCATCATCTGCGGAATACATATTCTGCAGGGATGGGTATGCATCCAACATAGACTGCCTCGCTGCAAGCCTGTCATCCTCTACCAATGTTCCTGCTACACGAAGCCATTCTCCATTCTTAAATGCGCAGATTTCCACTTTCGGATTCGATAAGATCTGCTTTGAAACTTCCTTAATCTTTCCTGTCTGGATGTATAGTTTTTCCTCAAAGATATGAGCGGTACCAAAGGGTCTTACTCTCGGCTGATCACCATCCATTGTTGCCAGATAATAGGTCTGTGCTTCTTTTAAAAACTGACATACGCTTTCCATAATTTGTCGCTCCTTTATATTTTTACAGTTTAATTGCCCTTGTTGCAAAAAAGGTTGGTATGTGATGCTCATGCAGATTTCCGGTACCATTGGTATCCTCATATAGGTCTGTGAGAGTAAAACCAGCCTTCAGCTGTCCGCCAATCTGTTCCTCCAGGGTGTGAGAAAACTGTACACCGCAATCGGAATCGTTAAGCTGATTCATCTGGTTTTCATCTTTCAGCGGGTTAAACGGCAATGTATTGACAACTATTTTCTCATCATCATCAAAGATATAATTTATCCCATTATCAAGCCCGGCAAGAAAAATCCCACCAGACTTTAATACCCGGTAACATTCTTTAAAAATTGGTTGTACTTCTTCAACATAGCAGTTTGACACCGGATGAAAAATCAGGTCAAATTCGGCATCAGGAAATGGCAATCTTTTTGTCATATCTGCCTTGATGATATGGACAGAATACCCTTCCCTGCCTGCCACCAGCCGTTCACTTTCCAACTGCTTTTCAGAATAATCCAAAACGGTGCATTCCGCTCCAAGAGCTGAAAATATTGGTATCTGCTGTCCGCCTCCACTGGCGAGTCCAAGGACTTTCTTCCCTTGAAGTTCTCCAAACCACGCATGGGGTACATATCTGGTCGGTGTCAGCAGAACATCCCAGATGTCTTTTTTTGCATCCTCATAAATATCGTGGGAAATCGGTTTTCCCCATTCCCAGCCATCTTTGACCCAGCGGTCAATTACTTTTGAATTTATTTCCTGGTAGTTCATAAGCACCTCCTTTATCAAAAGCTTCCATTATAGTATATCATACTGCACGCAGTTCACAACTGCAAACAAATAAAAAATAGCCGTTGCAACCGTGAGAACAAGCGATTAAAATAAGGGTATAGCTGACAGATGCAGAAACTATAAAAACGGGAGGTTATGAATATGAGAGAAACAATTCATGTTGTAGTAAAGGAACCCCAGTATGTGGTGGACACCAACGTAACATTTGCACAGGTACCGGATTGGTTCGGAAATACGACAAAAGATCTGAAGATGGATATCATCTATCCAAAGCAGGGAAAAAAGAAGAGTCCTTGCATCGTATGGATCTGTGGTGGTGCATGGCTTCAGTTGAGCAGAAGTGCACATCTGGCATACTTATCCGAATTGGCCAGAAGTGGCTTTGTGGTTGCAAGTGTACAGTATCGTACCAGTAACGAGATGGTTTTTCCGGGACAGTTGATGGATATTAAGTCGGGTATCCGGTATCTCAGAGCACATGCGGACCGTTACTGCATTGATGTGAATCAATTTGGGGTTATGGGAGAGTCTGCCGGAGGTCACCTGGCAGCAATGGCTGCACTGACCGGAGATCTGAAAGAATTTGACCAGGGATGGTATACTGAGTATTCCAGTGCGGTACAGGCAGCCTGCCCATGGTATGTCCCTGCGGATATGAGTAAATTTCCACCTTCTGACAGAGTAACACAGGCGGCGTCACCGGAATCTCTACTGCTCGGAAAGAATGTAGCGGATCATATGGAAGATGCCATGAAGGCATGCCCGGTAAGCTATGTGACGGAGCAGGCACCACCATTTTTGCTTCTGCATGGACTCTGTGACCGGACAGTGCCCTTTTCCCAGAGCGAAGCCCTGTATGAAGAACTGGATAAAAAAGGAGTGGATGTCAGACTGGTGGGAATTGAGGAGGCAGACCACGCGGACATTCAGTTTTTCCAGAGGGAGATATGGGATATGATCAGGGAATTCTTTACCGAAAGGCTTTTGGAAGAAAATTAACTTTTTTTAATGTAATGCATTTTTTGAAAAGATTAAAGAAAGTCCACGACAGATGTGGATTTTCTTTAATCTTTTTTTCTTCGCGATGTAATCGATAGAGATAAGTGGATTTTATTTAAAAACTGCACACTAAAGTTTATTTATGGAAAGAGATAAGGTTGCTATAATTGCTTTAAAAGGAGGAGCAAGCAATTATGAAACCGATAACTATAAAAAAAAGAAAGAGAAGAGAAGATATTCAGGGATAATATAACAATCTGTATAGAAGTACTGAATCGATTTGAAAATTTTTTGATTAATACAGCCGAGGAAGGATGCGAGTACATAAAACAGATAGGGGAAAATAATGTCAAACTAATGCTTGATACTTTTCATATGAATATTGAGGAAGAAAGTTTCGGTGAAGCCATAAGAAAGACAGGAAAATATCTGGGACATTTTCATACGGGAGAGTGCAATCGTATGGTTCCGGGAAAAGGCCGTATTCCCTGGAAGGAAATTGGAGATGCCCTTTCCGATATTGGTTATAATCAGGCCGTGGTCATGGAACCTTTTGTCCAAATGGGAGGAAGGGTTGGCCAGGATGTTAAGCTTTGGAGAGAGATGTATCCAAATATTTCGGAAGAGAAACTGGATGAGGATGCCAGGCAGGCATTGAACTTTCAAAGATATCTCCTGAATCGATAAGACGATTCTACTTATAAAGAAGACCTTACAGCCGCTGTCATTTCACAAGATAAAATGATAGTGGCTGTGAGGTTCTATTGAATTTTACTTCTTGCCGTAAGTTTTTATGGTTTCAAACATGGCTTCCAGGTTCTCTCTTTTGGCATTGTCTATGCTGCCATTTGTATCAAAGATATATCCCCCTCCGGGAGCGCATGTATCGATAAGATTTTTGCAATAATCAATCACCTGTTGTTTCGTGCCGAATTCCAAGAGATAAATCGGCAGGTTACCGCTGATACAGGCAACATCTCCGAGAATTCTTTTTGCTTCTTTCATGTCTACCGTTTCAAAATGATAGAGTACTTTACCCTTAGGAACATCTGCTAATTGTTCAATCCGCGTATTGTATTTGCCCTCTGTATAGATAAACGGAGTGACTCCCATATCAATCAAAGCCAGTATAATCTTCTTTAATGGTTTCCAGTAGAGCTTTTCATACTGCCGGGGATTCATAAATCCATCCATACCCTTATGAAGTGGGAAGAACACCCGTTTTACCGGCATAGGAACTGCTTTGAAATAAGAGTAAGATGCAATTTGTATGTCCGCCAGTATATCACAAGCGGCCTCGACTTCATCCGGGCATTCCAGCTGGTCAGCCAGGGCACCAAGTGTTCCACGGTAATAGTCACCTAAAATGTCGAAGGGAGCTTCACCGACCCCGGTAATAAATGGAGGAAAGCCCAGATTGGCCAGGGAGCTTGAAACTGAATTGGTGGCAGCAGCAGCCTTCTTATCTTCTTCTCCTATTTTGGAAAGCAGGGAAAATGCTTCCTGAGCCTGCGTGGAATAGAGAGAAGCCAGCGGGGTGGTACTAAGTACAATGGAAGGAACAAAATTAATATCACCCAGACCTTTTAAAGCAGGAAAAGCGCGGGGAATATATTTACGCAGCATAAAACCGGTAAAATCACTAATCAATTCAGGATATTCTTCCTGTGACATGAATTCCCGTTCAATGACCTGATGGGTGGAAAAATCAGGGACTCTGGTTCCCGGTCGGCCTGGCCAGTCAATCATACTGGACTGAGCCAGTTCATTGGCCCTTCCGCTGGTGAAAGCAGTATGGGTTGTGGCATCAGGTTGAAACAACTCATAATAATGTACAAGGGCTTCAGAGGCCCGATCATAATTATACATACTGTCCTTATATGTAGCTCCGTCCAGAACATAGGGATATGCCCCAATGAAAGGAGCAATAGGGACACGGTCGCTTTCTTTTAATGCAATTGCATCTTCAACTCGTTTGAGACGTTCCTGATATAATTTCTGATTTGATTCTGACATATAACATTCTCCTCCTTTAATTGCATATTTTATAGGAATATTTTTGTAGACCAATATGTATATAAAAACCCTTAAACATACAATACCATGCACAGATACTGCGGTAAATCCTGTAGAGTTATTGACTTTATACACTTAATTTCCTATACTTTATAGGAGAGCTCGAAAGGGGGGATTATATGCGTCTCAGCATGGCGGTTTTATATGAATATTTTGAAAAGAGAGATGGAGAAATATGGGGAGAGCCGGAAAAATCGCTTTATCTAAAGGGTGCAGTCTGGTATAGAAAGGGTGGGTCAGAGAAAACTTCTGATCTCATATATGTAGGTTATGCGGAGGATATGGAAGGGGAACCTGAAGGAGAGTTTCATGGGATATGTCTGATCGGTAATCAGGTGCTACAAAAACAGAGAAGACGGAATTGGATTTATCTTTCCGGAAACAAAGTGCTTCCTGATGTTTTCAATGAAGTACAGAACTTGTTTTTCTATTATCAGGAATGGGAAGAGGAGCTGCATAAAGCCTTAATGAAAAACGCAGGAATCAGGGAATTGTGTGCCTTAAGCAGCGGCATATTTGATAACATGATTCAGGTATATGATCGGAATCTGTTCCTTCTTGCTACTGCGAATGAAAGTAAAGGCTTACAGGAATGGGAATACGATAAGACTACGGGAAAGCGAGTGCTTTCCATGGAGATTATTAATGATTTTAAACTGGATAAGCAGTTTAAAGAGACCATGTCAACAAAAGGGCCGCAGGTTTACGAAGGAAGTGCTATTTCCGGAAGGGTTCTATACATAAATTTCTGGGAAGAAGGACAATATGAGGGAAGGCTTTGCATCAGCGAGCTGAATAGAGCACTTACTAAAACAGATGAAGCGATGGCAGCCTGTCTTGCAGAGTATATACAAAGTGCATTAAAGTGGCAGAACTATTTTCCACAGCAAAAGTCCAGAATTTTAGAATCGCTGTTTTTAAAACTTCTGGACGAGAAGATCGTGGATGAAAATGTATTCATACGCAGGCTTGGTGAGTATGAATGGGAAAGAAACGATGCATACTTCTGTATATTGATTAAGATGGATGAAAGAGATTTTGAAATCAGTGCGGGGCTGGCCACCTGCCATAAGCTGGAGATGCAGTTTCCCTTTGCCTTTGCATTTATATATCGGGAAGGTATTCTGATGTTGGTGAATAAAACCAGAATGGATATGGGAATCCACGAATTTTATTCATCATTTGCCCTGTTCCTGCGTGAGGGGCTTTTTAAGGCAGGAATAAGCAGAAGCTCTAAAGATTTTTTCCAGATTCGGGAGTACTATGAGCAGGGTATAATTGCTCTGGAGGTAGGACAGAAAACAGATCCCATGTTCTGGTATTATAAATTTGAGGACTATGTCGTGCCGTATCTGCTGGCAAAGGGAATGAAAGGATATCCGGCCAGGATTTTTTGTCCGGAGGGACTGGTACGGATTTTTGCATATGATGAGGGACATCATACGGATCTGGCCGGAACACTCAGGGTATATCTGGAATGCAATATGAATATTGCGCATGCATCAGAAAAATTATATATTCACAGAAGTACTTTTTTGTATCGCATAGACCGAATTCAAAAGATAAGCAATATGGATATTCGGAATCCGGAAATACGCTTCTGGATTCTGATATCCTATCATCTGCTGGACTATGAGAATTTGTGATGTAAAAATAACTTGACAGAGATTTCATGAATTGTTACAATAGAAAGGTAGTTATGTAGTAATGCTACCTATTTAGAGGGAACGGATATGATAAAGAGTGAAAGAGTGGTTGGCTCCTGTTTTGGAAGCATTTCTCATATTATCCATTATAGAGGGGGACAACAACTGAAAAAGCTTGGGATAACCAGCCAGCAAGGACGCCTTCTGTGGCTTATATATGATAGTATGCGGGCAGAGCATGTGATTAACAGGCAGTATCTGGAGAAAATTATGGATTTGCGGGGTCCTACAGTTACCAGCCTTTTGAATAGCCTGGAGGAAAAGGGCTATATTCTAAGAACTGTCTGCAAAGAGGATCACAGAGCCATGCAGCTGATAATCACCCCATCCGGTGAAGATATGGTGTATAACATAAAGGAAATCTTTGACCGCATGGATGCGAGATTGCTGCGTGGGATGACAGATGAGGAAATTCAGACACTGAGAACACTGCTGTTTAAGGTGTATGATAATCTTTTAATACCGTGAGATTTAAAAGTTCAGCAGGTGAATAGCCTGCTTTCTGATAAATCAATAGGTAGATATACTACCTATATATTTGTGGCTACACCAATATGAGAACCGGTAAATTTTAAAGGAAAGGATGAGTTTATGAGATGGTACGAAAAAAGCAAGAACCAGGTTTTGGAACTGTTAGACGGCAATATGACATGGGGGCTGTCCCGGGAAAGTGTCAGGGAAAAACAAGATAAATACGGAAAAAATGAGTTTGTAAAAGGCGAGAAGCCGAGTCTTATGAAGACAATCTTTCATCATTTGAAGGATGTATCTACGATAGTTCTTATTATAGCGGCAATTCTATCCCTTATGCTGGCTTTACGGCAGGGTGAAGGATTCATTGAGCCGCTTGTGATATCTGCGATTATTGTTATGAATTTAATTTTGGCTATTACGCAGGAGGGAAAGGCAGAAAAGGCTTTGGAATCATTGGCCGACCTGAACAGTCCATCCTGTTTTGTAATACGGGATGGAAACCGTCAGGAAATTGATACAGGCGAACTTGTGCCGGGAGACATCATTCTGGTAGAAACCGGCTCTCTGGTTCCGGCGGATGCAAGAATACTGGAAAGCAATAGCCTGATGGTGGATGAATCATCACTGACAGGAGAAAGCGAAGCGTCGGAGAAGAACGATGAAAAACTTCCGGAGGGAAAAGTGCCTGTTGCGGCACAAAGCAATATGATTTTTTCGGGTTGTCTGGTAACGGCAGGGAATGCGTCCGCAATCGTGACAGACACCGGCATGAATACACAGATGGGGAAAATAGCCGGATTTCTGGAAAGCAGCAAAAAGGGTAAAACACCGCTGCAGCAACGACTGGATAAAGTGGGGAAAAATATCAGTATTGTCGCTGTCATATCGGCTGTTATACTATTTTTTGCCGGCATGATACGGGGAGATAACTTCTGGAGCATGATTATGCTGGCCGTGACGCTGGCAGTAGCAGCAGTACCGGAAACCTTATCTTTGATTGTTACTTTAAGTCTGTCAAATGGTGTTAAGAATATGGTGCAGAAGAATGCATTGATTCGAAAACTTTCAGCAGTTGAGACACTGGGAAATACTTCCGTGATCTGTTCTGATAAGACAGGAACACTGACACAAAACCGGATGTCCATCAAAAGAATGTGCCTGAATGGAGAAAACCCGGTAAGAGACACAGACAGGTTTTCTGATAAGCAGACAGAATTTCTAAAATTATTGGCTTGCGCCAGCAATGCGGTGATTCAGGTAGACGATGAGGGAAAGCAGCAGTATATCGGGGATGCAACAGAATCCGCCATTATAAGACTGCTAAGTGATAAGGGAATGGATAAGACAGAGATAGAAAAAGAATATCCGCGCGTGGCCGAGATACCATTTTCTTCTGAACGAAAGATGATGACAGTAGTGGTCAGGGCTCCCAAAGGCGGCTTTATTGTTTTGACAAAAGGGGCACTGGATCGTATCCCTTTTAACCGGAGAGAAGCAGAACGTGCAAAACAGATTCAAAGGCTGCATGATGCATTTGCACAGGATGCATTGCGGGTGATTGCCCTTGGCATGCGACATATCGACGAACTTCCCGGTGAATCTGAGCTCGCATCACTGGAGCAGAATCTGGATTTCGCAGGTATCATAGGGCTGATTGATCCTCCCAGAGCGGAAGCGGCAGAGGCAATTGTAAAGGCGGAGAAAGCGGGTATCCGTACAATTATGATAACGGGTGATCATGCAGCTACTGCAGGAGCAATTGCCAAAGAAATTGGTATCCTGTCTGCAGAACAAAAGGTTATCACCGGTGCAGAGTTGGAGGAGATGACAGATGAAGAACTGGAATCTTCGATTGAAGCGTATTCCGTGTATGCGAGAGTTGCACCGGCAGACAAGATACGAATCGTAGAGGCGTGGCAGAAGAAGGGAGACGTGGTTGCCATGACAGGCGATGGCGTCAATGATGCCCCGGCCCTGAAGGCTGCTGATGTGGGAATTGCCATGGGAAAGGCAGGAACAGAAGTAGCGAAGAACGCTTCAGACATGGTACTGACCGACGATAATTTCGCCACGATTGTAGAGGCGGTGCATGAGGGAAGAAAGGTATATTCTAATATAAGAAAGACAATTTATTTCCTGTTAGTATGTAATCTTTCGGAAATATTTGTGATGCTGTTTGCACAGCTTGCCGGATGGGGCGTTCTGGTAACCCCGGTAATGCTGTTGTTGATTAATGTGCTGGGTGATGGAATCCCCGGACTTCAGCTTGCGAAAGAACAATCGGATATGAAAATTATGGAAAGCAAGCCGGTAAAGCGTTCGGAAAGTCTGTTTAGCGGCGGGCTTCTCCAGGTAATTGTTCAACAGACAGTTCTCTGTTCCGTAGTAGTGCTGGTGGCCTTCTATATTGGTGCTTATATCCCAGTCGGTACGGGAGAACCTTCACTGCAGATGGGGCAGACGCTGGCCTTTCTGGTATTGGGCTGGACCTCTATACTGCACATCTTTACGGTACGGAGCAGGGTTTCTATGTTCAAACGTTCTCTTTCAGATAATCCGATGCTGGCAGTCAGTGCCGTCACCATGATGCTTGCATTGGTTGTACTATGTACGGTCCCGTGGATTGGAGAACCTCTTGGACTGACGGTTATTGATACTGCTTATTGGGGTGCAGGGATCATACTGAGCATCCTCCCATCCTTTGTAGCAGAGATAAAGAAACATTTTGACAACCGGACTGTGTACAGGGAATATGAATATTCCTCTGACCATGCGTGACAATTCATATGATATAAGGGGCAAAAGGTTGTTTGACCTTTTGCCCCTTATATCATATCTATTCAACTTTCTGTTTTCCTAAATTAAGAACAATATTCAAAATAATCGTAACAACTCCGGCAACAAATAATCCATTACTGAAAAGCATGGAAAGAACGACAGGCAGTTTTTCAAATGCACCTGACGTAAAGGAGGCGCCGACACCAAGGGCCAGTCCTGTTCCCACAATCAGAGAGTTATTGTTATCCGAATAATCAACGGATGAAAGGATAGAAATCCCGGCTGCAGAGATTGTGCCAAACAGTGCCAGGGTCGCGCCGCCGATTACTGGCTTTGGGATACAGGTGATGAAGGCTGAACATTTTGGAATCAGGCTGATAATCAGCAGCATAATCCCTGCACAGCCCACGGTAGAACGGGCTCCGATTCCTGAGAGTTTAATAACCCCCACGTTTTCATTAAACATGGAGGAGGGAACTGAGTTAAAGGCTCCTGCCACCATCTGTGCAAAAGCCTGCCCACGCATACCGTCCACTTTTGCCTTATCATCTGTATGGGTTCCACGTACATCATCCAGAAAGGCATAGACGCCGATACATTGAATCATGTTGATTACGCAAAATAAGGTCATGATCAGTGTGGCATCCAGTCTGAATTTTGGAAATCCGAAATGAAATGGTGTAATCAGTTCAAACCAACGGGCTTCTGTTACCGGAGTGAAATCCACCATGCCAAGAGGAACGGCAATTAAAGTACCTATCCCAAGGCCAAGCAAGAGAGAGATAGATTGAATCAGGGCATTTCCAAAGCGGTTAAATAATACGATACATATCAGGACTACCAACCCCAAAATCAGATTCTTAACATCGCCAAAACCGGATACGCCGTCCCCTCCTGCCAGATCGGAAAAGGCAGTAGGTGCCAAAGTTATGCCGATTAAGGTAACAAAGGACCCAATCACCACAGGAGGAAAGAATTTCAGTATACGCTGCATAAAGAAACAGACGATAAACATCAAAAGACCCGAGGCAATAATTGCTCCAAATACGGTTGGAAGACCGTATTGCCGGCCGATTACAATCATAGCACCCAAAGGGGCAAATGCTGAGCCGAGTACGATAGGCAGTCTGGAACCGATATGCCTGCCCAGGCCATATACCTGAATCAGGATTGCGATAGCACTGGTGAAAAGATTTGCAGCTACCAGATATGCAGTGGTTTTCGCATCAAGACCCAGCGGCCCGCTCATAATTAATGGTACGGCGATGGAGCCGGGGCACATAGTCAATACATGCTGTAATCCCATAATCAGATTTTGCGAAACAGATGTTTTGTTTTCCAAAGTTTGTGAATTACCATCTGACATAGATTTTTCCATGGAAACTCCTCCTATAATCCATTATTGAATGTAATTAATCCCAGTAACCCTGGTGTACCTGGGCGGCCTCAACCTCCAGTTCCGGAAAAGGACCGACAACTTTGATATCTTTTTGCCCTTTGCTGAAAACATCACGGCAGGGAAGGTCAAAGGTAGGATTCTGTTCATTACTGCCTGTAAGCTCCAGAAGGCGGCGCTCTGTCATAGCGTATGCGACGGTTCCGATACCTGCCCAGTAGATGGCTCCAGAACACATGGCGCATGGCTCAGCTGTCGTATAAAGTGTACAGTCTTTTAAGAAATCTCTGGAATATTCATGTGAGGCGCGTGCTGCCAGAGTAGCTTCTGCATGACCGGTGCATATCTTTTCGGTAATCTCAATATTCTCCTGTTCCATCACAATATTGCCCTCACCATCTACGAGAATTGCTCCAAAAGGTGTATTTCCGTGGGCTCTGGAGTCTCTGGAAACCTGGATTGCTCTTTTTAAATATTCTTCATGACTTTTACGATTGCTCATAATATTTCCTCCTAGTTATAATGTAATAGGTAATACCTTATACGTATAATAACATATCAAATCTTATTATTCAATTGTTTTTTTAGTAAATTTTATGTATAATGGGAACATCAGCAAATTGTCTAGCCGCTTAAGCAAATAGGCTGAAGCGTATTTGAGCGAGGTATATTTTCAGATGAAGAAAATCAAATCACAATCTCTTAGCGATGAGGTAAGGCAGGAGATTTTAAATTATATTAAGACTTCTTTTGATGGTAAGGATAATAAACTGCCAACAGAAGAACAGTTTTGTGAAATATTGGGCGTCAGCCGTATTACAATACGCACGGCCTTGAATTCCCTTGCAAGTGACGGGATTATCTTCCGGCGCCAGGGCAAGGGAACCTTTATCAATCCTCAGGCAGTAAGTATGAAAGTCCAGTTCAACCCGGTATCACTATTCAGTGATATGATTGTCCAATGTGGGTATAAGCCGTCTATAAAACTTCTGAAATCCCAGCGTATCAGGGCAGATCAGAAGGCAGCGGATCTGCTGCAGATATCCGAAGGCGATGCTGTTGTTTCCGCAAAGAAGATATTTTTGGCCGATGATAAGCCCTGCGCCTATTGTGCGGATTATTTTCCGGAATCCATATTGAAAAGTCCTGCCGATCTCAAATTGATTGAAGAGTATCCGGATTCTCTTTTTGATTTTCTGGATGCACGCTGTGAAAGGAAGGTAGAGTGGGATCGCACAGAAATTTTGACGGTGACCAATGCAGACCATCCGGAATTAACGGAGTACTTTCAGTGTGGGAACCGCATAAAAGCATTTTTACTCCTGGATTGTATTAATTTTGACGGAAATGATCATCCGGCGGTGTATGCCCAGGAATATGTGGACACGAATTACATTAAATTCAACAGTATACGACAGAAGAAATATCGGTCATAGAAGACAGGTACAATATAAAACAGAGAAGGTGAGGAAGTTGCATATGCGTATAGAGCATGAGGTTTTAAAGGAAACCATAAAAAAGGCGTTGCTGCATGCAGGCCTGAATGAAGAAGCGGCCGAAGTCTGTGCAAAGACACATGCCGCATCCAGTGCGGATGGGATCGAAAGCCATGGCTTGAACCGGGTTCCCCGTTTTGTGGAATATGTCCAAAAGGGGTGGGTTGACCCAAAGGCAAAGCCGCAGCTCGTACAGGCAAAAGGTGCAGTAGAAAATTATGACGGACACTTGGGAATTGGTATTACAAATGCAATTTATTGTTCCGACAGGGCTGTTGAACTGGCTAAAATCCATGGAATTGGCTGCGTTACATTGAAGAATACAACCCACTGGATGCGGGGTGGGACTTATGCGTGGCGGATGGCAGAAGCCGGATACATGGGGATATGCTGGACAAATACGGAAAGTTGTATGCCCTTGTGGGGAAGTGATGAACCGGGAGTCGGCAATAATCCATTCTGTGTGGCTATTCCCCGTGAAAATGGGCCAATAGTCCTGGATATGGCTATGAGCCAGTATGCATATGGGAAATTGGGCGTGTACAGACTCGCAGGGAAAGAATTACCTTATCCCGGAGGTTTTGATAAAGACGGACATTTAACTTCGGATCCGGGAGCAATCGAAGACAGTAAGAGAATTCTCCCAACCGGTTATTGGAAGGGAAGTGGAATGGCCATCGTTCTTGATTTGGCAGCAGCACTTATGGCCAATGGAAAAAGCGGAACGGACCTGGATGAGGAAAACCAGGGCAGTTGTACCGGATGCTGTCAGATTTTCATAGCCTATGACCCGTATCTATTCGGGAGCAGAGATGAAATACAGGCAATGCTAGATAAAAGAGTGGCAGCTGCCGACAGTTCTCATCCTGAGGAGGCAGGGAGGAAGGTAAGCTGTCCGGGTGAGCGTACCATTCAGGTGCGAAAGGAAAGCATGGAAAAAGGAATTCAAGTAAATGAGCAGATATGGGAACAGGTGAAGGCGATTGCAGAGGGTAATATGGACATCACCGATATTTCTGTCAGATGATAATGGGAGGAAGATAAGTGGACAGCATTATTTTATTGCAACGTATGTCTGTATTATTTATTATGGTTGTGATTGGCATCGTCAGTTACAGGAAAGGAATCCTGGATGATCCGGGTTGTCGTAAGATTACAACGTTGATTGTAAACATATTAAATCCGATGATCATTATTTCAGGAGTCCTTGGAGCAAATATCGAGGAAGATACGCAGATAACGGAGAATTTACTTCTTGTTTTATTGATGTATATTCTTCTGATCGTCTTAAGCTATTTATATGTCAAGCTGCGCCGGTTTGAGATGAAACAGGCCAGATTTTATCAACTGATGATGATTTTCAGTAATGTTGGCTTTATAGGAATTCCTCTTGTGAGGGGAATTTATGGTGAGAAGTACATCATCTATCTGGTATTTTACATACTGGTTTTCAATATTCTTGCATATACATTGGGAATTTATCTGGCATCCAAATCATCGGATAAGGAGGCAGACTACTCCTGGAAAAATATTTTCAATATGGGATTTCTGGCCTGTCTGGTCAGCCTGACAATCTTTATCTTTCAGATACCGGTGGCAGAACCGATAAAAGATGCCTGTAAATATATGGGAGATGCATCTATCCCCCTGTCCATGCTCATCATAGGAGCATCTGTGGCAAAGATGAGTTTCAGAGAACTTTTTTTAAACAGACAGCGTTATGAATTTATGATTGTGAAGATGCTGATTATTCCGTTTATTTGTGTATTAACAGCAAGACAGCTTCCGGTCGCAAAAGAGGTATTGGGAATCTTTATGTTATGTGTATCCATGCCCTGTGCAAGCATTGCGGGGATGCTTGCGCAGGAGTATGGGGGCAGAGGAGCAGAGGGAAACCATCTTATTGCATTTACAACCATATTCTCACTTGTGACGGTTCCGGTTATTTCATTACTGCTATGAAAGAATTATTGAAATGCATTTTCCCAGCGCTTTAATGAGGTTCTGAAATATCCGGCGACATCGATATCGTACACCTTCTTCAGTAGTGAGCCGGTGACAATCTGTTCTGCTTTTCCCGCAGCTACGGATTGTCCATCTTTCATAATCATCAGATTGTCCGAAAGCCGCATGGCCAGATTAATATCATGCAGAACCCCGACTACCGAATGGTTGTCTTTTTCAGACCACTCACGCAGATATTCAATTAACTCAATCTGGTATTTCAAATCCAGATGATTGGTGGGTTCATCGAGCAGGATTACTTCTGGTTCCTGCGCCAGGGTGCGGGCAAGAAAGACACGCTGAAGCTGTCCGCCGGAGAGCTTTGTAATTTCTTTGTTTCTGACATCCAGTAAATCCACCCTTTCAAGGCATTGCATCACATATGCTTTATCCTTGCTGCCGGGTGTCTTGAAAAGCCCGTTTGCCATATGCGTATAACGACCCATCATCACCGTCTCAAAAACAGTGTAAGGAAATGATATCGACGAGGTCTGACTCATAATCGCGATTTTCCTGGCAAGGTCACTGCTTTTCATCTCCTGTACGGGAATACCATCCAGACAGATGCTTCCCCGAAAGGGAAGTATATTAGCAATTGCTTTTAAAAGAGTCGTCTTGCCGCATCCGTTCGGTCCAATAATGCAAAGATTTTCGTTGCTGCCGATCCGGAATGAAATATCCCTGACCACATCAACTTTTCCATATCCCGTTGTTACATTCTCTACCATCAACATATCTGTACCTTACCCTTATCTCCGTTCTCTTTTGCTGAAATAAATATAAGCAAAGAACGGTGCGCCAATCAAAGCAGTCACTGCGCCTACCGGAATTTCCTGCTGCGGAACTATGGTCCGGGATGCCAGATCACAGATTACCATAAAGGTTCCGCCCCAGACAGCCGACATGGGAACTACATACCGGTGCGCCGAGCCAAATACCTTACGCACTATATGAGGCGCGACAAGATCCACGAACCCGATTACGCCAACAAAAGAAATTGCACTTCCCGTCATCGCCGCCGCCGTAATCAACAGAACCCATTTCACTTTCTTCGTATCCACGCCCATAGCTCTGGCCTGATCTTCCCCGAATGTCAGCATATCTAACTCCCGGTTATAGTGCAGCATCCACAAGGTCCCAATCAAGCAGACGGGCAGAAGGATAAGTACGGTACTCCAATCCTTCAGTGAAAAGCTTCCCATCTGCCAGTAAATTAACCGCTGCATATGTTCCCTTTCAAGAGCTGACATTAAGGTTACAATCGCATTGGCAAACAGTGAAATTACCATTCCGCTTAGGATAATTGTATTGTTTTCCAACCCACCGCCAATTCTGGATGCGAATGCAATTACCACCAGTATCGTTCCCAGACCGAACACAAACCCCATGACCGGCAGAGAAAGAACACCTATAAATGGAAGGAAGAAACCAAACAGGAAAACAAATCCGGCTCCCAGACTGGCTCCGGCAGAAACACCCAACGTATATGAAGAGGCCAGTGGATTCTTCAATACAGACTGCATAATCGCCCCACTTACAGAAAGCATTCCGCCCACTACAAATGCCAGAAGTGTCCGCGGCAGACGAAGATTCCAGATAATGGACACCTTCGTATCTGCGATACGCTCAGGAAGGCTGCTGCCGGACACTTTATGCCCGATAATAGACAAAATGTCCACAGGAGATACATAGACACTGCCAAGGCCGACGGCAAATAATATTACGAGAATGCTGACGGCAATCGTTATGATAATTTTCCTTTTCATCAATATTTGTCCGGGTAAACAGCTTTTGCCATTTCCTTTAATGCTTTTACGATGTGCTGGCTGGGGTTATTGCTGGCATCGGTATCGATATAGTATACGGCGTTTTCTTTTACAGCTGTCAGAGTTTCCCAACCTGGCCGGGACTTGATTTCACTGACCGGATCATCTATGTAATTGACACTTGTCAGGATAACATCCGGATTACTTTCTAAAATACTTTCAGCGGATACACTCATCCATTCCTTCTGGTCTTCTAAAATATTTTCGGCACCGATAATCTCAATCATTTCATTTAAGAATACACCTTCGCCAAAGCTGTACATGTCAGGGGCTGCGGCAATCTCAAAATATACTTTTTTCTTGTCAGTTATGGTCTTACCAATTTCCTGAATGGCTGAGATTTCTGATTCCATCTCCTGAATCACCGGATCACTCTTTGACACATCTCCCATAACTGCTGCTATATAACGGATATCCTCTTTGATCTCTGCGATACTATTGCTGGAAGGAATATAAATTACACAGATTCCTGCATCACGAAATGGTTTATATACATCATCGCCGGCTGTCTGCACCATGGCTGTGGCAAAGATTACATCAGGCTTGACTGCTAAAATCGATTCAACATCCGGTGCTGTCATGTCGAACATGGCAATCCCGTCGGGCAAGCCTTCTACATTCTTACTGTAGACATCTGCCGCAACGATCTTATCCCCATACCCCAGCCCAACCAGAATCTCGGCATTGGAAGGTCCGGCTACCAGCACCTTTTCAATCGTATCCGGAAGCGTAATCGGATTCCCCAAACGGTCTTCTGTAATTCCATCATACTTTGACTGCTGTGCTCCTTTCGACTCATCAGCCTGCGTGCTTGCTTCCTTTGTATCATCTTTTTTTACTTCCTCCGCCTTCTGCCCACATCCTGTAAGCAAAGAAAGTATCATTGCCATAAGCAAAAAGCCTGTTGTCCATTTCTTTTTCACAAAAATATCCTCCGTTTTCTTTTAATGAAATATACACTATTAAAAATAGTAACGCAGAGAATCTGCCACGGACAGCTCCCTTTGCACTTTTACATAAAAAGACAGCTCCAATTTGCGGGAGCTGTCTATATGAATTGGAATAAATTCATACGCCCCATACACTGTGAAGGCAATATGCTGTGGAAAAAACCACTCCAGTAAGGCAGGTCTTCCGGCTTAGACTTTTACGTTAATTCTCCCCTTCCCGGATGGATAATCCAGTGGGTGCTTCATTGAAACGAAACTAGAAAATTAACTCAGTCAATACGGCAGCAGGACTGCTCAGGATTCGAACCTGATTCCCTATTCTCATACACTCCATCTTTTCTGATTTTGAGTATGCACCATTACTATTTTTACTCAATTATACCTTTGGCAAAGAAGCTTGTCAACGTTTAGCATTGACGAAATCAAAGCTGAAATTAAACCTCATGATTGTAAAATATATTCGAGTATGATAGAATTATGCAAAAAGTGGTGTTTTTAAGTAGAGATTAATATGTGCAAGTAGATAAATTACCACTGTATCAGGAGAAATTATGATAATATTAGAACTACAGAATTTTAATGCGGAACAAATTTGTAATTCCGGGCAGTGTTTCCGTATGATGAAAGTAAGAGATAACTGCTATGAAGTCATAGCCGGGAATCATTATCTTTTTCTTGAACAGAACCAGGGCACCTGTAACTTCCACTGTTCAGAAGAAGAATTTCAGAGCTTCTGGTTCGATTATTTTGACTTAGGGCGGAATTATGCATTCTACATAGAAGGTATAGATGAAAAAGATGATTATCTGAGGCAGGCTGCTGCTTATGGAAATGGAATCCGGATTTTAAAACAGGATCTCTGGGAAATGATTGTTACATTTTTAATATCCCAGCAGAACCATATTGTCCGTATCAGAAGGTGCATCGATCATATATGCCGCCAGTACGGAGAGGAGAGGTCAAGCAGTGAAGGTACGGTATACTACGGATTTCCGGGATTCAAGGTTCTGGCAGGAGCAACAGATGAGGAGTTGAAGGCATGTAATCTGGGTTACAGAAGCAAATATGTGATTCGCACAGCACAAAGTATATGCTCCGGAGAGGTGAGTCTGGAAAAGGTGGCGTGCATGGAATATGAAGCGGCCAGGACAGAACTGATGAAGCTCTATGGAATCGGTACGAAGGTGGCGGACTGTATCTGTCTGTTTGCACTGCAAAAGCTGCAGGCATTTCCGGTGGATACGCATATCAGACAGGCTCTGGAGAGGCATTATCCGAAAGGATTTCCGATGGAGCGTTATCAGGGATATGAAGGCGTTCTGCAGCAATACATTTTTTATTATGATTTATTTGAAGAGAAGAAGGGGTGAGTTCATGCCACGCTTAACAAAGAAACAAAGACAGGAAAATCTGAAGATGATATTAGAAACGCTGGACGAACGCTATGGAGTGAATAAAGCTGGTTTCTACCATCAGGAGTCATGGCAGCTTCTGGTGGCCATCATGTTAAGTGCTCAGAGTACGGATAAACAGGTGGATGAGGTACTCCCTGCACTCTTTCAGAGATTTGCACATGTGGAGGATATGGCGGAGGCCCCGGTCCCGGAAATTGAGAGCTACATAAAATCTGTCGGAATTTATAAGAACAAAGCCAGAAATATTAAAAAGTGTTGTCAGCAGATTGTGACAGAGTATGCAGGGCAGGTCCCGAACACTCTGGAAGAGGTACTGAAACTGGCAGGAGTAGGCCGGAAGACGGGCACCTTATATCTTGCAGATGCCCATGGAATTCCCGGCATTACCGTGGATACCCATGTGTTCCGGATTTCCAGACGGCTGGGATGGGCGATGGGTAAAAACCCACAGCAGGTGGAGCTGGAATTGCAAAAGGTACTTCCCGTAGAACATTGGAACAGAATCAATTTCCAGCTGATTTATCTGGGAAGAGAAATCTGCACTTCACGAAAGGCAAAATGTGACCAATGTCCATTGACCGGATTTTGCCCGAAGCTGTTATGATTCTGCGTTCATGCTTAAAAGCTTATTTTTTAAATCTTTTTCCATCGTCCGCAGTTCGGTTTCAGCCGCTGCACGTTTCCGGCGGCCTTCCTGCTGGATTTTTAATACTTCATCCAGAGTGGAGATAAGACTTTGGTTGGTCTGCTTGAGCGTTTCAATATCTACGATTCCCCGTTCATTTGCCTTAGCGGTTTCTATGGTTGCGGTCTTAAGCGATTCTGCATTCTTCTTTAACAACTCATTGGTAGCATCGGTTACTTTCCGCTGGGCTTCGGCGGCCTGGGTGGAATGCTGGATGCCCAGAGTAATGACCATCTGGTTTTTCCAGAGTGGGATAGTGTTTACGATGGTGGATTGAATCTTTTCCGCCATCTGTGTGTCATTATTTTGAATCATACGTATCTGGGGAGCCGTCTGCATGGAAATGGTACGGGTCAGATCCAAATCATGAATCTTCTTTTCAAAGCGGGTGCAAAGTTCATCGAGATCCCTTGCAGCCTGGGCATCCTCGGGCAAACCGCTGGCCGTGGCCTTGGCGGTAAGCTGTGGAAGCTCTGTTTCACGGACCTGATTTAATTTCTTTTTTCCTGCCAGAATATACATGGTCAATTCCTTGTAATAGGCCAGATTCATTTCATACATTTTATCAAGGACGGCAACATCCTTTAAAAGAGTAATCTGATGCCCTTCCAGAGACTGACAGAGTTTGTTGATGCTGACTTCTGCTTTTTCATACTTGTTCTTCATTGCATTTAATTTATTGGAAGACTTCTTAAAAAAACCGAAGAGACCCTTTTCCTCTTCTTCATCAAAGCTTTGGACTTCTGTAACCACAGAAGAAAGCAGATCTCCGATTTCCCCCATGTCCTTACTACGGACATTTTCAAGTGTACGCTCCGAAAAATCTGCCATTTTTTTCTGTGTTCCGGCACCAAATTCGAGGATTCCCTTGGCGTTGCGGAGGTCAATTTTATCCACAAATACCGCTACTGTCTGTTTTTCCTCCTCGGAAAGCATGGAATCATCCATGGAAGAAGCAGCGTTTATGTCTTCTGCGGTAACCTGTACTTCTCGTGGGGAAACAGGGGCTTCAGGTTCTCCAAAACTAAGGGTAGGAGTAAAATCTTTGGATTCTTCAATCATAATATTATGTTCTCCTTTTCTTTTCAGTGCAGATTATCTTTGGTCAGGCCTTCCTGAGCAAGCATAGTCTGAAGTACGGATATATCGGATGAAATATCCCAGGCCTGTGCCTGAAACAGATCATCCAGAAGTTTTTCAAAGGCACTGTTAATTGTTCCCAGCGTAGTTTCAATCTCCTTTTTCGTAGAGAGGATGTTCGCTGTCTGAACCGGCTGCCGTTCGAAGTCCAGATAGGCATTGATTAACTTCCAGGTAGTTGGAAGATAATAATTCATAAAGCGATGCAGTTGATTCGCTTTTTGGGGCTGTTTCTTTACCTCTGCCAGGATACGGGTGATAACAAGCTCCAGCTGCGCCAGTCTTTGTGAAATAACCTCTCCGGGCAATTCTTCATTGGCCTGATGAATTTTTGTAATATAGTCTTCACTTTCCTGAATAATCTTCCGAAACTCGGGCGTCAATCCGGCATCTGCCATGGACTGCTCCTCCCTTTGCCTTGCTTTCAGAGCCCTCATGGATTCCAGATACTGCTGATAGACTTCATCTGTTAACATCAGGCAGGTGTGCTGTTCATCCAGATGTGCCTGGCGGAACATACGCCGTTTTCTCATATCCTCCAGATCCTGAATCAGGAACTTTTTGGAACGTCCGGTTTCTTTTTCCAGATACGCAAGCGTAACAAGACTCTGGTTTCCGATTACTTTGCAGTATTGCCTGTAACGCTTCAGCCGTGACAGAACTCTGGTTCCGGAAAAGCCCAGCAGCAATCCGCTCACCATGAGGAGAAATACCAGAACCATGGCTATGACGGTACCCATATTCAGAATTCCGAAGGCGGCAAGAATAACGAGCACAAGTGTGGCTATCCCACCGGCAGCAGCCATCGTAAATCCTATGAAAGCTTTGATACTTCCTGAAACAGCCCCCCCGGGGGAATTACCATAGACAGCAGGGGAAGTCTGCTTCTGAAGCGGCTGTGTTCTTAAAGGAGAACTCTGTGAATTTTGCTGATAGGGATACCCCTGCTGATGATTTCCGTTCCGGTAATTCCTGTTTAAGGAGTCGACCGTCTTGCCGACACCCTCCATCGCCTGATTTATAGTACTGTTAATTGTATGGTTAATTGTCCTGTTCAGTTCTTTAAAATTTTGGGAATTAATCGCATCATCTACCAGATTACTGATACTGCTGCCCAGACGGTTTAAATCAAAGTCAAATTGGCTCATAGTACTACCCTTTATGCCCTTTCTGTATATTGAGGCCGCAGGAAATGTGAGATATATTCGAGCGGAGAGAGCTTTTCTTCTTCTGACTATTTTAAATGAAAACACAGGAAAAAGCAATGGTAAGTGCTTTTTATTGAGAAACTGTTCTTTCTATGTTATGATGGAAATGGAGGTATATTAGGATGGATAGAACACAGACAAGAACAGTGAAGATAGGTGACCGTGTGATAGGCGGAGGAAACCCTGTCCTGATTCAGTCCATGACAAATACAAAGACGGATGATGTACAGGACACCGTAGCCCAGATCAGGGAGCTTACAGAGGCGGGCTGTGATATCATCCGCTGTGCAGTACCGAATATGAAGGCAGCGAAGGCATTGGGAGAGATTAAAAAGCAGATTACCATCCCGCTGGTAGCTGATATACACTTTGACTATAGACTTGCAATAGCAGCCATGGAGAATGGGGCTGATAAAATCAGAATCAATCCCGGTAATATCGGAAGTAAAGAGCGGATTCAGGCTGTCGTGGATGTGGCCGGCGAGCGTGGAATTCCCATACGGGTCGGAGTCAACAGCGGCTCACTGGAAAAGGAGCTGATTGAAAAGTACCATGGGGTTACAGCAGAGGGAATCGTAGAAAGTGCCCTTGATAAAGTTCAAATTATTGAAAGTATGGGCTATGACAACCTGGTTATCAGTATTAAGTCTTCGGATGTTCTGATGTGTGCCAGAGCACATGAATTGATTGCCGAGCGGACGGATCATCCCCTGCATGTGGGAATTACGGAGGCGGGGACTGTATATTCCGGGAATATAAAATCGGCAGTTGGACTGGGTATCATTTTGTATCAGGGAATCGGTGATACGATCCGGGTATCTCTGACAGGCGATCCGAAAGAGGAGATTAAATCGGCAAAGAGGATTTTAAAAACCCTCGGACTTCGCAAAGGGGGGATTGAGATTATTTCATGCCCAACCTGCGGCCGGACACAGATTGATTTAATTCACTTGGCGGATCAGGTGGAGTCCATGGTTCAGGACATTCCACTGGATCTTAAGGTTGCAGTGATGGGCTGTGTGGTGAATGGACCTGGAGAGGCTAAGGAAGCAGACATTGGTATCGCAGGGGGCGATGGTGTAGGTCTCTTAATTAAAAAGGGCGAAGTTATAAAGAAGGTCAGAGAAACAGAGTTGCTAGCCTGCCTGAGAGAAGAACTGCTGAACTGGGAAACACAGAGATGATTGGTAAGCGGATATGAATAAAGAATTTTCAGAAGTATTTCCGGGTCTTAAGGTGACCGGAGAATTGGAAGACTTAATAGAAATAATGGAAGTATCCCGGGTTGGAATTACGAAAAAGAAGGATTTGCTGCGGGTCTATCTTGTAAGCAGTCAGTGGATACACAAAAAGCATATTTTTGCTCTGGAGCAGGCAATTAAGAATCAGTTTTTCCGGAATGTTCAGATTCAGGTAAAGATTATTGAGAAATTTCAGCTTTCCAGGCAGTATACACCGGAAAACCTGCTGAAGGTTTATCAAAGCAGTATCCTGACAGAGCTTCGGGAATACAGTATCTTTTTATGTAATTTATTCCAGACAGCAGCCATAAGCTTTACGGAGGAAGAGGTGATGAACCTCGAACTGGTGGATTCGGTGATTGCACACGAACGGGAGGAAGAACTCCTGCAGATTCTGGAAAAGATTTTTTGTGAGCGGTGTGGCCTGAATCTGAAAATACATACCAGTTATAAAAAACCGGAGCTTAGTCATAGCAGGGAAAAGAGTGAGCTTAAGATCCGTCAGCAGGTGCGTAGTGTTGTAGAGCGTACGCAGGTCGGAGAGCATCTGGAAAAAAGGGAAGAGAAGAAGGCCGCAAGAGGAAGAGCAAACGCCCGGTCTCATGAGGAACAACAGGACAAAAGACTTAAAAAATCTTCAAATCGGGATTTGATTTATGGAAGAGATTTTGAAGATGAGAGTGTAACCATTGCTTCGATAGAAGGTGAAATGGGAGAGGTTGTAATCCGTGGGTGCATTCAGGCGTTTGACATGCGGGAAATCCGAAATGAACGAACGATCCTGATATTTCAGATCACGGATTTTACGGACACCATCACTGCGAAGATTTTTGTGAAAAATGAGCAGGTACAGGAGATAAAGCCTGAATTAAAGGAAGGTGGATTCGTAAAAATAAAGGGCAAGACGGCGATTGATACCTTTGACCGGGATCTGACAATTGCTTCTGTGTGGGGCATTAAGAAAATCCGGGATTTCCGCGAGGGCAGAAGTGATAATGCTCCGGTGAAAAGAGCAGAACTGCACTGCCATACCAAGATGAGCGATATGGATGGTGTTACCGATGCAGCTGTCCTGGTAAAGCGTGCCTATGAATGGGGACATCCGGCCATTGCCATCACCGATCACGGTGTCGTGCAGGCATTTCCGGAAGCCAACCACGCGATGGAAGATATAGACGGAAAATACCGGAAAAAATATATGGAAGAACATCCGGATGCCACAAAGGAGGATCTGAAGAAAATCAGTGCACCTTTCAAAGTTATATACGGCATGGAGGCTTATCTGGTTGATGATTTAAAAGGAATTGTGGTAAACAGTAAAAATCAGTCGCTGGATCAGACCTATGTGGTATTTGATCTGGAAACAACAGGGTTTTCTCCAATTGTGGATAAGATTATCGAAATAGGTGCGGTATGTGTGGAAGGCGGGCAGATTACAAAACGCTTCTCGACATTCGTGAATCCTCAGGCGCCCATTCCATTTAAAATTGAAAACCTGACGGGAATCAATGATAGTATGGTGATCGATGCACCGCTGATTGAGACGGTACTTCCGGAATTTATGGATTTTTGTGACGGAGCTGTCATGGTTGCACATAATGCCGGATTTGATATGAGCTTTATTGAGCAAAACTGTGAATTGCAGGGAATACAAAGGGAGTTTACCTCAGTGGATACAGTTGCTATGGCACGTTTTTTGCTCCCGGGGCTGAACCGTTTTAAACTCGATACGGTTGCCAAGGCAGTCGGTGTTCCTCTGGACAATCATCATCGTGCAGTGGATGATGCTGCATGTACGGCAGAGATTTTTGTGCGTTTTGTGAAGATGCTGAAAGATCGTGGGATTGAAGATCTGGACGAACTAAATGAGCGGGGGAGCATCTCTGAAAATACGATTCGGAAGATGCCCACCTATCACGCAATTATTCTGGCTACGGGGGAAACCGGAAGGGTAAATCTGTATCGTCTGGTATCCGAATCACATCTGAAGTATTATAACCGGCGGCCAAGGCTTGCAAAAAGCTTGTATCTGAAGTATCAGGAGGGCCTGATCATCGGGTCCGCCTGCGAAGCCGGTGAACTGTACCAGGCAATTTTGCGGGGGGCTCCGGAACAGGAGATTACCAGACTGGTGGACTTTTATGACTATCTGGAAATTCAGCCCCTGGGGAATAATGCATTTATGCTCAGGAAGGAAGATATTTCAGCTGTAAACAGTGAAGAGGACTTAAAAGACATTAACCGGAAAATTGTCAAACTGGGAGAAAAGTTTCAAAAACCGGTGATTGCCACCTGTGATGTCCACTTTATAGATCCGCAGGATGAAATTTACCGAAGAATTATCATGACCGGAAAAGGTTTTGATGATGCGGACGATCAGGCACCGCTTTACTTAAGAACTACAGATGAAATGCTGGAAGAGTTCTCATATCTGGGCACCGAAAAAGCAGAAGAGGTGGTTATTACCAATCCTCGTAAGATTGCAGATATGGTGGATAAAATCTCACCCATACGAGCCGGGAAATTCCCGCCTGTTATAGCGAATTCGGATCAGGATCTTCGAGATATCTGTTATAACACGGCACACGAACTATACGGGGAGACATTGCCGGAAATCGTGGAGACACGTTTGGAAAGGGAACTTAATTCTATCATATCCAACGGATATGCCGTAATGTATATTATCGCACAGAAGCTGGTATGGAAGTCCAACGAAGATGGGTATCTGGTGGGCTCCCGAGGCTCGGTAGGTTCCTCTTTTGTGGCTACCATGTCCGGAATTACGGAAGTGAATCCCTTAAGTCCTCATTATCTCTGCTCCGAATGTCATTATGTGGATTTTGACTCAGAGGAGGTAAAAGCTTATTCAGGAATGGCAGGCTGCGATATGCCGGATAAGAAATGCCCCAAATGCGGGGCACAGCTGGAAAAGATGGGATTTGACATTTCATTTGAAACATTTCTCGGTTTTAAGGGAAACAAAGAGCCTGATATAGACCTGAACTTTTCCGGTGAATACCAAAGTAAGGCCCATAAATACACGGAAGTTATTTTCGGTGCAGGGCAGACCTTCCGTGCAGGCACCATCGGTACACTGGCAGAAAAAACGGCCTTTGGTTATGTAAAAAACTATTATGAAGAACGGGGCATCCATAAGCGAAACTGCGAAATCGACCGGATTGTGAAGGGATGTACCGGTATACGCCGCACCACGGGGCAGCATCCGGGGGGGATTATTGTACTGCCCTTTGGTGAGGATATCAATTCTTTTACACCGGTACAACATCCTGCAAATGATAATAATACAGACATTATTACTACTCATTTTGATTATCATTCCATCGATTCAAACCTGCTGAAGCTGGATATTCTGGGACATGATGATCCTACGATGATTCGTATGCTGGAGGATCTGACCGGATTTGACGCAAAGAACGTACCGCTTGATAACCAGGACGTAATGTCCCTGTTTAAAAGCACAAAAGCACTTAAAATCGAGCCGGAGGATATCGGCGGCTGTCCTTTGGGATGCCTTGGAATACCGGAGTTTGGTACGGATTTTGTAATTCAGATGCTTTTGGATACCAGGCCCAAATCGTTTTCCGATTTAATCCGTATATCCGGTCTGTCGCACGGTACGGATGTATGGCTGGGCAACGCACAGACCTTGATTGAAGAGGGGAAGGCCACGATTTCTACCGCAATCTGTACCCGTGATGATATCATGATCTATCTGATCAACAAGGGTCTGGACAGTGAAGAATCCTTTACAATCATGGAAAGTGTACGTAAAGGCAAGGGATTAAAGCCTGAATGGGAAACAGAGATGAAAAAACACGAGGTACCGGACTGGTATATCTGGTCCTGTAAAAAGATTAAATACATGTTCCCTAAGGCACATGCGGCGGCATATGTAATGATGGCATACCGGATTGCTTACTATAAGATCTTTTATCCGCTGGCCTATTATGCCGCATACTTTTCCATCCGTGCTTCTGCATTTTCCTATGAGCTGATGTGTCTCGGACGGGAAAGACTGGAATATTATATGCATGATTACGAGAAGCGGAAAGATTCGTTAAGCAAGAAAGAACAGGATACCTACAAGGATATGAAGATTGTACAGGAGATGTATGCCAGGGGGTTTGAATTTGCGCAGGTGGATCTTTACAGTGCACAGGCACATCGCTTTCAGATTGTGGATAATAAACTGATGCCTGCACTGGACACCATCGAAGGTCTGGGGGATAAGGCGGCCGATGCCGTGGTGCTTGCAGCCCGTGACGGTATCTTCCTGTCCAAGGATGATTTCAGAAACAGAACGAAGGTCAGCAAGACTGTCATAGACCTTATGGATGATATGGGGATATTTGGGGATATTCCGGAGTCAAACCAGATTTCGCTATTTGATTTTGCAAAGACCAGTTAAGTATTGGTGTACCAGGAGAAGGGGGAAGCAAATTCTATGAATGAGGAATTGGAATTACGTTATCTGAGCCGATTGGCAGAGCTTTATCCGTCAATTGCCAAAGCATCCACAGAGATTATCAATCTGCAGTCTATCTTAAATCTCCCCAAGGGGACGGAACACTTTATCACAGATTTACATGGAGAATATGAAGCATTTTCCCATGTGCTGAAGAACGGCTCAGGGGCAGTGAAAAAAAAGATTGACGATGTATTCGGACATACACTGGGAATTGCTGAGAAGAAAGGGCTTGCTACCTTAATTTACTATCCCCGGGAGAAAATTGACTTAATCAGGAAAAAAGAAAAACATATGGATGACTGGTACAGAATTACCCTGTACCGCCTGATTGAAGTCTGTAAAAGGGTAGCGTCAAAATATACCAGATCCAAAGTCCGAAAGGCTTTACCCGGAGAATTTGCCTATGTAATTGAAGAACTGATCACAGAGAAATCAGAAGTATTGGACAAGGAAGCGTATTATGATTCCATTGTTGATACGATTATCAGTATCGGAAGAGCAGAGGAGTTTATCATAGCCTTGTCCGAGCTGATCCAGCGGCTGGTCATAGATCATCTTCATGTGCTGGGAGACATCTATGACAGGGGGCCGGCTCCTGACAACATCATGGATAAACTTATGACTTACCACTCTTTGGATATCCAGTGGGGGAATCATGATGTGGTCTGGATGGGAGCGGCAGCCGGGCAGCAGGCCTGTATTGCCACGGTTCTCCGGAACAGTGCGAGATATGGGAATCTGGATATCCTGGAAGAGGGTTATGGCATTAATCTGCTTCCTCTGGCTACATTTGCTATGGAAGCCTATAAGGATGATCCCTGTGAGAGATTTGACATCAAAGGCAGCCATTCATTCACCACAGCCGAGACTGCCATGAATATGAAGATGCATAAGGCAATTGCGATGATACAATTTAAACTGGAAGGACAGCTGATAGCAAAGAGAAAGAGTTTTCATATGGAAGACAGACGCCTTCTGGATAAGATTGATTATGAAAAGGGCACAATAAACTGGTATGGTAAAACTTATCAATTGCTGGATTGCGCTTTTCCGACCATAGATTTCCAAAACCCCTATCGTCTGACGGAGGAGGAGCAAGGTGTGATGGAGCGTCTGGAGACTGCATTTCTGCAATGCGAGAAATTGCAGAGGCACATGATGCTTTTGCTCAATAAGGGAAATATCTATAAAGTATATAACAATAACCTGTTATATCATGGATGTATGCCGATGGATAAGCATGGCAATTTCAAGAAAGCCAATATATATGGCAAGACTTATTCCGGCAAGGCCTTGTACGATGTGTTGGAAAAGTATGTACGTAAAGCTTTTTTTGCCATAGACAGGGTGGAAAAAGAGAAGGGAAAGGATATGCTTTGGTATATCTGGATTCACCCGGATTCCCCCCTGTTCGGGAAGGACAAGATGGCCACCTTTGAGCGGTATTTTCTGGCAGAGCCGGAGACACATGCGGAGAAGAAGAATGCCTATTACCGCCTGCAGAATGATGAGAAGGCCATGAATAAGGTGTTAAAGGAGTTTGGACTCGGCGAGGATGCAATTATTGTTAACGGGCACGTTCCGGTACTGCACAAAACCGGAGAAAGTCCCGTGAAATGTGGAGGAAAGGTGCTGGTTATCGACGGGGGATTTTCAAAAGCGTACCAGAAGAAGACGGGAATCGCAGGCTACACGTTGATTTATAATTCCTATGGGATGCTGCTGGTGGCTCATGAACCTTTCTGCACTACAGAGGAAGCCATAGCCAGAGAGACGGACATCCATTCCGATCAGATTATGGTCAAGATGTCACCGCGCCGGATGTTGGTGGGGGACACAGATACGGGTGCGGCCCTTAAGGAACGCATTGACGAATTACGCCAGCTTCTGGAGGCCTATAGAAGCGGGTTGATTATAGAGAAGTAGCAAGGAAAGGCAATCGGATATTCTATTTTCCGATTGCCTTTTTAATGTTTACTTGATAAAGGACAATGTTTCTTTGAAAAAACTTGCGGTCAAAAATTGTAAATGATATAGTAAGGAAAGAAATAAGAGAGTATCGCAAGAGTTTTTTTGCATACTTTTTATCAGATAAAAAGTAATGGAGGAAAGACATGGAATTAAACAGTCAGCATGTAAGGGCTCTGGCACCTGAGAATGACCCGTTAAAGATGGGTATGGGGTGGACAGAAGATGATTTGGAAAAGCCGCAGATTATGGTAGAGAGCACTTTTGGAGACAGCCATCCCGGGAGTGCGCATCTGAATCTGCTTGTAGATGAGGCAGTAAAGGGAATTACGGATGCAGGAGGCAAAGGAGCCAGGTATTTTACCACCGATATCTGTGATGGAATTGCACAGGGGCATGATGGGATTAATTATTCTCTGGCCCATCGTGATATGATAGCAAATATGATTGAAATACATGGGAACTCTACAGGATTTGACGGAGGGGTATTCATTGCCAGCTGTGACAAGGGTGTTCCCGCTTGTCTGATGGGACTCGCAAGGCTCAATATGCCTTCCATCGTTATTACCGGAGGTGTCATGGATGCAGGTCCCGATCTTCTGACATTAGAGCAGATTGGAGCATATTCCGCCATGTGCCAGAGAGGTGAAATCTCAGAAGAACAGCTTACATATTATAAACATCATGCCTGTCCCTCCTGCGGTGCCTGCTCTTTTATGGGAACAGCTTCCACCATGCAGATTATGGCAGAGGCCTTGGGGCTGATGCTTCCCGGCTCTGCTTTGATGCCGGCTACCTGTGATGATTTGAAGACGGCAGCCTACAAGGCAGGACAACAGGTTCTGGAGCTTGTGAAAAAAGGAATCAGGGTGAGTGATATCGTAACGATGGAATCGTTTGAAAATGCGATTATGGTGCATGCAGCCATTTCGGGTTCCACTAACTCTCTGTTACATATTCCGGCTATGGCTCATGAGCTGGGATTGGAGATTGATGCGGATACATTTGACCGGATGCATCGTGGTGCACATTATCTTCTGGACATCAGACCTGCGGGGAAGTGGCCTGCACAGTTTTTCTATTATGCAGGAGGGGTCCCCGCGGTCATGGAGGAAATCAAGTCCATGCTTCATCTGGATGTGCTGACGGTGACCGGAAAAACGCTTGGAGAAAACCTGGAAGAACTGAAGGCCAGCGGATACTATGAGAAGTGTGAAAGCCATATGGAAAAATGGGGAATCAGGCGTACAGATGTAATTCGTACTTTTCAGGACCCTATCGGAAAAGAAGGAACCGTGGCTGTACTAAGGGGAAATCTGGCACCTGAAGGATCGGTAGTGAAACACTCTGCCGTACCGCATGAGATGTTCCAGGCGGTATTGAAAGCCAAACCTTTTGATTGCGAGGAAGATGCCATCGCTTCTGTGCTGTCCGGAAAAATCAAACCGGGAGATGCCGTGTTTATCCGGTATGAAGGACCGAAAGGCTCCGGTATGCCTGAAATGTTCTATACAACGGAGGCAATTTCCTCTGATCCGGAACTCGGACGCAGTATCGCCCTGATTACAGACGGAAGATTTTCAGGAGCCTCTAAAGGGCCTGCAATCGGACATGTTTCACCGGAAGCCGCAGTGGGAGGACCGATTGCCCTTGTGGAAGAGGATGATTTGATCCGAATTGATATCCCGGCCCGGTCACTGGACATCATCGGTGTGAAAGGCAAGGAGAGGTCAAAGGAAGAGATTGCGGAGATTCTTGGGGAACGAAGGAAAACATGGAAGCCGAAGGAAGCAAAATACAAAAGCGGTGTTCTGAAACTCTACTCGCAACACGCAGTATCCCCGATGAAGGGCGGATACATGGATTAGATAGAAAGCGAAGCTCACGAGACGTGTTTCGTCTCGTTTAAGGCTTCTGCAAATGCCTCCATCAACTGATCATTTTCCGTAGGTCGCATAATACAGAACCGTACATAACTGTTATCCAGGAACGGGAAGGTGGAACAGTTGCGGATCATCAATCCCTTTCGGATACAGTGGTCAAACAGAAGATCGGCATTTACACCCCTTTTCAGGATGCGCACGAGCAGAAAATTCCCCATCGGTTTATAAACTTTCAGGGTATCCCAGCCAGAGAGCAGATGATACAGCCGGTCTCGCTCACTCTTAATTAATTCCTGGGTCTTTTTTACGTATTCCTTGTCCTGAAACATGAGCCGGCCGGCAATCTCGGCCAGTGAATTAATCGACCAGGGATTCTGGCGGGTATTCATCTGTTTGATAAGATCCTGGTTTCCGGTTACTGCGTATCCCAGCCGAAGCCCGGGTGCGGAGAAAAACTTGGAGGTACCTCTTAGTATAATCAGATTCGTATAGTAATTGGTCAGTGGAATCGAAGTAATATGATCGGCGGCATCCGTAAATTCCACATAGGTTTCATCCACCATAACAAAAATTCCAAATTGAAGGCAGGTATCCAGAATCTGCCTCATCTGTACAGAATTTATGGCGGTGGAAGTAGGATTGTTGGGATTACAGAGTACCAGAAGATCCAGTCCGTCATGAAGATGACTACAGAAGTCATTCACCTCCATCCGAAAGTCCTGCTTCTCCTTTAAGGGATAATAAAGGGTAGTACCTCCGCCAAGTGTAATTTCCCGTTCATATTCGGAATAGGTGGGACCTAAGACCATGGCTTTTTCGGGCTTGTAGTTTTGGATGAACAGAGAAATTAATTCCGTGGATCCATTTCCTACGATGATATTTTCAACCTGGGTATCCGCATATTCTGCAATACAGGAACGCAAGGCCTTATATTCGCGGTCCGGATATGTGGTGATGGCATCCAGATTGGCAGAAAGAGAACTCCGCAGGTGGCTGGAAATGCCCAGGGGATTCACATTTGCCGAAAAACTTATAATCTCTTCTTTTCTGATACCATAGATCTGTTCTATCTTTTCCAGGTCACTGCCATGGAAATGGTCTTTATGTTTAAGCATATTTTTCTCCTCGACTTCGCATTGCATCGCTTTTATTTGTAGTGTATAATTAACTTTATTATAATGATAAATAACACGAAGTCAAGAGATAAAGGCATGGTGAAGAACGTTGAAGAGAAGAATGGAACAGCTCATTAACGGCCGCTTCGAGTACGAAGTGCCGGCGTTTATTACCTCCGAGTCTGAAATTCATCTGAAGATACCGGAGGGGAGAAATCAAAAAGGGGAGTTTAGTGTAGGAGCAGAGGACGGCAGCCGTGTGAAAGGGGTAGTCTCATCGGATAACCGCAGGATTGTTCTGGCTAAAGATAAATTTTCGGGAAGTACCAGTAAAATCACTTATGGAGTGGATACGCGCGGGCTGCTTTGTGGGGAGGCGATAGAGGGAAATATCGTGTTAAGCAGTAACATCGGTGAGCTTAAAGTGCCTGTTACTGTCCGGATAGAGGAAGTAGAAATTCAGTCCTCCAAAGGGCAGGTTCGTACGCTGGAGGATTTTACACGTCTTGCAATGAAGGATCCGCGTGAAGCATTCCGCCTGTTTACCAGTGACAAATTTTACAGGATATTAAATGGAAAAAATTGTGTGTATACAGCACTTTATAAAGGAATGTCGCACAATCCGGTTACATACCAGCATATGGAGGAATTTTTGATTGCTGCTCATAAAAAAGAAGCAATCATACTTTCTATGGATAAGGATAAGAAAGGGGTCTACCAAATCAATCATTCACAGAAGGATACCCTTTTTATCTATAAAAGCACCTGGGGATATGTACGGATGGAGGTTGAAACTGTCGGAGACTTTCTTGAGATAGAAAAGAAAGTGGTCACCACCGATGATTTTATCGGCAGGGTCTATGGTCTTGAATATGTCGTAAGAAAGGATAGGCTCGGTAACGGAAAAAAATTTGGTAAAATCATCATCCGTAATGTGCATCAGACGCTGGAATTTGAGATAGAAGCCAGCATTGACCAGGGGGAACGTCTTTGGCCTAAGGGACTGAAAAAACACAAAACCCTGGAACTTGCCCGCGATTATCTGGATTTACAGCTTCACAGGCTGGATTACAGAACATGGTTTGATAAATCGGTTCAGTCTCTTGACGAGCTGACCAGCGCCGAATGTATGACTTCTATGATGATTTTTTATGAAGCCTATATCTATGCCGTCAATGAGAATATTCCGAAGTCCATGGAACTTTTATGGGGATTTAAAGAAGGAACTATCCCGATGACCACTCCCCGGGACAAAGGAGTGTATCTCTATCTGGCAAAGAAGGTAAACCTGCTGGCACCGGAAAAGCAGGACATACTTCCTAAAATCAAGGCCTGTTTTCAGCAGCAGCCTTACGATTTTTATCTTGCAAAGATTTTACTGGAGGAGGATGAGACATACCGGTATGCACCTGTGCAGCAGCTTCACCTGATGGAACGGACCTTTGAGATGGGCTGTAAAAATCCGCTTTTGTATCTTCAGGCATATCAGGTGCTGGAACACCAGGAGGGACTTTTGCGGAAACTGTCACCTTTTATGGTACAAGTATTGAACTTTGCAGGAAAGCAAGGTGTTTTGAATGAAACTCTGCTGAAAAGAGCTGCCTATCTTTCTGATAATCTGAAAGAATTCAAGGAATCGGTATATCGGCTGCTGTCTGCCGGTTACAACAGCTTTCCGAATGATGAGGTGTTGGAAGCCATCTGTAAACTGGTGATGAAGGGAAGACCTGTGAACAGGGAGTATTTTAAGTGGTATAGTCTTGCTGTTTCCCATGAGATCAGGATTACCCGTCTGTACGAATATTATATTGAAACGATGGATGAGGAGTATCGTGAGGTGCTTCCCCAGGTAATCAGGATGTATTTCGCATACAGCAACACCTTGAGTGCACGTAAAAAGGCATTTATTTATGCCAATGTTATACGTAATAAGAGTCTGGATAAGACTACATATATAAATTATAAAAGAGCCATGGAGCAGTTCGCCAGGGAGCAGGTAATGCAGGGCAGAATGAATGAAGACTATGCCGCCATTTATCAGGAATTTCTTACAGACATAGACAGCGGAAAACTGGCCGGGGCATTGCTGAACGTGTTATTTACTTATAAAGTATGGATTATGGACAAAAGTATTCGGAGTGTGATTGTCTGCCACGATCCCCTGAAGGAGGAACAGATTTATCCGGTATCAGAACAGTGCGCTTATGTGAACCTTTACAGTGGGGATGCCCGGATTTTGTTTGAAGATGAGAAGAAGAGAAGATATGGAACCACAATTCCATTCAAGAAGAAAAAATTGATGGAAGAAAGGGAACTGGCCAGGGGCTGCATTGAATATATGCCCCGGGATACAGGACTGCTGCTCTATCTATGTAAAGAACTTCCTTCTCAGATGGATGTAAACAGTAAAAGTCTGCAAAACTATCAGACGGCATCGGAATCCACCGCATTTACCGACGAATACAGAGGAGTCATCAGAAAGAAACTGCTGGAGTATTATAAAGTACATCCATCGGAAAAGAAACTGGCAGCATATCTGTGCACGGTGGATGTGCAGGAATATGCCAAGATAAACAGGGCAGATACGATTGCTGTTCTGGTGGAACAGGAGTTGTATGAACAGGCATTTTCAATTATCACACAGTGGGGAGAAGAAGGTACGGATGACACTGTTTTGATGAAGCTGGCCAGCCGCATGATTGTATCTTCTGATTTTCAGGAGGATGAAGAACTGGTATATCTTGCTGATTATGTATTGCATCAGGGGAAATATGATGAAACCATATTAAGCTATTTATGCAGATATTATGTGGGTTCTGTGGAGCGGATGAGTTACCTCTGGAAAAAAGCAAAGGGTTTCGAACTGAAAAGTTACGAGCTGGACGAGCGGATTCTTGTATTTTCCATGTATGTCCGGGAATTCCCGGATTGTGGGGAAAAGATTTTAAAGAGTTATATCATGCAGCAGGGAAAAGAGCTGGTGATACTGGCATATCTGACTTATATATCCTGTGCCTACTTTATGACCGATAGACAGACGGCTCCGGAATTTTTTGTGTATCTGGAAAAAACCTATGAGAGGGATTGGGAGTTGGATATAATCTGCCGTCTGGCTCTTTTAAAATATTACTCGTCCTGTGAAAGGCTGAACGAAAAACAGGAGCAGCATGCGGAGGAGCTTCTTTCCGAGTTCGACAGAAAGGGACTGCGGTTTGCATTTTTTCAGAAGCTTCCGCTTCATCTGATACAAGCCTACCAGGTGGAAGATAAAGTATTTGTCGAGGAGCGGTTCAGCAGAGGAAGCAAGGTGATTATTCACTACGCTCTGCATCATCGGGGTACAGAGGCGGTCAGCTTTAAGAGTGAGCCTATGCGTGATGTTTATCAGGGAATCTTCACAAAGGAGTTTTTGCTGTTTTATGATGAGACTTTATCTTATTATCTGACTGTAGAAAAGGATGGAAATATAAAGACAACACCTCGCAGGCAGATGGTTTTGCCCGGGGTGGATACAGGTGGAAGAACGCGCTATAAATTGCTGAATCAGATTCTGGCTTTCAAGGCACTGGGAAATCAGGAGGCTATGGAGACATCCGTCAGACAGTATCTGGAGCAGGAAGCGTTTGCGGAGTCTGCATTTCAATTAATGAGTTAATAAATCTGTGAGTTGACAAGTGGAGGCTAAGGATGGAACAGAGAAATTTGATAATCGGATTTGAATTAAATCCGAAAGAATCCCAGATTTGTTATTTCGATCGTGCCGTGAAGGATGCAGTTTTGGCGGAGACTAAGGTGGGAAGCAGCCAGTATGCATTTCCTACGGTGTTAAGTAAGAGCCTGGGAAAAAATGAGTGGCATTTTGGATTGGAAGCAGAATACTTTGCAGAACATCAGAATGGCATACTGATTGACCAACTCTATGATTTGTGTGCAAATGGGAATTCAACCGTTATTGATGGTCAGGAGTATGGGGCAGGGTTGCTTCTTGCGATCTATCTGAAGAATGCAATCCGGATGCTGGGTGTGACGGAACCGGAGAAACAGATTTCGGGTATGATGATTACTGTTCCGTCGTTGACCCGTTCCCTGGTTGATGCAATCCGATTTGCATATGAGAAGATTGGAATACCGCGAACAAGATGCTTTCTGCAGGATTATGATGAGAGCTTTTATTATTATGCGCTGTATCAGAAACCGGAGATCTGGGGCAGAAGGGTGGCACTCTTTTCTTTTGACCAGGATGAGGTTACATTCTCCAGCCTGAATCTGGATAATAGAACAAAACCTGTGACCGCCATGGTAACCTCCGGAAAGAGGAAAAAGCTTGCAGCGGATACAAAAAAGAGGGATGATGACTTCTACCGTCTAATAGAGGATTCTTTTGGAAATGATATCTATTCCAGTGTGTTTTTGATTGGTGAAGGGTTCGACAAAAACTGGGCGGTACGTTCTGTGGCGTTACTGTGCAGAAACCGGAGACATGTGTTTTATGGCAATAATCTTTATGCCAAAGGTGCATGCTTTGCAGCCTATGAAAAGGTTGAGGAACGGAAGCTTAAAGGATATCTGTTTGTGGGCAATGCCATAGTGCGGCACAATATTGGCATGGATATGAGCATTAATGGCTCTCCTGCCCATTATGCAATGATTGGAGCAGGAGTAAACTGGTATGAAGCATCGAAAGATTGTGAATTGATATTGGATAATACCAATGAATTGACCTTTGTGGTCAGCAGCATGGAAGACGGAAAGAGGGAACGATATACGATGCCCCTTCCCGAGCTTCCAGAGCGCCCCAATAAGACGACCAGACTTCATCTTCATCTGGAGTATGATTCACCGAAACGATGTCAGATTACTGTGGAAGATCTGGGTTTTGGAGAGATGTTTCCAAGCAGCGGCAGAGTCTGGAATGAAACGATGGAGGGTTAAGGGTTATGGGATATATATTATGTCAGGTAAAGCGCGCAAAAACTCCGTATTACATCGAAAGTATAAGCATGAATATCTATTCCATAGAGGAATTATGTTATTATATATATCACAATATCTATCTGCTGGATGAGACGATCATCAATGAGGGACTATGCTTTTGGATTAAGAACGAGCTGAATTTAACAAGGTTATATCAGAAACTTTTTCGCTTGCTGGATGAAAGAGGGAATATCGGGGAATTCATTTTGCCTGTCTTTAAAGAAATCAATTATCTTTCCTTTGCCGAGTTTAAAGAGATAAACAAACAGCTGAAGGTTTTTGAAGAACAGCCTGAGGTGGTACGGCTGAAGATGAAAGGCGATTATCTCTTTAACCATGAAAAATATATTAATGCAATTCGGGTGTATACACAGGCACAGCAAAAGTCAAAAGACAGCAATCTGGGGGCACAGTTCCTCGGAAGCATTTATAACAATATGGGATGTGCTTATGTAAGGCTGTTTCAGACAGAAGAAGCCTTTGAGTGTTTTGGACAGGCAAATGAGATTCTTCATTCGGGAGCATCTCTGCGGAGCTATCTGTATTCTGCCTATTTCAACAAAGGGAAGGATATATACGAACGCCTGTGTGAGGAAACGAGGGTTGATTCCAAGACGAAGCAAGAGATGGATGATAAGATACGCAAGGCTCAGGAAGTGGTCCTGCCCAGAGATATAGACCAGCTTCTGGACGGCTGGACCCGCAGTTATCATCGGAATACAGGCTTATAAGTAAAGAATGAACACCAAATAAATTCATGAGATTTTTGGAAGAAGGAGAAAAAATTTCGGAAATGGTTGACAAAAATGTGATCATCTCTTATAATAAATCAAAAGCCAAGAGAATAGCAATATAAACCGTTGAAGTGGAGATAACGTTACAAGCGCACTCACAGAGAGTCCGGGCAGGTGGGAGCCGGGCAGGAAGCGATGTTTCAAATGGACCACTGAGGGCGCGGCCAAAAGTCTTTCAGACTTAGTACTCTGCGACGTAGGGCATACGTTAGTTGCCGGGGATATGATAGTATCCTGATAAGCGTGTGGATTTTTTGCATCCACGAATCAAGGTGGCACCACGGGTAACGTATACTCGCCCTTGACAAAGAACACAACCGTTCTTTGCCAAGGGCTTTTTTGCGCGTAAACAATGAGGCGGGCAGAAATCGAAGTGCCCGGCACACGAGAGGCAAGCAGTTCTATAACGAAAAGGGAGGCAGACCATGAATCAAACATCCTATGAACAAGTTCAGAATATCCGGGAATCCGGAGATTACAAACGCATTCCCGTGAGCCGGGAGATTTTATCTGACATTGCAACCCCGGTGGAGGTTCTGCGCAGGCTTAAGAATATAAGTACCCACTGTTTTATACTGGAAAGCATTGAGGACAAAGAACAGTGGGGCAGATATACCTTTATCGGCTATGACCCAACACTGGAGCTGACCTGTACAAATCATATGCTGACAATACGTTCAGGAGCGAAGATTGAAATGAGGGTAGAGCATCCCGGTTCCTATATCAAACAGATACTGGAAGATAACAGAGCTCCGAGAATAGAGAACCTGCCGCCGCTTACAGGCGGGCTGGTCGGATATTTTTCTTATGATTACATGAAGTACAGTGAACCGGGACTGAATCTGGATGCTGAGGATACGGAACATTTTAAAGACGTGGATCTGATGCTGTTTGATAAAATCATTGCCTTTGATAATTTTCGGCAGAAAATCATTTTGATAGTAAACATCCATACAGAGTGTGTGGAAGAGGAATATAACAAAGCGGTGCGTGAGTTAGATGAGATGGAGCGGCTGATCCGGTATGGAACACCCAAGAAAGAAGAAGAGGGAAAACTGCTTTCAGAATTTAATCCTCTTTTTGACAAGGAAGCATATTGCCGGAAGGTGGAAAAGGTGAAAGAACATATCCGGGAAGGTGACATTTTTCAGCTGGTACTTTCCAATCGCCTGGAGGCAGAATATACGGGCAGTCTTTTGCATACCTATCGGATTTTAAGAACCACGAATCCTTCACCGTATATGTTCTACTTCTCCAGTGAAGATGTGGAACTGGCGGGGGCATCACCGGAGACACTTGTAAAAGTAGAGGATGGAAAGGTAAGCACATTCCCGCTTGCGGGAACCCGGCCCAGGGGAGACTGCTATGAGGAAGACCAAAGGCTGGAAGAGGAATTACGATCCGATGCGAAGGAACTGGCTGAGCACAATATGCTGGTGGATCTTGGGAGGAATGATCTCGGAAAGCTATGCAGATTCGGGACGGTGAAGGTGGAAAAGTATCTTTCGATTGAACGTTTTTCCCATGTCATGCATATTGGGTCTACGGTAGAAGGGCAGATGCGTCAGGATAAGACGGCTCTGGACGCTGTGGATGCGGTGCTTCCGGCCGGAACCCTGTCGGGAGCACCAAAGCTTAGAGCATGTGAGATCATCAATGAACTGGAGAATAATAAACGGGGGATCTATGGCGGTGCCATCGGGTATTTGGATTTCACCGGAAATATGGATACCTGCATTGCCATACGGCTGGCATTTAAGAAAAATGATAAGGTTTTTGTGCGGTCGGGTGCAGGGATTGTGGCAGACAGTGTGCCGGAGAAAGAGTACCAGGAATGCATAAATAAGGCGAAAGCGGTAATGGATGCGCTGAAGTGTATTTAAAAAGAAAAGCAGAAGAAGGAGTGGCGGAGATATGATTTTATTAGTAGATAATTATGACAGCTTTTCTTACAACCTGTATCAGCAGATCGGAGTCTTTGATGAGAACCTGAAAGTAGTCCGAAATGATGCATGCACGATAAAAGAAATAGAGGAATTAAGTCCCAGGGCAATTATACTCTCACCCGGACCCGGAAGGCCTTCGGAGGCGGGCAGATGCATTGAAATCGTACAGAAGCTGGGGAATAAGATTCCTGTTCTGGGGGTGTGTCTGGGACATCAGGCGATTTGTGAAGCTTATGGTGCCTGTGTTTCTTATGCGAAAGAACTGATGCACGGCAAGCAGTCCTATGTGCACTTAGATGTTGGAAGCAGGTTGTTTGATGGAATGCCGGAAGAGATAAAGGCGGCGAGGTACCATTCGCTGGCCGTTCTGGAAGAAACACTTCCGGAGTGCTTAAAGGTTACAGGAAGAACAAGGGATGGTGAAATTATGGCGGTAGAGCACGTGAAATACCCAGTCTTCGGACTTCAGTTTCATCCGGAATCAATTATGACGCCACAAGGTTCCGAAATTATAAAAAACTTTCTTAACTCATAAAATAACAAAAAATTGGAGGCAGAGTAAAATGATTAAAGAAGCAATTGTAGCACTCACAAAAAAAGAAAACTTAACATATGAGGCAGCGGAAACTTCCATGGATGAGATCATGAGCGGTAAGGCTACACCGGTGCAGATGAGTGCCTTTCTTATTGCCATGGCCATGAAGGGTGAAACGATAGAGGAAATAACAGCCTGCGCCGCAGGGATGAGAAAGCATTGCGTGAAGCTTTTACAGGATCAGGACGTACTGGAGATTGTGGGAACCGGCGGTGACCGTTCCAATTCCTTCAACATTTCCACGACCTCGGCCCTTGTGATTTCGGCGGCGGGAGTTCCTGTGGCAAAGCACGGAAACCGCGCTGCATCCAGTAAAAGTGGTGCGGCAGATGTACTGGAGGCTCTGGGGGTGAAGATTGATCTTGCACCCAGAGAAAGTGCAGCAATCTTAAAGGAAATCGGACTCTGCTTTCTATACGCACAAAATTATCATTTGTCCATGAAATATGTGGCTCCGGTGCGTAAAGAGCTGACTGTACGTACGATATTCAATATTCTGGGTCCCTTGACAAACCCGGCCGGTGCCAATATGGAACTAATGGGTGTTTATGAGGAAAGTCTGGTGGAGCCCCTGGCAAAAGTGCTTGCAAATCTGGGTGTAAAAAAAGCCATGGTTGTATATGGGCAGGACGGTCTGGATGAGATATCTATGAGTGCCCCCACCACAGTCTGCGAGGTAAGTAATGGAAGATATGAGACGTATGTGATTACACCGGAACAGTATGGATTTACCAGATGTAAAAAGGAAGCTCTGAAAGGTGGAAACCCTAAGGAAAATGCAGAAATTACAAGAAGAATTCTATCCGGAGAAAAAGGGGCAAAATGCGATGCAGTTATTCTGAATTCAGCCGCGGCACTTCATATAGCGAACGGAATCACCATGGAGGAGGCAATCGGGATTGTAAAAGAAACCCTGGAAAGCGGAAGGGCGATGGCACAGCTGGATGCGTTCATCCGTCTGTCCAATCAGGTGTGCGTATGATATTAGATCAGATAGCGGAATCCACCAGGAGAAGAGTGGAAAAGCAGAAATTAAAGAAATCCCTGGAACAGATAAAAAAAGAAGCTCTTTTAAAACCTATGTCCACAGATTTTCCGTTTGAACAGATGCTGAGGAAGAAGGGGATGTCATTCATCTGTGAGGTAAAAAGAGCCTCTCCCTCAAAAGGAATAATCGCTGAACAGTTTCCCTATCTGGATATTGCCAGGGAGTATCAGGAGGCGGGGGCATCCGCAATATCGGTACTCACAGAACCAGAGTTCTTTAAAGGGAGCGACCGGTATCTGAAGGAAATCGCAGATGCGGTATCTATCCCGGTTCTGCGAAAGGATTTTACTGTAGATGCGTACCAAATATATGAGACAAAGCTTCTTGGAGCGTCTGCAATTCTGCTGATTTGTTCCTTGCTGGAGGACAGAGAACTCCAATTATTTCAGGAGACAGCACATCATCTGGGACTTTCGGCGCTTGTGGAAGCACATGATGAAAAGGAGGTCAGCCGGGCCTTGAAGGCGAAGGCCAGGATTATCGGGGTCAATAACAGAGATCTCAAAACATTTACGGTAGATATTCGAAACAGCGTGACTTTAAGAAAAATGATTCCGAAGGAAGTACTCTATGTTTCGGAAAGCGGTATTACCACACCTGAGGATGTGGGAGAGCTTTATAGAAATAAGACCTCGGCAGTTTTAATCGGAGAAACACTGATGCGAAGCCCGGATAAAAAGAAGATGCTGGAAGCACTTGGGAGGGATTGCCATGACTAAAATTAAAATCTGTGGGTTATCCAGGCTCTGTGATGTTGATTATGTTAATGCATTTCAGCCGGATTATGTAGGGTTTGTGTTTGCCAAAAGCCGAAGACAAATCAGCAGAGAACATGCTATAACCCTGCGGATGAATCTCAATCCGGATATTACGGTAGTGGGTGTATTTGTCAATGAGTTGGCTAAAATTGCAGGGGCCTATGCAGAAGATGGTGTTATTGATATGATACAGCTACATGGACAGGAGGATGAAGTATATATCCGTAACCTGAGATATCAGACCGGTTGTGAAATTATCAAGTCATTTTCTATTCAATCCGGGGAGGACGTGAAGCGTGCCTGCGGCAGTTCTGCAGATTATATCTTATTGGATCATGGCTCCGGGGGAACGGGTCAGAGCTTTAACTGGGAGTTTATTGACAGAATTGACCGCCCCTGGTTTCTGGCAGGGGGGATGGATCAGGAGAATGTAGAAGAGGCGGTAAGAAAATTCCATCCGTATGGAGTGGATATCAGCAGTGGTGTGGAAACCGATGGAGTAAAAGACGAACAGAAGATAGAAGCATGTGTCAGGAGGATAAGAAATGTCTAATGGAAGATTCGGAGAATACGGGGGACAATATATTCCGGAAACCTTAATGAATGAAATCATCAATCTGGAAAAGCAGTATGAACTTTTTAAGCAGGATCCCGGATTTCAAAGTGAGTTGGAAGATCTGCTGAAAAACTATGCGGGACGTCCGTCCCTGCTTTACTATGCCAAAAAGATGACAAAAGATTTGGGCGGGGCTAAGATTTACCTGAAAAGAGAGGATTTGAACCATACGGGATCCCATAAAATCAATAATGTTCTGGGGCAGGTACTCATGGCAAAAAAGATGGGTAAAACCAGGGTAATCGCCGAGACAGGCGCCGGGCAGCATGGGGTGGCGTGTGCTACAGCAGCGGCTCTTCTGGGTCTGGAATGCGAAATCTATATGGGAAAGGAAGATACAGACCGCCAGGCTTTGAACGTATATCGGATGGAACTGCTGGGAGCCAAAGTACACGCTGTAACGAGCGGTACACAGACTTTAAAGGACGCAGTAAATGAAACCATGCGTGAATGGGCATCCCGGGTATATGATACGCACTATGTGCTTGGATCTGTGATGGGACCGCATCCGTTCCCCACAATTGTACGGGATTTCCAGGCGGTGATCAGCAAGGAGGCAAGAGAACAGATTCTGAAATATGAAGGGAAGCTTCCTGCAGCAGTATTGGCCTGTGTGGGGGGCGGGAGTAACGCTATGGGCATGTTCTATAACTTTATAGATGATAAGGGAGTGCGCCTGATCGGCTGTGAAGCGGCCGGCCTGGGGATAGATACTGACAAGCATGCTGCTACAATCACAAAAGGAAGTCATGGAGTTTTCCACGGAATGAAATCCTATTTCTGCCAGGATGCAGACGGGCAGATTACACCCGTATACTCTATTTCGGCGGGATTGGATTACCCGGGAATCGGTCCTGAACATGCTTATCTTAATGATACAAAAAGAGCGAGTTATGTACCGGTTACAGATGAAGAAGCGGTGGAAGCATTTGAATATCTGGCCAGAACCGAGGGTATCATCTGTGCAATAGAAAGCGCTCATGCGGTGGCATATGCAAAGAAGCTTGCACCGGCCATGGATCCCGGGGAATCCATAATCATATGCCTGTCAGGCAGGGGCGATAAGGACGTGGCTGCAATAGCGAGATACAGAGGAGTGAAAATTTATGAATAGAATAGAAAAAGCATTTGATCATGGAAAGGCGTTTATTCCATTTATAACTGCAGGTGATCCATGTATTGATAAGACAGAAGAATATATCCTGGAGATGGAAAAAGCCGGAGCAGACCTTATTGAAATCGGTATTCCGTTTTCTGATCCGGTTGCCGAGGGAAGTGTGATACAGGAGGCAGATATCAGAGCGTTGGCATCAGGAACAACCACAGATAATATCTTTGATATGGTGGGTTCGCTGAGAAAAAAGACAGATATTCCGTTAATCTTTATGACTTATCTGAACCCGGTCTTTCACTACGGATATGAGCGATTCTTTCAAAAGTGCCGTGAGACCGGTATTGACGGAATCATCATACCTGACGTTCCATTTGAGGAAAAACATGAAGTCCAGGATATAGCGGTGCAGTATGATATAAAAGTAATATCTATGATTGCGCCTACCTCAGAAGACCGGATAAGGAGTATAGCCAAAGAGGCTGAAGGCTTCCTCTATGTGGTTTCCTCGATGGGGGTCACCGGTGTGAGAAATGAAATTAATACAGACCTGGAATCCATCTTGTCTCAGATTAAAGAGGCTGCGGATGTGCCGGCAGCAGTTGGATTTGGAATCAACACACCACAGCAGGCTGCGGATATAGCCAGAATATCCGATGGGGTGATTGTGGGCAGTGCAATTATCAAAATCATAGCCCAGTACGGCAAGCATGCAGGACCACACATCTACACATATGTGCGGATGATGAAGGAAGCATTGATGTAAATGGACTTGTGGCCATAAGAAAATATAAAAAATTAAAAAATTTCGACCGTATATTATTTTCATTTAAGGTTCACGTGTTAGAATTCAGACATGGAAATTCCGGAAGCAATATAACTGAAAGCCGGAGGCCAAACACATCGGAATGAATTTCAATCATTCTGCCAGGCACATCTCTCCGGGTGCTCCCATAGCCGTAAGACGCTTTGAGGGGCACCCTTGCTTCGTCATGATCTCGGCAGCCAGGTTGACTTTCCGCTGGAGAATAAGATATAATGGTAAAAACTGTATAAAAAGGGGGGCTTCACATGGCAGTTTATAAGTGTTCCGTATGTGGTACGATCTATGATGGACATTCCGATATTCATCAGCTGAGTGTGGCTGATTTATGCACGATAAGCAAGGAGATTTCGGAGTATACCAATATTCCACATGCCTGAAAGAGAGAATTACGAATGAAAAGCACAATTCAATACGCAGTTAAAAAATCAATACCTGTATTTTTCGGATATATTTTTTTGGGAATTGCATTTGCCATAACGATGTGCGATGCCGGTTTTGGGGCAGGCTGGTCAATCCTGTCGAGCATCATCATATATGCCGGTTCGATGCAGTTTGCCATGGTTGGCCTGCTAAGTTCCGGCACAGGGTTAGGAACCATAGCAGTCATGACCTTGCTGATTAACAGCCGGCATTTATTTTATGGGCTGTCCTTTGTGGAAAAATTCAAGAAGATGGGGAAATGCTATCCATATATGGTGTTTTCTCTTACAGATGAAACATATTCGGTTCTCTGTTCAGTGAATCAGACAGAGGGTGCCAATGCTCCCAAATATATGTTTTGGATAGCGCTTTTTGATCACACCTACTGGGTGCTGGGTACAATTATCGGAACAATCTTGGGGAAAGCACTTCCCTTTGATACTGCCGGAATAGAATTTACCATGACAGCCCTGTTCGTAACAATCTTTATTGACCAGTGGAGAAGTACCCAAAATCACATACCCGCAGTTACAGCGGTCATTTCCGGCGTGCTTTATCTGATTCTGCTGGGACCGGACCGGTTTCTTCTGCCGGCCATCTGTACGGCGGTCTGCATCCTGCTGCTGGTCAGAAACAACAAATCAATATCAGGAATGGGGTTTGAAGCGTAATGAATAAAACAACATATCTATTGACGGCAATGCTTGTTATGGCAGCGATAACGCTTGCAATCCGATTTGTTCCTTTTTTATTGTTCGGTGGTAAAAAGAAGGTTCCAAAATCGGTAGAGTACCTCGGGGGTGTTTTACCTCCGGCGATGATTGCAATTCTGGTTGTGTACTGCCTGAAAACAGTGACGCCCTTAAGCGGAGCGCATGGATTACCAGAGCTTATATCTGTGGGGGTGGTAGCTGGATTGCATATCTGGAAAAAGAACACGTTTTTGAGCATTGGAGCAGGTACGATTTGCTATATGGTATTGATACAGGCGGTTTTTAACTAATGAAAAAGGGCTTCACATCGGTTGAATCAATCAACAATGTGGAGCTCCTTTGAGTTTTGTATGTAATAGAAAATTAAAACCGTGCGCCTTCCTTCGAACCCTCACCATGAACGATACCCTTACAGTTAACTCGGCCCAGGCACCCTCGCGGCACACGAAAGCTTCTACTTAGTGCTGCTGCATTCCTGCCCTGACACGATTCATAGATTTCCGTTGCGCGAGACCCAAACGTCATCGCCACTTATAAAGGCCGGCTTCACAATGAAAAGCCCTCCGGTCGGCATCACCCCTGCTGTAGCGGATTGCAGGTACAGGGCACCGCTATCTCCCCGGCTGCACGGACTTAAAGTATAACGTGTTTCGAAATAATTGTCAATGGGGCAGAACAAATTTCATGCATAATCCAGATCAATGTTAATCTGCACGGAGGCTCCGGGATAGTCCTGCTGAACCTTATCTGTGGCATGTTTGCGAAACAGCATAGGATCAGTGTCAAAGTCCACAATCACGTCAAAGCGGAAGAAGTTCTGTTCCTTATCATAATGAAAGTTATGCATACTGACAGCCCCGGGAAGTGTTAACACTGTTTGCGTGATGCTTTCCCGAACAGCTGTCACTTCCTTGTCGTATGTGTTTATAGAATATAATCCAAATGTAAGATATACGCCAAATTTCATATAGACATCCTGCTGTGCCTTATCCATGGCATCATATACCTTCTCAACCGTCACGTAATCCGGGACCTCCAAATTGAGAGAACCAAGTCTTGTGGCAGGCCCATAGCTGTGGAGAATCAAATCATAGGCTCCGGTAATTGGTTCAAATTTTATCACTTCTGCTTTAATGCCATCAGCCAGCTCCTTATCAGGGCGCTCACCGATGATATGACTCACGGTTTCCCGAATAAGCGTGATGCCTGTATATAAAATAAACAGAGCAAGCAATACTCCGATATAGCCATCTATATACCAGCCTGTAACTGCAGATACAATGGCGGCCAGCATTGTCAGCAGAGATGCCAATACATCCATCCTTGCATCCATTCCTGAGGCAACCAGGGCTTCCGAGCTTGCTTTTTGACCTGCCGCAATCTGAAACTGTGACAGGAACCATTTACCTAAAACCGTGATTCCCAGAACGACAAATGAAACAACGGCAAAACTGGTTTTCTGGGGTTCAAGAATACGCTCTGCACTTGTCTTTAAAAATTCAATACCGGTTACCAGAACCAAAGCAGAGACAATCATACCTGAAATGTACTCTATCCTGCCATAACCCAGAGGATGCTTCTTATCCGGAGGCCGCATAGACAGCTTGAGACCCACCAGCGTTATAACCGAGGATACTGCATCCGTCAGATTATTGACAGCATCTGACATGATGGAGATGGAATTCGCAGTAAAGCCTATCAAGAGCTTGGCAAGTGCAAACAAGACGTTTGCTGCAATACCGACTAATCCGGTCAGCCGAATCGTTCCGGCTCGTCCATCCGGTTCTGAACTGCGTTTATCCAAAAACTTATTAAACCATTTCTTCAGCATTTTCATACCCCTATTTTTAAAATATTTCCGAATTTGCCCATAGAACACAGTCTTCTTTAAAATAAAGATAGCACAAGATGTGTCAAATGTAAAGAAAACACAAAAAGAAGGCTGGCACGTAACGTGATATGGAAAAGTGAGGGATAAAGAGTATTGGACTGAGTGGGTAAGGAGAGCAGGTATATTATCCTTGCTGACATCAATTGCAGGATTGCCAGAGCTGCCGACAGGAGAAAATAAAGCAGCACCAGGTAAATGAGAGTTGACCGCATGAATCCCCAAATGATAGAATAAGGATATTATAAGACGGAAAGCCTGAAGGCAAATAGGACGTATATGAAGAGATGGATGTGAATAAAAACAGGATACAGAATAACGCGGTATTAATTGAAAAAGACTGCCTGAAAGTTGGAAAAAACTATATTGCGGTTTATTTTAACGGAATGAGAAAGGTTTTGAGTACCTCTGCTTTAAATGGCGGGATACATAACAATTTAAGGGCTGTATTTAACATGGATGGAAAGCCGGAGGATGGCAGTGAAATCGTATTGAAAGGCGGTACTTATGAGAGTCATTTGCGGCATGAGTCATTTTCTCTGTTAGGGGTTTCCGGAGATGCTTCAACGGGAATGATGACAGCGGCTGATATGAAGCATGCAGCAGTCTCTTCCCGGCAATATGAAAAGCTGGCAGTTACAGCAATTGTCACAGGAGGGATCGAGAAAAATGGAGGCAGGGCAGGTGACCCGGCACTTTGGCAGGAAGAAGCAGGAATCTGGCGGGAGGCGCCACCCGGAAACAATCAGGGGCCGGAGAAGGAAGTTCAGAAGCAGCCTTTGCGAGAGAAGCTCGGTACAATCAATATTATGCTTTTTATCAATGCCGCACTTACCGATGGTGCCCTGGAACGTGCCCTGGTTACCTGTACGGAGGCCAAGACGGCAGCCATACAAGAGCTTTCCATCGACAGCTGCTATTCCTGCGGAATCGCTACGGGTTCAGGGACGGACGGAACAATTCTTGTTTCCAACGCAGAGTCCCGGATGCATCTGACAGAGGCTGGAAAGCACTGTAAGCTGGGGGAATTAATTGGTTGCACCGTAAAAGAAGCAGTGAGAGAGGCTTTGTACCGGCAAACCGGTGTGGGAGCCGAACTTCAGAAAGATGCGTTCCGCAGGCTTCGCCGTCATGGAATTGATGAAATCCAGCTCTGGGAATTTGCTCTGGAACAGAAACTGACAGAGCCAGGAAATAGAATGCATTTTAAAAGGCAGGCAGAAAGATGGGCAAGAGACCCTCATATAGCTGCCTGGTCAGTATTAGAAGGACATCTTCAGGATGAAAAGCTCTGGGGGATGCTTGACAGCAGGGAAGCTGAAGAGGCGGAGAAAAGCCTGTGGAGAGGATTCTTCGGGGAAAACCAGGAGGAGTCGGGAAATACAGGAGACATTCGTAGGAAAATAGTCGGACAGATTTTGGATATGAAAGATAATCCGGCAGAAAACAAACAGGAGTAATTATAGAAGAAATACTGTCTGAAAGTATGTTTTCCTGCTAATGGATGCGAAAACAGCGGTGGCGCAAATTCATAACAAGGGGTATATGGAGGAACTTCGTACGGAGGAATACCACAGAATTGATTGCTGCGGAATCGCATTTTACAGGAAAGACTGTGAAGTATACTTTGGGGGAGGCATTTGTTAATCAGATACACCCATCTATGAAAAAAATAACGAGGAGTAAACCATATCAGGTTTATTCCCCGTTATTTTTGTCCTGATAATCTAATATTTAACAAAATGACTTGACTATTAGAATAGTAAAATGATAAAATATAGTTAACCAAATAAAAAAATCAGAATAAAACATATACAAATTATACAAAAACGATTTTAGCCATTACAACGCGGATTATCTCGCCCCTGCCCGGTCACATCGTTGATTTTTTTAACTGCTGTTTCGGACAGGAATACAATCCGGCTGGGAGCTCCGGCAGCATTCTCACCGTCAAGCGTCAGGCCGTTGCTGTTCTCCGTATAGCTAAGGGGAAGAAGACGGGTAAAGATGCGCCCGGTGGACGCATCCGCAACCTGCAGGACTGCCTGATGAGCTGTGATACAGTCAAAGGACTGGTCAGGATAAAGAGGTTCCATAAACTTATTGACTGCATTTAAGATACTTTGATGCAGCTGCCCGACATCAGGAACAGAATCAGCATCCAGAGAAGCAGAGAGGTAATCGATCAGTCGTGAAACCTGTAAATCAATTTCAACATTGGGGTTTTTCATTAAGATACGCTCCTTTCAACATTTTATATATCAGATATAGTAACATTGTATAGGAATTGGAGAAAAAAATAAAGAACTGTATTTATATTCAGCGGATGAAACTCATACGTTTGAATATATACATAGATGCTACTTACGCGGCACGGGGTTTGCTACTTATGTGACATAAATCTGCTACTTATCAGGCTGAAGACTAAAAACAAAAAAAGTAGGAGGATGGTTATGATTAAAAAAAGCTTGATTATCAACGGTCTGCCACGCACGCTGTTGGTAAATCCGGAGGAAAATCTGGCAAAGGTGCTGCGGGAGCAATTGCTCTTAACAGGATGTAAGGTGGGATGTCAAATCGGACAATGTGGTACCTGTACGGTCATTGTGGATGGAAAGGCTGTACGTTCCTGTCTGGTGAAGATGAAAAAACTGGAGGATGGGACGAAAATAGAGACGATTGAAGGTGTGGGAACTCCCGAAAATCTTCATCCGCTGCAGCTGGCCTGGATGGGACATGGATGTGCGCAGTGCGGATACTGTTCGCCCGGATTTATCATGTCGGCGAAAGTTCTTTTGGAAGAGAATCCGGATCCCACCAGAGAAGAGGTGCGCGCATGGTTCCAGAAACACCGTAATCTCTGCAGATGTACGGGATATAAGCCTTTGGTAGACGCAGTTATGGATGCGGCAAAGGTGCTGCGTGGGGAGATGAAGAAAGAGGACCTGATCTTTACACCGGTGGGAAATAAGATATTGGGAACCAGCTATGTACGTCCCTCAGCGCTTCAGAAAGTTACCGGAACATGGGGGTATGGTGCAGATATGGCATTGGAGATGCCGGCTGATACTGCAAGGCTGGCACTGGTACAGGCAGATATTCCCCACGCCGTTATAAAAGGAGTGGATTTTGAAGAGGCCGGGAAAATGCCCGGAGTCATTAAGGTCATTACTGCGAAGGATGTAAAGGGAAAGAACCGCATCAGCGGGCTGATTACATTTGCTACGAATAAGGGAGATGGATGGGACCGTCCGATTCTCTGCGATGAGAAGATATTTCAGATTGGTGATGCTGTGGCAATTGTGGCGGCAGACACCGAAGAGCATGCAAAAGAGGCAGCCAAAGCCGTAAAGCTGGATTTGGAGCCGCTGCCTGCTTATATGAGTGCAATGGAGGCCATGGAGGAGGATGCAATTGAGATTCATCCAGGAACTCCCAATGTCTATTTTGAAACGAACTGTATCAAAGGGGAAGATACAAAACCGATTATGGAATCTGCACCTTACGTTGCAGAAGTTCATGCGTATACGAGCCGTCAGCCTCATCTGCATCTGGAGCCGGACTGCGGCTGTGCATACATAGATGAAGAGGGAAGACTGACCGTGCATTCCAAAAGTATTGGTATCCACCTGCATTCTGCCATGATTGTTGCGGGAATCGGTGTGGAACCGGATAAATTCCGCCTGATTCAAAATCCATCCGGCGGAACATTCGGATACAAATTTTCTCCTACGATGGAGGCATTGCTGGGCGTGGCCTGTCTGGCCCTGGATGGAAGAGCATGCACACTGGTTTACGACCAGTATCAGAATATCACCTATACCGGAAAACGTTCCCCTGCCTTTATGAACATTAAGCTTGCGGCAGATGCAGAGGGAAGACTGCTGGGCATGGAAGGGGACAACTACGTGGATCATGGTCCGTATTCTGAATTTGGAGATCTGCTGACTATGAGACTGTCCCAGTTTACCGGAGCAGGCTATGATATCCGCAATATCCGCAACAAGAGCCAGACCGTATGCACGAATCATGCATGGGGATCGGCATTTCGGGGGTATGGTTCACCCCAGTCCCTCATGGGCTCTGAACTTTGTATGGATATTCTGGCAGAAAAGATGGGTATGGATCCATTCGAACTGAGGTATAAGAATATCTACAGAAAGGAGTGGGGCTCCACGACACCTACAGGTCAGACGCCGGAGGTTTATAATCTGGAAGAGATGTATGAGAAAGCGCGTCCGATCTACTATGAGGCAAAAGAACGCCTGGCAAAGATGAATACAGAGAAACTAAAATACGGGGTTGGATTTGCAGCAGGCATCTATGGCTGCGGACTGGATGGAAAGGACAGCTCGATTGCGAACGTTCAACTAAATCCCGATGGCACAGTCACCGTATTTAATTCTTGGGAAGATCATGGACAGGGTGCTGATATCGGTACACTGACGATGGCTCATGAAACCCTGCGTCAGGCAGGAATCACACCGGATAAGATTCAGCTTGTGATGAATGACACCGGACGCACACCGGCTTCCGGTCCTGCAGGCGGCAGCCGTTCCAATGTGGTTACCGGAAATGCTACGCGCGTGGCTGCGGAGATGCTTGTCAATGCAATGCGTAAAACCGATGGTACTTACCGTACTTACGAAGAGATGGTGGCTGAAAACATTCCTGTATTTTATGAAGGAACCTGGGTGGCCAGTGCCTGCACAGACTGTGATCTGGAAACTGCACAGGGAGCGCCTTTCAGTAATTATATGTATCAGCTGTTCATTCCGGAAGTAGAGGTCAATGTTGAAACAGGGCAGGTGAGAGTGATTCGGTATAGTACCATCTGTGATTTTGGAACAATCATCAATAAAACCGTTGTGGACGGTCAGGTATATGGCGGACTGACACAGGGAATCGGACTGGCGCTGAGTGAGGATTTTGAGGATTACAGTAAACACACCACATTGGCCGGCTGCGGAATTCCTTATCCCAAGGATGTCCCGGATGATATCAACATTGTCTATGTAGAGACAAAACGGCCGGAAGGACCTTATGGAGCATCGGGCTGCGGGGAAGGTCCGCTGACCGCAGGACATCCGGCAATCTTAAGTGCCATCTATAACGCGACCGGTGCCAGAATCACGGAGTTACCGGCAAAACCTGAAAAGGTAAAGGAAGCACTTTTAAGACGTTAAATTTTGGAGGAATTCTATGCATGAGGTAGATCAGAACGAACTTCGTGAACTGGAAAAACTCTGCACACAGGAGCAGCCGCCGTCAAGTACGGCGGCCTGTCCGCTCCATGTGGACTGCAGAGGGATTTGTAATGCACTTGCGGAAGGGAGTTTTGACAAGGCAAGAGCCGTCTATGAGAAAGCCGTTCCTTTCCCTGAACTGCTTCCAAAAATCTGTGAAGCTCCCTGCCAGGAGGTATGCGTCTGTGCGCGTGAAGGAAACGGTGTTTTTCTGCGCAAGCTGGAAGAGGCGGCATCCGTCTATGGAAAGCCGAAGAAAACCGGGAACTTTATAAGGAAGAAGTCAAAGACGGCAGCGATTATCGGAGGCGGTATCTGCGGTATGACAGCAGCTCTGGAGCTGGGAAAGAAAGGCTATCCTGTCACTCTGTATGAAAAAGCGGAAAGACTTGGGGGACACTTAAAAGCACATCCTGAAGTGACTGGAGAACTTTTAAATCAGATGGCAGCAAGGCTGTCGGAATATCATGTCAGGCTTGTCATGAATCATGAACAGACAAGCCCCCGGGAATTGCAGCAAGCATATGATGCGGTGATGATTGCCTGGGGGAAAGGGCAGGCCGGAGGAGCAGATGTCTATTATCGCTGTGAAACGCCCGGTATTTTCCGGGCGGGGGATGTGTTGGATGGAGAAGCGTACTTCTGGGTGCAGGCTATGGCAGACGGAAAGCATTGTGCACTTTCCATGGATCGCTACATGCAGGGAGTTTCCGTGGAGGCAGGACGGGAAAAGGAAGGCGTATTTGAAACCACCTTATGTGTGGATCGCCCTGCAGGTGCATGGCAGGCAAATTCAAAACCACCGGAGGAAGAAAAACTTGTAAAAATGCATGGAGACGAGCTGCTGTCAAAAGAAGAAGCCCGGGAAGAAGCGGAAAGATGCTGGAACTGCCAATGCACCAGGTGTACGGATGCCTGTGCATTCATGCGACATTACAAATCGTATCCTAAGAAGTACTTAAGGACTGTGTATAACAATCTTTCGATTGCCATGGGGACGCACCATGCAAACGGTATGATTAATACCTGTAATCTGTGCGGCCAATGTTCCGAGGTCTGCCCTTATGGACTGGATTTGGGGCAGGTCATGCAAAAAGCCAGAGAAGTTATGGTTTCCAAAGAAAAGATGCCCCGGTCGGCATTTGACTTTGCGCTGGAGGATATGAAATTTTCCAATGGGGACTGTTATTTTGCCAGCAGGGAGAAATGCCGGTATGTCTATTTCCCCGGCTGTCAGCTCAGCGCTTCAGCGCCTGACATTGTAAGGTCATCGTATCTGGATCTGAAGAAACGGATGGATGGGGAGGTCGGCCTGATTTTGGGGTGTTGTGGGATTATGGCAAAGTGGGCCGGAGAATCCGGGCTATATGAAGAAACCTTGAGCAAACTGAGAGATTCATTGGCACAGATGGGGAATCCGGTAATCATCACAGCCTGTCCAACCTGCTATGATACATTTATCAGGGAATTTACGGAGCAGCAGGTACAGGGAATCTGGCAAGTGCTGGAGTGTATCGGCCTTCCCCGGACAACAGCACTGTCAGAAAAAAGATTCTTGCACGATGCCTGCGGAGCCAGAGCGCATCCGGAGGTGCGTGCATCGATGCGGCGGCTGGCCGGGGCCATGGGTATTCGGGTAGAGGAACAGGTCTACAAAGAAGAAAAGGCAGGATGCTGTGGTTATGGCGGTCTGGCCCAGTTTTCAAATCCCGGGGTAGCGGCCGGGGTGACCGCCCAGGCGTTGGAAGGAAAGGACTGCTACCTGACCTACTGCATCAATTGCAGGGACCGTTTTGCAAAGGCCGGCGCAGATTCCGTACACATACTGGAAGTGATATATGGGTCAGACCCGGATGGTAAAAGACCCTGGCCACGCTATTCTCTGCGGCGAAAGAACAGATTTCGTCTGCAGCAGGAGTTGCGTAAAGAAATCTGGAAAGAAGAGGTGACGGCGATGGAGGAAAGCAGGCTTTATTATTCATCGGAACTGGAAGATGAGCTGGAAAAGCGCCTGATTCTGGAAAGCGATATTTGCCAGGTCATTGCGCAGGCGGAAAAGGAACACCACCGCATCTGGGACAGGGAAAGTGAAACCTTTATTGCCCATCATAGGGTAGGACACGTGACTTACTGGGTGTATTACAGAGAACGGGAGGATGGTTACGAGATATTAAGAACCTATTCCCACAGAATGCAGATAAAGGGGGAGGCATAATGTCACAGAAATATCATGAGTCCTATGAATTTGAACCGGGAAGTCTTGTCTGTGACAAGTGTCAGGCGGCTATGGAACCCGGGGAAGTGATACTTCAATATATGGGGAATGATTTTCCAATCCAAATGCCAAAATGTCCTTTATGCGGACAGGTATTCATACCTGAAGAACTGGCAAGTGGTAAGATCCTCCAGGTGGAACGGGCTCTGGAAGACAAGTAAGTGGAATGGGTTTTGAAAGAAGGGTAGAGGATGGAACATTGTGACTTTTGGGGAGACAAAGAACAGAGTCATCCGGGTGGCACAGCACTTACTCTGTGGCTGCTGGAACAGGCGGAAAAGGCGAAAGGCCCCATTTGGAAAGGGAAATTCCTGGATGTGGGCTGCGGCACGGGGGATACCGTAAAGCTTTTGAAAAACCTGGGATTTCAGGCAAATGGAATCGATCGGATACTGCCCTTGGAGTTGAAAGAAAAAGGCTTGATAGAAGGGGATTTCCTGAAATGGTTTTTCCCTGAAGACAGCTATGATGGGCTGTTTCTGGAATGCACGCTCTGCCTTTTGAACGAGGAGGAGACATTTCATAATATAACAAAGTGTTTAAAGCATGACGGCCTTTTACTATTGTCGGATATCTACCGGAAGGATACAGGCATACCTGACTATAGAAAATTTGGGTTTCAGCTAATAGCAGCCAGAACCTGTGAGGAGGAGTGGAAAGCCTACCGGTCATACTGGCTCTGGAATTATGGAAAGGACAACGGCTTTGCCTGCCTGCCGGGAGGAAAGACGGATTTGAGTAATATGAGCTATTATGCGGGGGTTTATCGGGCGGATGGCTGAACTGAGGAGTCAAAAGGTATTTTGACCCCTGATACCCGGAAAGGAGATTTATGGATATAGAAACTCGTTTGCTAGAACTGGCCGGACAGGGGATGGCCTGCAGCCAGATGCTGATGATTATGGCCTTGGAAGAGGCCCAGGTAGAATGCCCCCAGGCAGTCAGAACCGTGAGCGGATTATGCGGCGGACTGGGGTATTGCGGGCGGGAATGCGGTGCATTGACCGGAGGATGTGCAGTTCTGGGATTTTTTGCGGGAAAGGGAATACCTGAGGAAGAACCGGAGCTGGATTTTCTGACGATCCTCCGCGAATATGTGGACTGGTTTATAAGTAATTATGGAAAAGAGGACAAAACCTGCAGTTGCCAGACTATCCTGGGTGGTGATTTTGACAGGGCAGGAACTGTATGCATGCCTTTAGTCGCCGCCTGCTATGAGAAACTGATGGAGCTGCTAAGTGACTATGAAATCCCATTATCAGATCCCTATTGCTAAGAAATGAATGAAAAGGAAAGGTAGATTATGAAATATCAGGTATTGATTCTGGCTGCCGGATGCTCCAGAAGGATGAAAAAATTCAAACCCCTGCTGCCACTGGGAAAAGGATGTATCTTACAGTCTGTAATAGACAATTTTAAAAAGTCAGGCTTAGAAGATATCCTTGTGGTCGTGGGATGTCAGAGACAGCGGGTGATATCTCTGCTGAAACAGGAACATGTGTCCTGGGTGGTGAATGAAGCCTATGAAGATACGGATATGCTGGAATCTGTGAAAGTCGGACTGTCGGCAATCAAGGCAGATACAGATGCCGTCTTTATCTGCCCGGGGGACGTCCCCCTGATAGCCCCTGCAACGATACAGGAGATTATCCGAACTTATGAACAGGGAGACAGCCCGATCTTAATACCTACATATAAGGGGGAGATGGGACACCCGCCCGTCTACAGTGCTGCGGTTATACAGGAAATACAAAACCATCGTGAAGACGGCGGTCTGCGCAGCTTCCTGCAGAGATATCCCTTTTGGATCCGGTATCTGCCGGTGGAAGATGAGGAAGTTGTCAAAGATGCCAATCTGCCTGAAGACTATAAACGTATTTTAAACGTTTATGCTTTGAAAAAACAGGAGGTGATTCAATGAATTGTCAAAAGACGGAGAGCGTCTGTCCGGTCTGCCTGAAGAAAGTCGACGCGTTTAGAGTCCCGGAAGGACAGAAGGTATATCTGGAAAAAGAATGCTGCGAGCATGGAAAGTTTCGTACGTTGATCTGGAATGGGCCTCCGGCGTATGAATTCTGGGGAAAAAAGAAAGAGCCCGTCCCATTGATTTCACCGGCGATGGAGATGAAACAGGGATGTCCCTATGACTGCGGTCTGTGCACAGATCATCGACAGAAAACCTGTTGTGTTTTACTGGAAGTGACAAAGCGGTGTGATTTGAACTGTCCACTTTGTTTTGCCTCGGCAGGAGGAGATGCCAGGGATGATCTTACACTTGAGGAAATTGAATTACAGTTCAAAGATATGATGCAGCGGGGAGGTCCGTTTAATATCCAGTTATCCGGCGGCGAACCGGGCATGAGGGAGGACCTTCCTGAGATTATAAAGTTGGGGCGACACGTAGGATTCGAGTACTTTCAGATGAACACCAATGGAATTCGAATCGGATACGACAGGCAATACATGCACCGGTTGGCCGAGGCAGGACTTAACTGTGTATTCCTGCAATTTGACGGTCTGGATGAAAGTGTTTACAAAAAATTGCGGGGAAGAGAACTACTGGCAGAGAAAATGGCGGCAATAGAAGCGTGCAGGCGGGAAGGCATCGGCGTGGTACTGGTACCGGTTATTGCACCTGATATCAATGTAGACCAGGTTGGAAAGATATTGGATTTTGCTTTAGAGCAGATGCCGGTGGTAAGAGGTGTACATTTTCAGCCTGTGAGTTATTTTGGAAGATATATGGGCAACGCTCCCGAAGAACGGTTCACAATGCCCGACCTTTTAAGAGAAATTGAAAAACAGACCCGGGGACAGATGAAGGCCAGTGATTTTACAGCTGGAAATGCAGAAAATGCCTATTGTTCCTTCTCGGGTAACTTTATAAAAGAAGCGGATGGCGGCATCACTCCATGGGATCATTCGAATTCCTGTGGATGCGGAAGCTCGGATAAATCCAAAGAATTTGTAGCCCGTCAGTGGTCGGCGCCACCCAAAGCCTGTACTTGCTGCTGTGAAGAAGACAACCTTGATTCCTCCTCCCTGGATGAATTCTTAAATCGTCTGAACCGCCAGACGCTGGCGGTATCCTGCATGACCTTTATGGATGCCTGGAACCTGGATCTGGAGCGTTTGAAAGAATGTTATATCCACATTTCGGAATATAAAGACAACCCCAGACTGATTCCATTCTGCGCATACAACCTTACAGCGGCAGATGGAAGGACGTTATATAGAGGGTTCCGCCATGAACAAGAAGAGTAGGACCTGTAGATGGGAAAGCTGGGCCCGGCAGCATATCAGCGACGGTGCCCTTATGCAGCGGGAGAGCATCCGGTCTTATCAGTTTCAGAAAATACAGGAAACCTATTTCCGGGTTCTTCGAAATAGTTCTTTTTATAAGAAAATGTATAAAGATTCAGGATGTCCCTCTGCGCTGAATAACTGGCAGAATTTTGGGGAGCTGCCTCTGATCACGGAGGAGGATATCCGGAAACGTGGTATGGAGATGGTTTGCGTTTCCCAAAGTCAGATCAGCCGTGTGGTGTCTTTAGATACCTCCGGTACCACAGGGCTCCCGAAAAGGTTGTTTTTTACAGAAGAAGATCAGGAATTAACGCTGGATTTCTTTCATTATGGAATGAAAGAACTGGCAGATCCCAAAGACCGGGTCATGATTTTACTGCCGGGCGGCCAAAGGGGAGGGCTGGCAAATCTTTTAGAAAGGGGCGTGGCGCGGATACCTGCTAAGAGCCTCGTCTATGGATTGGTGGAAGAGACCGAAGACTGTGTGAATGAAATCTGCCGGAATCAGATTACCGTAGTGGTGGGCATTCCTGTCCAGGTGCAGGCACTGGCTGCCTGCTGCAGGGATAGGAAGATAAAGGTTCCGGTAAAACGGGTCCTTTTAAGTACAGACGTCTTGTCTGATTCAGTTCGCCATCAAATAGAGGAAGGACTTTCCTGTGAGGTCTTTAACCACTATGGAATGACGGAACTGGGATATGGGGGAGCATTGGAGTGCAGAGAACATCAGGGAATGCATATCCGGGAGAATGATCTGTACGTGGAGATTGTAGAGCCGATATCAGGAAAGAGTCTGCCGGAAGGCAGCCTTGGTGAGATTGCAGTTACCACGTTGACCAGAAAAGGCATGCCTCTGATTCGCTATCGGACAGGAGATATGGGCAGGATGTTGCCCGGACGCTGCCCCTGCGGCAGTATACTGAAACGACTGGATGGAATCAGAAGAATCAGTGACAGCCTTGACTGGAACAAGTAGAAAAAAATGATTGACACCCACCCTCTACATATGCTATTCTT